>JAEXFV010000148.1 GCA_023451115.1 Bacillota bacterium
CACTTCCACTGTGCAGAATGCTTTCGCTGCCTTAGCCTGGGAGAAAGCCTTTACGGGGAACGGCCACAGGGTGATTGGCCTTATCAACCCCAGTTTGAAGCCCTGTGCCCTCGCCTGGTTAACGGCGCCTTTGGCCACCCGTGAGGAGCTGCCGTAGGCCACCAATACGACTTCGGCATCCTCGATCATATAGCTCTGCCAACGTTGTTCATTTTCTTCAATCTTAGCATACTTGTTCCAAAGGTAACTCTCATAATCCGGCCGATACCAATACTCGTTCTTACGGATCTTCTTTTTTTCATCAAGCTTACAGCCTTTAAGTGACCAGTCAAATTTGTTAATATCATGCTCTACAAATTCCGGGAGTTCCACGGGTTCCATCATCTGGCCGATGCCGGCATCGGAAACAACCAAAACCGGATTGAGATACTTTTCAGCCAAATCAAATGCCTCTCCCATTACAGATGCGCTTTCCTGCACAGAATTGGGTGCAAGCACAATCGTGCGGTAATCGCCATGGCCGCCGCCTCGTGTCACCTGCCAATAATCGCCCTGGCCCAGGAAGATATCCCCCAAGCCAGCGCCAATGCGCATGACATCTATGATGACGGCAGGGAGGTTATTGGCGCACAGGTAAGAAATCCCCTCCTGGTTGAGTGTAAACCCAGGCCCGGAGGAACTGGTAAACGCCCTTGCGCCGGTTGCTGCAGCACCATATAGCATATTGATGGCGCAAAGCTCTGACTCGGTCTGAATGCAAAAGCCCCCTACTTGCGGCATCCTTTCAGTAAGATACTCCAATATTTCGCTTTGTGGAGTAATGGGATATCCGCTGTAAAAGCGGCTACCGAAACGAATTGCAGCCTCCGCCATGGCCTCGTTGCCCTTCATTAATACTTTTTCTGCCATTTTTTTACCCCTTATTTAGTAAATCTCAAATACATAGTCCGGACACACTCTATAACACGCACCACATTGAACACATTGTTTTTCATCCACTTTTATGGTTTCATTCCCTTTTGCTGAAATTTCTCCTGAAAACGCAATGGCTTTCTTGGGACAGGCTGCGATACAATATCCACAACCCTTGCAACGTGTTGTGTCAACATATAGCTTGCTCATTCTACTCTCCTTTACTTTTTAATCTGATCTACGGCAACGGCGGTCTGTTACCCTTATGCCTCCAAATTCTAAAAATTTAGGGGACTTTCCTAAACCATTTTGTATTGGGCATCGTATTTGGCTGTTTTTCATCAAAAACATGCTCACGCATTGCTGCTTTCCAGCAATGTCTCACTGTTCTTTCTCACATAGACTTTATCGAAAAACATGCTCTTAATGTCGGAGGATACCGGCTTGGTGAACAGGGAAACCACAACGATGGTGATAAAGGAAGCAATCATCCCCGGCAGGAAAGGATGCACAATATCTGAGAGACCAGCCATATACCAGATAATATCTACTAGCGCCCCTACGATGACTGCAGAAACCGCGCCCGTCTTTGTGGATTTCTTCCAATAGAGACCCATGATTATCGGTGCGGCAAACCCTGCGCCCATGGTGCCCGCCGCCATCGTAGACATTTCCCACACGAAGTCCCATGGTTCAAGCGCCAGATACATCATGAGAATGAGTACGATGATGGTAACAATCCGGGATAGGTTGATAGACTTTTTGGTGTCTACCTTGGCCTGCTTAGTTGCGACATAGCAATCTTCATAGATGTCTCTGGTGACGGCCGCAGATGAGGTCAACACCAACGCCACCAATGTGGACAACCCTGCCGCCACAGCTGCGATGAGGAACAGCGCCTGCAGGATCGGGCTGCCGGATTCAAATGCTAACATTGGCGAGTTACGGTCTGGGTTTGCCACGCCTTCGCCATAGAGGTATAGCCCGCCAAAGCCGATCAGGGCACTGCACATAAGGAAAATTGCGATCCACGGAACACTGACGCGCACAACCGTCTTAATGGTGCCCGGATCTTTCATGCCCAGAAACTTTGTAACCAGCTGGGGCTGGCCAAAAGCGATTAGCTGCCATACCCAGCAAACCGACAGGCACTGGAAGATGTTGTTGTAAAGTCCCGGCGGGGAAGCCATTTTTTCAGGATACTGCTGAGTTAAGGTGGTAAACATTTCAGTTACGCCGCCGCAACGGCTTACAACGTACACAGCCAGGATTATCATGCCCAGGGAAATCAAGACGCCCTGGATCATATCCGTCCATGCAACGCCCCAGTACCCGCTGGATACCAGATACAGTACGGAAACGATTGTGATAATGATAACGCCGGTTCGGTAAGGTACGCCGGCCAACACCTCAAAGCCGTCCGCAATACCTTTCAACACAGAAACACCGTAAGGGATCATAAGCACGGCAATCAGCGCTGCCGTAATAAAGCCGATAGCCTTGGACTCATATCGGACTGCCAGAAAGCCCGGCAATGATACCGAGCCGGTACGTTCCGCCACAACACGCATCTTCAGTGCCAGCGCAATAAAGATCAGGATACCTGTAGTGAATGTTGCACCCAGCATGTTGGGCATCATGTATGCCATGCCGTTGCGATAAATCATGGAAGGGCCGCCGATGACCATGACCGTGCTGTAATATGCAGCACAGTAGCTCATAGCAGTCATAACCGGTCCAATTTGCCTGCCGCCCACCCAATAGTCATCGCTGCTCTTGATCTTTTTATTCATCGCAAGCCCGATTGCCACAAGAATAAGCATGTATACAACGGTTGCTCCAATGTTAAACCAGATTAAGTCAGTAGCTTCTGTCATCATAATTCATTTACCCTATCATTTATTTGCCCTTTATGGTTGTTTCCGATCCATCTCTGCCGCTACTTTGTCGTCCAGTCAAAATACTTGGCAACAATTTGCTTCCACCATTTCGTTTCCGGAAGAACCCAAGATAATGCGATCATCCCGGGCACGGCAACAAGCCACATGATAAACATCGGCCAATTCAGTCCAAATGGCGCCATTTCCCCACATCCCTTCTGATATAAAATGTATTTTAAAAATCCTTACCTTTATTGCCTATGGTCTTCATTGGTTGTGGTCATCTTTACATTGGTAGAGCTGGTCAGGTAGATTCCGGAGCTATAACGAATCCCAAATTCTATGATGTCGCCTACCCTCACTTCTTTTTCCGCATCCTCCACATCCAGCAGGGTGTGATCTCCGGAAGCGCCAAGAACCTTGAGATCGCTTCTGCATATGTAGATATCCTCATAGCTTCCGTAATCGGCCTTGCCAATGGCTAATACCGCCCGCTTATGCATCCCCCGATCGGTATAGGTTTGCGTTTTTCCAAAAGAATCCTTTCCCAAAACCCCCACTGGATGGGAAGGCTTGGTTTTAACCTCAACCACTTCCGCCTTGAGCGTAAAAACGTCCTGATGCAAATAGCGCAAATCCCAGGATCCGTAAAAGTCAGACATGCCTCGTGCATGAATGGGGAGTTCTCCGATCCGAAGGAGATTAATGCGTTGCGGCATTTCCTTCTTCCAGATATGGGCCATGGCCTGTGTAGAGCCTCCGCATATATAACGAAGTTGCCGTCCGATTTCCGCCTCCACTTTCTCCGTCTTTTCTACCAATTCGTTCATCTTTTCCACCGTGGTCACGATGGATCCATAACAGCCCAGGTTGACTCCCGTGCCAATGAGTTCCAAATGCTTCGCCGCTTCCACGAACTTTGCGGTTTCCATCATCTCATCTAGCGCCCAAATGCCTTCGCGCAGGTCCCCCAAATCAAACATTAAAATCACTTGGTGGGTTTTCCCTTGTTTGCCTGCCGCGTCATTTACCTGTTTGAGCACTGTCATCTCGCTTTGCAGGGAGCTATCGCACCATGTAACCAGCTCCTCCACTTCGCTGAGCATGGGAATGCGCACGCACATGGTGGGCGTTTGAATACCTGCCTCCTTGATGCCCTGCAAATGCTCCATTCGGGAGGATGCCAGGAAACTGACTCCCGCCTTCTCATACTCCCGGCAAGCTGGGATTAAGCCGTTGATGCCTTTTACAACAGCGCAAATTTCCACGCCCTGCTCACTGCACTGCTTTTTTACAATATCAATGTTCTCTCTGAGTTTCGTTGTATTGAGCTCCAGGCAAGGATACTGTTTCATCTCATTCCATCTGTCCTTTCAAATGATAAACCCGTTCCCCAAGTCTTTGGGCTTAGGACTTCATTGCAGTGTCATTTCAAGGCGTTGCGCCTTTTGTCACAGTTATACTTCCACGATATCCATCACATCCACTGCATCCGCATAGCAGATGGCCGCCTCCGTCTTTGCCTCAAGCTCCTCCCGCGATACGCCAGGCGCTATTGCCACAACCGTCATCTTTCCTTCAATGAACTCAATGATGCATAGCTCGGTAATCAACACGTTGACGCATCTGACCGCGGTGAGTGGGAATGTGCATTTTTTTAAGATTTTAGGCGACCCGTCTTTGGTGCAATGCTCCATTGCAACAATGACTTTTTTTACGCCGTTAACCAGATCCATGGCGCCTCCCATGCCTGGAATCTTCTTGCCTGGTATTGCCCAATTTGCAAGGTTCGCCTCCTCGTCCACTTGTAAGCCGCCCAGTACAGTAGCGTCCAAGTGCCCTCCCCTCGCCATCATAAAAGCCACAACAGAATCAAAGCAGGCCGCCCCTGGCCCCAAAATGGCCATATCTCCTGTTGCATCGCATAGGTCTTTATTACCTATCTTCCAGCCATTTTCATGATCGGAAAATTTTTCGGTTTCTTTCAGGTAATCTTCGACGGTTTTCAGGTTCTCTCTTTTGCTGAATCCGGGAAGCACTCCGATTTGTCCCACAAACCCGCTCTCGGAATGCAATGTGATATTAACGCCTTCTCGGATGTAATTAGCCGACTGGGTTGGAATGCCCACACCCAGGTTTACAAAATCGCCGTCATAAAAGTATCGTGCGATATTTTTTGCGATCGTATTTCTCTTATCAATCATAAAGCGCTCACCCCCTCGCAATGCACCACATAATCTACAAATACGCCTGGAAGGTGTACGGCATCCGGCGCTATTTCACCAGGCTGTACCAGATTTTCGCACTCCAATATGACGGTATCCGCCGCCATTGCCATATAGTAATTGAAGTTTCTTGCAGTGTAGGCAAATAAAGCATTTCCCAGCGTATCCGCGGTATGGCATTTTATCAGTGCTACATTTGCGCGTAGCGGCAGCTCCAGGAGATATTTTTTCCCATTAATCACCTTGGTTTCCTTGCCTTCTTCCACCACCGTGCCTACACCGGTCGGCGTATAAAAACCGCCGATACCAGCGCCGCCCGCGCGGATTCGCTCGGCAAGCGTTCCCTGCGGTACGAAGGTAAGTTTGATTTCTCCTGCATCTACCTTTGCTTGCGCTTCCGGATGTCCAAAGAAAGATAAAATAATTTCATCCACCATATCTTTCTTGAGCAGCTTGTTAAGCCCTATGCCAAATTTTCTCATGCTGCTGTGGAAATCCTCGGAAATCGTAGTCAAATGCTTGACGTCCTTTTCCGCGAGCGCAGAAAGAAGATGCAAGGGTGTGCCATAAACACTGGCAAAACCGCCTACCATAATTGAATCGCCGCTTTTTACCTGGTCGAGAGCGGTATGGATATCCACCACTTTTTTCATGTGATCGTCTTCTTTCTGTTATGATTTTTACAAACAATAGTTATTGAACCAAGCCAGGCTGCCAGCCGAAGCTGGACAAATAGCGATAAATTGAATATAATTAAATTAAAAGCTTGCAAAATAAATCCAGCTCTGCCAACGCAATGAGCTAAATATTTTAATGCAGTACTGGAGCCTATAATAGGCTTGGATTATTTACGTTTGCTGGACTGCCGCATAACGTAACGTTCTTTGTTTTGTAGAATTTTTCTGCTCGAGGGAAGGTCTGCGAACCAGACATTTATATTTACAAAGGGCATTTAGGGAAACGAGCTTTACCTAACAGTCGTTATATACAGCCGTTTGTCTGAGTTCTTGGCACTTGAAATCATATATTATGTGATCAGTATACTAATGAATTTAGCATTAGTAAAGCGCATCTTTTTTATTTTAAACATTCAATATCTTCATGAAAAATGGAGGATACTATATGAAGCAAATTAAATACCTAGCCTTGTTATATACTGTGGAATTGGGTAGCTTGACCAAGGCAGGTGAAGCGCTAGGCTACACGCAGTCCGGCATTAGCCACATGATCAACAGCCTGGAAAGCGAATATGGCCTGCAGCTTCTATATCGAGACCGGGCAGGGGTGCAGCTTACTTCTGCCGGGCAAGTTCTACTGCCCTATTTCAAAGCAGTGTGCAACAGCCAGTGGGAGCTGGATATGATTCTTGCCGAATTGCTGGGGGGGGGCAGACTGGGTTGCTGCGGATAGCATCGCATACCAGCATTGCCGCCCAATGGCTGCCCGGCATTTTTCATGAATTCCAATCCAAATATCCCAAAGTGGAATTTGAGCTGCGTGAAGTTGTCACCAATGAGGAAACCAGGGATCTGCTGCGTCGAGGCGTAGTGGATTGCGGCTTTACTGATGCCGAAAGCAACGACAAAGAACTGCATCAGGTGTTTCTCTACCGGGATCGTTTTGTGGCTATTCTGCCTCCGGACCATGAATTGGCAGGCGCACCCTTTTTTCCGCTGGATGCATTGGACGCATATCCCTATATCAAGTTAGATGAGACCCCCGGAGTCAGCAATGAGTTTACGCTGCTTATGGATAAACTCTTTGCAAGCCAGCACAAATCGCCCCGGGTTAAATTCCGCGTGAGGGATGAATACACCGTTATGGCAATGGTGGCGAACCATCAAGGCATTAGCGTCCTACCGGAGATGATGACGTGGGACAGAGCCCAAAATCAGCTGATTCATCTGCCTTTGGAAGAACCCTTTTATCGAAATTTGAATCTGGTTGTTTCCAACAGACACAAGAATTTGTTGCTCATGCCGGCCTTTATTGAAACGGTACAGAATTGGGTGCATAATAAGTACCACCCTGCACATAGCTGCGAAAACTAGAGCGCAAGCGCTTGCAGGAGTTAACGTGCAGTAAAACCCGAAGAGCAGCTTTTAGGCGGAATATAGGATTGATATTATTAAAGAAATCAATGGCCCAGCTGCAGTAGGGACGAGATGTTCGTGCAGGCAACCGGGTTCTTGCTATCAATGCCTTTTTTGACTCTTTTTTTGCAAATTATAGCAAAAAATAAAGCCCCCGAACTTACGGGGGCCAATATTATCTTTCATATGTATTAATCGATGGGAATGCGGCGTTTTTCGGGCATATCTTTTTTCTGCTCTTTTTTCGGCAAGACGACCTGCAGCACGCCATTTTTATACTTAGCGGTTATCTCCTCTTCCTTTACCCCTTCCATGTTAAAGCTCCTTTGGAAGTGCCCAATTCTGCGTTCACTATAAAGGTAGTTTTCTTTCTCCTCTTTTTTCTCCGAGTTCATGTCTGCCTCAATCGTCAGAATTCCATCATCTACGGTAAGAGAAATCTGGTCTTCCGGCACGCCAGGCAACTCTGCTTCCAACAAATAATGATCCTTCTTCTCTTTTACATCCACCCGGAAGGAAGATGCGCCAAAGAAATCACTCATCTCGAGGAATGGCCTGAAAAAAGTTTCCTCCATCTCATTGCTCATAAACGGATGCATCATATGGTTATGGCGACGATACGGAATTAAGCTTGACATAGTAAAGCCTCCTTGTTTTTTTGTTCATAGGGTATGTAGCTTTCATTTCCCTATTCCCATTTCTTTTATAAAATGATGATATATTATTAGTCAAAGATAGTCAAACATTAGAAATATATGTTTTGACTATCTTTGACTAATGTGGGATTATAAATTAAAAGGAAACCGGATTTTGCTCCTGTTTCCTTTTAATATCTTTCAATTTCTCACTGATACAAAATACTAACCTGGCGGCCACTCAAGAGTTCTCCCGCCCAGCAAATGCATATGCAAATGCATCACCGTCTGGCCGCCATCTTCCCCGGTGTTCAGCACCAATCGGAAGCCTTTTTCCCGTACGCCCAACTCGTCAGCCAGTGTCTGCGCAACGCGAAACATATGTCCCAGCAGGCCGTCGTCTTCCTGGGTCAGCTCTAAAACACTCGCCAAATGTTTTTTGGGAATGATCAGTACATGCACCGGCGCTTGCGCGTTAATGTCGTAAAATGCCAATACTTGATCATCTTCATAGGCTTTTTTACTTGGGATCTCCCCTGCAGCGATTTTACAAAAGATACAGTTTTCCAATATCGTCCCTCCTATCTTGATTGTTCTTTCCTGTTTCAATATTGCCATTATATCACGCGTAGCGCCCGCACCGTTTTATTTTCCAGGGATTGCATGCATACGGTTACGATTTCTCCCGGTTTTACAGCGGAATCATCAAAATTGGTATAGATATAATTTCCCGTATATCCTGCGCAATGGCCTTGTTCTGCTTCTTCCACCAAAACCTCTTGTATGGTTCCCAATTGCTCGTTGAGATACGCTTGCTCCATCGTCTCACTTATGGCGATTAGCTCATGCGCCCTCTGCTCCTTAACCGTCTTTGGCAAATGGCCGGGCATTTGGGCTGCTTTGGTTCCATCTCGTTTGGAATAGGGAAATACATGCATCCGCGCAAAGCCAATTCGTTGTACAAAATCAACCGTCTGCTGGTGCTCTTGCTGCGTTTCTGCCACAAATCCCGCAATTACATCAGTGGTAATAGCACAACCAGGCATTGCATTACGCAGTACGTTTACTGCCGCCTCATACTCTTGGGGCGTATAACGCCTGTTCATCCGTTGCAATACCGAGGCGCTGCCGCTTTGTAACGACAGATGGAATTGCCGGCATATTTTCTTTTCCTGGGCCAAGGCCTGGGCAAAGTCCCGGTCTATCAACGCAGGTTCCAACGACCCTAGCCGTATCCGCTGTATCCCCGGTACAGCCGCAACCCGTCCAATCGCATCCAACAATGTAACCGGCCCGTTCCATTCCTTCCCATAGCTCATCAAATGGATGCCGGTTAATACAATTTCCCGGTATCCTGCCTGGGCCAGCCGCTGCGCTTCCGTTGCAATCTCCTCCAGCGGCCGGGAACGCACCGGCCCTCTGGCATAAGGGATAATGCAATAACTGCAATACCGGTCGCAACCATCCTGTATTTTTAACTGTGCCCGTGTCCGCTCTCCCCCTTGGGCGGCCCAAAGCGTTTCAAATGTTCTTTCCTTCTGGATATCGCTAACCAACGCAATTTGCTCTTGTTTTGCCTCTTCTACCAGCGAGACAATTTGGTTTCTATCTTTGGTCCCTAAAATCAACCGCACGCCCGGCAAGGATTTCACCTCATCCGGCGCACGTTGCGCATAGCACCCTACCACCGCAATGATTGCCTGGGGATTCATGCCATGGGCGCGGGAAACTATTTGCCGCGATTTTTTATCGCTCATTTGTGTAACGGTACACGTGTTGATCACATAAACATCTGCCGGTGTGTCAAACCCTACAGCTTCATAGCCGGCATCTGCAAACAAAGCGTGCATTGCCTCAGTTTCATATTGATTGACCTTACACCCCAAGGTATAAAAAGCTACCTTCTGCGCCACGTTATCCCTCCAATTCATACATGACCATGGAAAGCATCGCCATACCTGCGGTTTCTGTTCGTAAAATTCGCGGGCCCAATGTAACGGTTACGGCCTGGTTCCGTGCCATATAATCTGCTTCCGCTTGTTCAAAACCGCCTTCCGGCCCGATCATCAAGCCGATATTGCGAAGCGCTTTGCCCCTCAACGCGGCTTTCAGAGACAACTCCCGCTCCTCTTCATATGCAAATAAAACCAAGTCATGTTGCGAAAAATCACAGTCCTCCAGGGAACGTACTGCCCCAATATAAGGAATGATGCTCCTCCTGGATTGTTTAGCCGCTTCATATGCCACGCGCTGATAGCGGGTCCTTTTTTTTTCAAAATCAGGCCCCGGCCGTACTACGCAACGCTCGGTAACGAGGGGAATTACCTGATAAACGCCCAGTTCAACACACTTTTGAATAATGGTTTCCATTTTTCCCGTTTTAGGCAATGCCTGATACAGGGTTACCCGGCAGGCAGGTTCTGTAGCGCAAAGCTGATGGTCTTGTATCTCCACCATCACTGCTTGTTTTTCTATGGATGAAATCCGCCCGGTATATTCCATCCCTGCGCCATCACACAGCAGGATAACATCTCCCGGATGCAGCCGCAGCACCCGCCCAATGTGCGCCACATCCTCTCCCGTTATTTTTGCATACTTCCCGGCTATATTTTGTGCTTCCACAAAAAAACGGTTCATCTGTCATTCGCCTCCCGCGACGCTACCAATGCTACCCAGCCTTCCGCTGTTTTTTCCTCCAGTATTCGGAAACCATTGCGCCGTAATGCCGCCACCACATCCGCCTGCCGCTCGTCAATAATCCCGGAACACAGAAACCATCCGCCCGGTTTGATATAGCGCGGAATATAAGGGCAAAGCGCAATGATTACATCCGCTACAATGTTAGCAACCACTACGTCATAGGCGCCATCCATCTTACTTCTCAGCTTATCATCAACCAGTACATCGCCGATTAATATCCTACAGCGCTGATCATCTATATGATTGAGTTGGGCATTTTCCTGCACAACCCGCTGTGCTACCGGATCAATATCCACCAAAGTTGCATCCTTTGCGCCTAGCAGCAAACCCGCAATCGCCAAAATTCCACTGCCGCACCCAACATCCAGGATGGTTTCTCCACCCTGGATCTTTTCCTCCAGCGCTTCCAAACACATCCGGGTCGTATGGTGAGTGCCGGTGCCAAACACCATCCCTGGATCCATTTTTACTACAACCCTGCCCCTGGGATCCACTTCTTCCCAGGAAGGGCAAACCAGCAATCGTTCACCAATAGGCTGGGGCTTATAATAGGCCTTCCAGCTATTTGCCCAATCTTCCTCGTCCATAATGCTTTCCTGAACGGCAAGGGGCCCTAAGTCCATGCCGGTATTCAGTTGGCGCAATCGTTCAATCGATTGCCTTGCTGCTTCTAACAAAGGCACGTTTTCTTCCACCTGGGAGATATAAGCTTTTACACATGGTCCGTTTTTTGCTGCTAATGCGTCTGCATCAGCAAAATCCCAATACTTTGCAGTTGCTTCTAAAAAGGCCGCCACCCGGGCGCTGCTTTCCTCAATGGATACTTGTTCAATGCCGATTGCCGCCAATGCGCCGCAAACCGCCTCTATTCCTGCATCGGTGGTATACACCGCGAATTCAATCCATTTCATTTTCTTCTCCTAACCTGTGGTTGATATACGATCATTTACAATATCGCCAAAATGCAAATCTGGTAACAGTATAGAATAGCCCTTCTTTTGTGTCAATCACAGCTAAACTACCCTGTAGGCATAATATTGGAACTTTTTTAAAATTTTAAAACCGCATGGCCGTAACGGAATACAGTTTACAGAATAAATAGAAGGGTATATTTCATTGCATCCGATTTCATACTAAACCAAAAGGAGGATTTGCTATGGATCAATATCATTGTGATTATCCAGATATCAGCTCTACCACATCCGCTCAAGAATGTACCGGGCTTATGCCCCGCCCACCCAAAACAGAGGCGGAATATGAATCCTATCAGGAGCTATTTGGAATGGAAATTCCCAAAGAGTAATCCTGCAACAAAAAAGGCCTCCGATGTTTTCGGAGGCCTTTTGCAAGCAAAGATTAACGTTTGCTGAACTGAGGTGCGCGACGTGCGGCTTTGAGGCCGTACTTCTTACGCTCCTTCATACGAGGATCACGGGTCAGATAACCTGCTTTTTTGAGCAGCGAGCGCAACTCTGGATCCGCAACGGTCAATGCGCGGGAAATGCCATGACGGATTGCGCCGGCCTGTCCGGTGGTGCCGCCGCCATAGACGTTTACATTTACGTCGAACTTGCTCAAAGTGTCGGTGAGCACCAAGGGGGCGCGCACGATCATCTTTAAGGTTTCAAGACCAAAATATTCTTCTATATCCCGCTTGTTTACCGTGATGTTGCCGCTTCCGGGAAGCAGGCGAACGCGGGCGATGGACTTTTTGCGCCTTCCGGTGCCAAGATATTGAACCTGTGCCATTTTGCGTTTCTCCTTCCCTAAATTACTTCAGCACGAGCGGCTTGGGCTGCTGTGCGGCATGGCCATGATCCGGGCCTGCATATACGCGCAGCTTTTTAAGCATCTGCCGTCCCAGAGGGCCCTTGGGCATCATGCGACGAATGCTCTCATATACAGCAAACTCAGGTTTGGTTTGCATCAGGGTACGGTAGCTGGTTTCTTTCAAACCGCCGGGATATCCAGTGTGGCGATAATACTTTTTCTGATCCAGCTTATTGCCGGTAAGCACCACTTTGTCCGCGTTGATGATAATAACATGGTCTCCCGTATCTACGTGCGGCGTAAAGATGGGTTTATGCTTTCCCCGAAGGATGGCAGCGACTTGAGAAGACAGGCGTCCAAGCACCATGTCTTTCGCGTCCACAACATACCAATCCCTCTGGAGCGTTTCGCCCTTTGCCATATAGGTTTTCATGGCGTTCCTCCAATGGTAATATTCTTATGACAGTCCCCTATGCTTGTGCGCAGGCTTCCGGGGCTGTGGCCGCACTGCACCAATCATATCGAACACACAGGGAATATTCTAACAAAGCGAATATTCCCTGTCAAGTATAAAAACGGATATTTTGCCTGTTTTCTTCCCATTTTATCCGGGCTTAACACTTGCGGCGGGATCGCTGCCCATACTTAACGCACAACCCCACGCCACTGGATCATACGTTTTTCAAAAAATGCTACTCCATAATACATGATTGCCGCCAATACACACAACACAATTACGCTGGCCATTACCAAATCCAGCTGGAACACCTGGCCGCCATAAACAATCAAATAGCCCAGCCCTGCCTTAGAAGTGAGATATTCCCCCACAATTACGCCCACCCAGCTCATGCCAACGCTGATTTTCAGAGCCGATATTACGGTTGGAACCGAGGCAGGCAACACTACTTTCCAAAATATTTGCCATTTGGTGGCGCCCAGTGTGCGCATGAGCAGCTGCTTTTCTCCGCTGATCTCCAAAAAGCCGCTTAATACCGTCATTATCGTTACTATCAGGGAAATCAGCAACCCCATTGCAATAATGGATTTGCTGGATGCGCCAATCCAAACGATTAAAATTGGCCCCAGGGCAATTTTGGGCAGAGCGTTCAGCACCACAAGATAAGGATCCAAAATGCGGCATAGCGTTGGGCTCCACCACAGCAAAACAGCCACCCCCGTGCCCACCAGCGTACCCAGCAGGAAACTAACTACTGTTTCATACATTGTTACCCCAATGTGGGTAAATAAAGAACCATCCTGATACAGGTTGGATAAGGTAGCCACAATCCTAGAGGGGCTGCTGGTAATGAAAGGATCGATCCAGCCAAAGTGCGCCGCAATTTCCCAAAAGGCAATGATGGCGATCAGCAAAACATACTGCATGGTTGTAACAAACCAGGCGCGGCGCTTTAACGCCTGCAAATATGCGCGATGCTCTGAAGAATAATGTTTTATATCATTTTTCATCCGTATCCAGCTCCTTCCAGATTTCATCAAAATAGCCGTGAAACTCCGGCGCATTGCGCCGCGCAATGGGATTGTTTCTGCCGCCCGGTGCATGTAACTCTATCGTCAGCTCCCGCTTTACCTTAGTAGGCCTTGCAGAAAAGATCAAAATGCGATCGGCCATGGAAATTGCCTCTGCAATGTCATGGGTTACCAGAATAGCCGTTTTGTGCTCCTGCTTGATAATGCCATGAATTTCATCCGATGCCCGTAAGCGCGTTTGATAATCCAGGGCTGAAAATGGTTCGTCCAGCAACAGCAAATCCGGGTCAAATGCCAATGTGCGGATCAGGGCCACTTTTTGGCGCATGCCGCCGGATAACTGCCGGGGAAAATGGTGGGTAAACTCCTTTAACCCATAGGTGTCCAACAGTTCTAATGCTCTTGCTCTGGTATTTTCATTGAGCATCTGCTTCACTTCCAGTCCCAGCAACACATTTCCTTCTATGGTGCGCCAGTCCAGCAAATGATCTCGTTGCAACATATACCCTACGCTCCGGTCTGGCCCAATTACCGGGTTTCCCATAATCCGCACCTCACCAGCGGAAGGGCGCATCAACCCCGCCAACAAGCTGAGCATAGATGTTTTGCCACAGCCCGAAGGCCCCACAACAGCCACAAATTCTCCTTCCCGGATACTGAAACAAAGATCATCTATAGCAAGCGTTTCCGCATGTGGCTCATGATAGGTGAGGCTAACGTGCTCCAATTCTACTACAGTAGCGTTCATATAATGCCTCCAGTACAGCGTGTTATGTTGTAAGATATTCCAAATCCCGGTGATAAGTGAACGCCAGCGCTTTTTAGCACATCTCCGGCTTCTTCTGCGTATATTGATGAATAAGGTAGCCACAATAAGGCCATTTTCAAACTTTCGAAACGTAACTATTTTCGGGAAGTGTATGACCGGCTATCGTATTGACAGACTTCTTCTCATTCTGTGAGGTGAATCATCATGTTTTTTATTAGGCGAACATCCTGCAGCCGTTCTGTGCGCACTTATGACTGCATCCGCCGACGTCCCCGAACCCATCAGCCAAGCGGCAATGCATTTATCATTCTATGCATCGTCGCCGGGTTGTTCGTGCTGCTTTTTTGCGCGCCTAGCTGGATCATCGCCCTTCTGGCCGGGTTTGTATTTGCATGCTTGGGGTTGTGCCTTTTTAACAGGCAATCATAACACCCATGCGCCTTTCACCTTCGGACAAACAAGTTAGTTAAAGGAGAGCTTGCGGGAAATCCTTCACCTAATGTTCGACTAGGTATCGCTGTTATCGCTATGGGTGTTCCGCAAGAAAATCAGATATACCATTGGGGCGTAAAAAAGAAAGTAGCCTTGTCCGGTGGGGTGTGGACGGAAACCGTCGGCATTCCCGGTGGATCATCAACTACTTCTAATGTTAGTATATCCAATTTAGATCAAAAAAGCAATCAAAATCAAGAATATTCCCGCAACACCTTCCAGGATGAATACGGGAACGACATCAGCTAAAGCATGCCGGAAATCCAGGAGCGGGTGCAGAAAGCCCCAGCGGTAAAGGAATTTAAACTGGTAACCCAGGAAGGGGAACACATCGACCTGCGCTCCCGGGACAGCGTGGGAAAACAAGGGATAATGGTCTTTTCGTTCGACCACTCCCAACTGCGGCCTTATATCAAGGAAATGGCCCAAAACTTCCTTTACGATCTGGAAAGCGGGACAAAAGGGGAACGTTTCCAGATACAAGGGCAGCTAAGATGGGGCGGCGTGAAATGGTTCCAGACAGAGGCCATATCCCAGATGCTGGATAGCTGCATGACGTATGCAGAGATAGAGGACGGACTAAAATGCCTGATACGAGGAGGCGGCAGGGAGAATACCGCCGCAGCCAAGAAGGTAGAACAGGCCCTGGATGATGCGCCGTCCAATGGATATACGGGAATAGAAGGAGATATGTTGCCACCGAGAAATACCATCCCAATAAAATTTTCCCTTGCCAAACCGCAAATGCCATGGTAGAATACTCGTGTTTGATTTGATTTTCTAGCTTTGGCTGGCCGGCAAGGAGGTGTATTCAGGATGGGCAAGTATTGTGAAGTCTGCAAAAAAGGTGCCATGTCCGGCAATTTGGTAAGCCATTCCAACCGCAAGACCAAGCGTTCTTGGGCGCCCAACATCCAGCGTGTGCATGTGCTCGTGAACGGCACACCCCGCAAAATGGATGTCTGCACCCGTTGCCTGCGTTCTGGCAAGGTTGTACGCAGCGTCTAATTGGTAAAGCGCAAAAGTAAGAAGCTTACCTTACGTAAGCTTCTTTTCTTTTTCTTTATTTCTATATCTTTTTATTATCCTAACGCAGCCCTGCAAACCCCGTTTGCCGCAATGCTTCATATAATATGATAGCAACAGAATTGGAAAGATTTAACGAGCGAAGATTTTCCCCCATCGGAATACGCACGGCGCCTTCGCTGCGGCGTTCCAACAGCGCTTGGGGCAACCCTGCCGTCTCTTTGCCAAACACTAAAATATCCCCATCCTGATAGGTAACATCCGCATAATTCTGCTTAGCCCGGGTAGATGCCAAAAAAAATCGTCCTTGGGGGAACGCTTCTTCCACTTGAGAAAAGCTGTCATAATACCGTACGTCCAGGTATTTCCAGTAATCCAGCCCCGCACGCTTAAGCTGCTTATCATCTATGGTAAAGCCAAGCGGCCGCACCAAATGCAGCACGCTTCCCGTTACCGCGCAAGTTCGAGAAATATTCCCCGTATTCTGCGGAATTTCCGGCTCCACTAACACAACATGAAACATAATATTTTCCCCTAATTCAGTATTTCTGCTTTTCAATTCTATCAGCTTGTATCCAAATTGCAAATAATTTTGAAATATTCTGATGATGTTTCCACAATAAGTTGCAGTTGCCTCTGCCAATACGGTATAATGGAGCATGTCTGCAGGTTTGCCTGTTTACAGCCTGCAAAAGTTTGACGCAACTAAGGAGTAATGTCAATGGATCAGTCCAATTACGGCAGGCGTACGCCCCCCCGTGCTGGTGCGGACCCGCAACTGCCCAACTATATGAAATCCACTCGACCGGCAAACGGTTATTATGCCTCTACCTCGCGCAGCAGCAGTGTGGCTTCCGGCGGACGCAATTCCTCTACCACCGTGCGCAGCAGCCAACGGCCTTCTTCTGCTTCTAGTTCCCGGCACAGCGGTTCCCACGCCTCCTCTGGCGGCGGGACCGGCAATGGCGGGCACCGTAGGCGCCGCCCAACCCGGGCGCAGCGTTTGTTACGCTTTGCCTTAATTATTTTGGCTTTGCTGCTGGTTGTAGTGGGTATTTTATTGATTGCCTCCCGCTGCAACAGCAGCCAGGAAATCAATGTTGCACAATTAGAAAATAAAACTTACTTTGATGGCATTACCATTCAAGGGGTAGATGTGTCAGGCAAAACGATGGAACAGGCTCGCGGCGCGCTACAAGCCGCCATCTCTCAGGAGCTTTCCACCATTCATCTATCCATGTCGGAAGAAACCGGCTCCTGGGCATTTACCAGCGCGGATATGAATATTTCTTCCAATGTGGAGGATGTGTTGTTAGAGGCTATGGCATTTGGCCGCACAGGCACCTTTAGTGAAAACAGCGAAGACAAAGATCTGCTTCGGGAAAGCGGCAAAGATTTCCCCATTACCTTTACCCCCAGCCGGGATGCCATCATCAACAAGCTCAACGCTATTGCTTCTGAAGTAAACCAAGCGGCAATTGAGCCTCAAATGTTGGCTACGTTGGGGGATGACAATAAGCCGGTTTTTGAATTGCAAGAAGGGCAGAATGGCCGTATGCTGGATACGGAAGCGACGGCGGATTCTATCGTTTCCCTTGTGCAACAGGGCAACTACCAAAGTGCTGTGACGCCGGTTTATCAAACCTTGGCGCCCACCCAGGATACCGCTTTTTTGCAGGAGAACACCAAGTTTATTGCCAAGTATACCACTACTTTTAGCAATAGCTCTACTGAGCCGATCCCCAACCGTGTATTTAACATTCGAAAAGCAGCGGATATTATTAATGGCTGCGTAGTGCAGCCTGGAGAATCCTGGAGTTTCAACGGTTATGTAGGGCTGCGCACCGAGGAAGACGGTTGGAAAAAGGCCAATGGCATCAGCGGCGGCAAAGAATACACGCTGCAGGCCGGCGGGGGTATCTGCCAGGTAAGCACGACCTTATACAACGCCCTTTTATGCGGCAATATTGAAATCGTATACCGGCAGAAACACTCCATTCCCTCCGACTATGTGGCATATGGGTTTGACGCTACCGTGGACAGCAGCGGCATTGACTTGCAGTTCCGCAATAGCACGGAAGCGCCTCTCTACATTTTTGTATATATTACGAAAAATAAAGAGAGTTCCCGCAGGTTGGACATTACCGTTGCCCTTTACGGCCAGCCTTTGCCGGATGGCGTAACCTATAAAACCCGCAGTGAGATCATTGAAAAAAGCGCGCGTGACGATACGGTGTATATCGATGACTCCTCTATCCCTTATGGTTATCAGCTCACCAAAGTGGTTGCGCACGATAAGGTGGTTGCAGAGGCATACTTGGACAAATACGTGGATGGCGAATTAAAAGATTCCATCCTGCTGAATAAGGATACTTATAAAGGCAATCCAGCTGAAATCCATGTGGGCACAGGCGACCCCTCTACCGTATCCATTCCCGAAGGGGCGGTTGTAGCAACTGTTCAACCCTCAAAAGTGCCCGCTTATGCTCCTGCTGTTCCTACGCCGGACCCCGCCATAGATGGGGCGGATATTCCGGAATTGGAGGGATAAGCCGTTCGGGGCAAAAAACGCTGACAAAAAAATTTATTCCAGTCCACAAAACAAGGGGCCGCAACCCGGCAGGTTGCGGCCCCTATTGTTTTTTGTGGTTATTTTTTGATTATTTGTCTTCTACAGCGCTGGCCTGAGCCTCTTGCTGTGGCTTCTCAATCTTACGGAATTTAAGTTTTTCCGCCTCCACATAGGCCTCTACGCTATCCCCAAGCTGAATATTTCCGGAAAGGATTTCTTCCGAAAGCGTATCCTCCACCTGATGCTGAATTGCCCTTCTCAATGGGCGCGCACCATAGCTTGGGTCAAACCCTTCGTCCGCCAATAAAGACTCCGCCTCGGGTGTAACGCTTAAATCAATGCCCCTCTCGCGCAACCGCGTGGCCACGCTATGCAGCATCAGCTTTGCGATGGCTTTGGTCTGTTCCTTCTCCAGCGCATGGAAGAGGATAATCTCATCCACACGGTTGAGAAACTCGGGGCGGAAGGTCTTTTTCAGCTCTGCCATCATGGTTTCCTTCATCTTCTCATAAGACAAAGCAGCTTCTTTTCCATCCTCCGCGCCAAACCCCAGGGTCCTGGTTTTGCCAAGCTTGCTTGCGCCCACATTGGAGGTCATAATCAGGATAGTATTCTTAAAGTCCACCACCCGTCCCTTGCTGTCAGTGAGCCGGCCATCCTCCAGGATTTGCAGCAACACGTTGAACACATCAGGGTGCGCCTTTTCAATCTCATCAAACAGCACGACAGAGTAGGGCTTACGACGCACCTTTTCCGTCAACTGGCCACCGTCGTCGTAACCCACATAGCCCGGAGGGGAACCAGTAAGTTTTGCAACGGAGTGAGGCTCCATATATTCGGACATATCCAGCCGAATCATTGCGTTTTCATCTCCAAACATCACCTCCGCCAGCGCCTTGGTAAGTTCCGTCTTACCTACGCCGGTGGGGCCAAGGAAGATGTAGGAGCCTATGGGCCGTTTGGGGTCTTTTAAGCCTGCACGCGCCCTGCGGATTGCCCGGGCCACAGCACTGACGGCCTCGTCCTGGCCGATCACCCGTTTATGCAGCGTGTCTTCCAGGTGCAGCAGCTTTTCGCTTTCATCCTCGGTGAGCTTTTTCACCGGTACGCCAGTCCAGGAGGCAACTACCTGTGCGATATCCTCTTCGGTGACCACGCATTCTTTGTCCTTGCGGTCCTTCTCCCAATTGGAACGCAGTTCCTCCATCTCCTTGCGGAGCTTCTGTTCTTCATCACGTACCTGTGCAGCCCGCTCGTAGTTCTGATTGTTGACGGCTTCCTCTTTTTCCTTGCGGGCAGCTTCAATCTTGGCTTCCAGCTCCTTCATATCCGGAGGAGAAACATAAGCTTGCAAACGCACTTTGCTGGCCGCCTCGTCCATTAGGTCAATGGCTTTATCCGGGAGGAAACGGTCCGAAATATACCGGGAGCTCAGCTCTACCGCCGCATCCACTGCTTCATCGGTAATCCTTGCCTTATGGTGCGCTTCGTAGCGGTCGCGCAAGCCAAACAAAATCTGTTTCGCTTCCTCCAATGAAGGCTCGCCTACCGTTACCGGCTGGAACCTGCGCTCCAAAGCAGCGTCCTTTTCGATATATTTACGGTATTCATCCAATGTTGTTGCGCCAACTACCTGGATTTCGCCCCTTGCCAGAGCAGGTTTTAAAATATTGGAAGCATCGATGGAGCCTTCTGTTGCGCCTGCGCCCACAATGGTGTGCAATTCATCGATGAACAGAATGGTATTCCCATCGGCTTTCAGTTCATCCAAAGCGCCCTTAATCCTCTCTTCGAACTCGCCACGGTATTTGGTGCCTGCCAGCATGCCGCCCAAGTCCAGCGTAACCACCCGTTTGTTCTTCAAAATTTCCGGAATATCCCCGGAAACAATCCGTTGCGCCAACCCTTCAATAATGGCGGATTTGCCTACCCCGGGGTCACCGATCAATACCGGGTTGTTTTTGGTTCTGCGGCTCAAAATTTGGATAATCCTGGCAATTTCATCGCTACGGCCAATCACTGGATCCAGCTCTCCATCTTTTGCCAGCTTGGTGAGATCCTTGCCGTATTTATCCAAATTCGGCGTATCGTGGCTGCCTGCGCCAGCTCCCTTTGTTCCGCTTTCCCCATTGGTGGCATCGATTACGGCTTTGCGCAGCACATTCAGGTCAACGCCCAAATCCTGCAAAATACGCGCCGCTACGCCTTCCCGCTCCCTAATGAGGGCCAGCAGTAAATGTTCTGTGCCAATATAATTATGGTTTAGGGTTTTCGCCTCATATAAGCTCAACTCAATAATTTTTTTCGTGCGGGGCGTATAACCAAACCCATCAGTAAACTGATAGTCACCGCGGCCAACCAGCCGCTCGGTCTGTTTGATCACATCGTTTAACGTAACCCCGGCATTGGTCAGGGCATGATAGGCCGCGCCTTCTTCTGTGGCGATAAGCCCCAGCAGCAAATGCTCTGTGCCCACATAGTTATGCCCCAGCTGCCTGGCGCTTTCCTGAGCAGCTGCCAGCGCTCTCTTTGCGCCTTCCGTAAACCGTTCAAAAACATTCATTCTATTCACCTCTTTTGCTTTTATCGTTTACCGTTATTCTTCCTTCAATTCTTCCCGGAGGAGTTTGGCCCGGGCAGCATCCCGTTGCGCATCGCCCAAGGCCTGGCCTGCCCGCTGCTGTAAAGACGCGCTCTGTATGGTAATCAGCAAGCGATTGAGCGTAGCGTCCTTTAGATCCGGCAGCATATCCAGCCCTACGCCAAGTTTCAGGTTGGAAATATGTTCCATGGCCTCTCGGGTATCCAGCTTGCGGGCATATTTTAAAATCCCCAGGGAGCGGAATACAATGTCTTCCACTTCCATTCGGTTGCTCTCGTATAGGGCTTTGCGCACCTCGTTTTCCCGGTCAATCACCCGGCGCACCGTTGCCTTTAGGTTGGCAATAATGTCTTCCTCCAGCATACCTAACGTCATCTGATTGCTGATTTGGTAGATATGCCCTACCGCATCGCTTCCTTCGCCATAAAGCCCCCGGATGGCATAGCCCAACTTGCTTACCGCGTTGAGCAACGCCTCTGCCTGCCCTGCCAAAGCCAGTGCGGGCAAATGCACCATCATGGAAGCCCGCATGCCTGTTCCCACGTTAGTAGGGCAAGCCGTAAGATACCCTAAGTCCTGGTCGAATGCATATTCCAGCTGACGGGATAATGCGTTATCCAACGCCGCGCAAAGCTCATCTGCTTTTTCCAGCTGTTCTCCCGCCAACATGCATTGGATGCGCAGGTGATCCTCCTCCCCAATCATGATGGAAAGCGTTTCATCCTTATTGATTAGAGCAGCCCCTGCGCTTCTTGCCAAATCCGGGCTGATCAAATGCCGTTCCACCAGCATCTGCCGTTCCCGTGGGGGCAGCTCTTTCATTTTTAGCAGCAGGAAATCCTTGTTGCCATTGATGGCGCCATCCACCTTTTCAATGAGTTCCTGCACCTGCGCCGCCGTCATGCTGTTGGGAAACGGCAGCCCTTTCAGGTTCCGGGCTAACCGTACGCGGCTGGACAGTACCACTGTCTGCGTCATCTGCTTATTCCCCTTTCTCTAAGGTCCGGATGCGGTCCCTCAACTCTGCCGCCCGCTCAAAGCGTTCCTCCTGCACGGCCTTGTTCAGCTCTTCTTTTAAACGATCCACTTCGCTCAATTGCGGTTTCGCATCCTCCTTCGCCTCTTCCTGCTGTGCTGCTGCAGCCTCCTGGGGTTCCAGGCGCATGGGCCTGCGGCCTACATGACGCAATCTGCCGCCCTGAGCCCGCTTGATTACTGGAATTAGCTCATCCCGATAGCTGGTATAACAATCCGGGCATCCCAGCAAGCCGCTTTCCTGGAACAGATCCATGCTGCTTCCACAAGCGCAGGCGCTTTGCTGCTGGATTTGCTGTGGCGCCCCATAAAATCCGGATAAAATATCCATCAGGGAGGGGACTTTATATTGTGCGCCTTTGGCGCACTCGGAACACAAATAATGCTCCTGTTTTACTCCATTGATAATGGTCACGCTATGTACTGTAGCCTGATTTTGTTTACACCGATCGCATAACATATGCTCACACCTCCTTATTGGCTTTGTAGCAAGGCTTTTATCATGCCTCGCATCATGTTTGCCCTGGCTGCGTTTTGCAGCTCCTCCGTAGGCAGCCCGCAGCTGGCTACCGCAGCCTGCATCAAAGCGGCTTCCCGCTGGCTGATGATTTCCTCTTGCAATAGCCTGGAAATCATTCCCACCGATTCTCTTAAAGTGATTTTGTTTCCAATGGCCATGGCCATTTGGTGCAACAGGCTGTCACGCTCCATATCCACCCGCATAATGCGGATGTATCCTCCGCCGCCCCTGCGGGATACAATCACATATCCCCGCTCCAGGGTAAACCTTGTGGAAAGCACATAATTAATCTGGGAAGGGGCGCAGGAAAAATGCTGCGCCAGTTCATTGCGCTGCACCGCTATTTCCCCGCTTTGCTCCATCAACTCTTTGATAAACAGCTCAATGCTGTCTGAGAGCACCGACATCCTCTCACCTCTTTTGACTTTCTTTGACTATTGTTAGTATACCACGATTTTCCGCTTTTGCAACACAAAAACAAAATTATTTTTCCCGAAAAATCAAATCTTTTGTAAAACCCCTCTTTTCGCAGCTGTTATGCCAGGTTTTATGCTTTTTCCTGTTGCAAATATGGTATAATAAAATTTATTCTATTCCCTGCGTCGGTGGAGGTCATTATGCGCGTATCAAAAACGCTTTGTATTGTTTTAGGAGTTCTTTTTTGCCTGACAGCCTTTGGTTGCGGCGCAAAAAGCGATCCGGCGTATGCTTTGCCTGCTGGCTTTTCTTCTTATGGCACACTGGTGTCCGGGGGAAAGGATACCGGCGATGTAAATGCCAAGTCTCTTACTGTTTCCACGCAATATAATCAGGAAAAAAGCGTGGAAGAAACCGTGCTTACCTTCCAATTTGTCACAGGCAGCCGTATTTCTGGAGGTACTGAAGAACTGGAAGGATGCGGTGTTCCGGCTTATACAATTTATACCCTGGATCACCCCAGCCGCCTAGTTGTTGAATTTCAGCTGTTAGCTCATTGGGACTATTCCCATGGTTTGGAAGTATCCAACAGCTTGATTCAGGGCTGCTTTCAGCACAGTGTGGCAGACGATCCCCGGGTGAGCGTTGTGTTCCAATTGTGCAATCCTGTGTTTTTTTCCGCGGATGAAAAGGGCGATACTTTATCCATCCGCCTGCTCCCACAACAAGAGGAAGAAGAGCCTGTGGAGCGGTATTATGTTACTGTCAATGCCTATTCCGCTTATTGTGAGGGTTCCCTTTCCCGAGATTTTGGCCTTGCGCCAACGCTGGCCAGCGATGGGCAAAATATTCTGCTGATTTCTTCCCCTTTTGAAACCCAGGAAGATGCCCAGGAATATATGATGAACGGGCAACTCCAATTTCCCCAGATCCCTGTGGAGCAATGGCAGACCATGCCGTTATCCGATGGCTCACTCCCAGAATATCGCTTGGATCTGGAGCATATTCAGGCATATCAAACCCCTGCAATTCGATATGGAGGAGTAGAAACCGTGCTTCCCGTTATGGTCCCTAACGGCCTGTATCTGTGTCAAGAGCCTGGCGGCGGATTTTTATACACCCAGGAGCTGGCTGCCGGGGAAAGCGGGGATACTTATCAACAATTGTGGATCATGGACGCTTCCGGAACGTCCCGTTTGTTAACCCCCTTTGAATTTGCCGCGGTTGAACAGGCGCAGTTTTCTCCGGATGGGCGCAAGCTGGCCATTTTAGAGCGTGCTTCGGGCAACAGCCATTTATATGTGTTCGATACGGATACGTATGAACTGCTCAATGATCTTTCGGAAATGGGTTTTGGCAATAATACCAGCAAATTCATCTGGAACAGTATGGGCAATATCATTTACGCCATTACGGGCACTTCGGGTATGCAGTTACATCAATTCGATTATTCCATTCCGGATGAAACCCGCCGGCATACCATTGTGGATAAAAACAGCGTAGATGAAGGCGGGCTGGGTTTCTATGACGGAGAGTTGTATTTTTGCAACTCCACCATGGAAGAAGGCGCCCGTATCTTCCGCATCAAACCGGAAGGCGGAATTCGCAAACCCTTTGCCGATGGCAGCGCCTTTGCAATTTCAGCTGACGCCCGGTATATGGCTATCCTCTCTTCCAGTGAAACAGGAGGCGACTCTCAATCTGGGCAAAGTTTAACCGTTTATAACCTGCCCACTGGAGAAACCAGCCTGGTTACCTCAGATTTCTTCCCCTACGACATCCTGTGGTCTGAGGATTGTAAAACTTTGTATTATATAGAAAGCCGCATTTCCGGCGGACAGACGGAAGACGAAACCAGTTCTGAACAGGACAACGATGGCGAAGCTTCCCCGGAGCAAGCGGATAACACAGATACCGTCTCTTCCCAGCCTGCCGATCCCTATCCCTATACGCTGTGGGCCTATGATGTTGCCACTGCTACCAGCACGCAGTTGCTGGATTTGTGCGCACCGGATGTGTTCACCTCTTCCGCAAGCGGCACGCTTTATTTAAACCGCTATGATGTGGATGAGGCGGGTTTGGGGCTGCGCGCCTGTTACCAGTTGGATTTAAACGCCCTGTTTACGGCACAGCCCGCAGAGGCGGAAGAGGCGCAGGCCACGCCACTAGCATAGCGCTCTTTTCCATTCAATTCAGCAGGCCTCATTATGGGGCCTGTTTTTATGTTGCAAGATTAATTTGCAGGTATTTCATCATTTTATTGAAACCCATGCATGTTGCTGTTATAATAGATGCAATTCGTTTCGAAACGCCAAGGGCAAAAAGGTCGTTAAGCGTGGAAAAAGGAGGGCAAATGAACCTATTATTAAGCAATGATGATGGCATCTACTCCGCCGGCATTCATGCACTGGCAATGGAGTTAAAAGAGGAACATCAGCTCTATATTGTGGCTCCCAGTATGCAAATGAGCGGCGCGGGCCATTCTTTTACTTGCTCTCGCCCCCTGCGGGTGCGGGAGGTAACCCTTCCTGGCCTGGAAGGCATACCCGCTTTTTCCGTAGACGGCACTCCGGTAGACTGTGTAAAAATGGGGTCCCACAACCTGGGCTTTTCTGTAGATATGGTAGTCTCAGGCATCAACCATGGAAAAAACCT
This sequence comes from Bacillota bacterium, assembly GCA_023451115.1. Taxonomy (GTDB): domain Bacteria; phylum Bacillota; class Clostridia; order Christensenellales; family CAG-138; genus JAEXFV01. The sequence continues at coordinate 25,792 of JAEXFV010000148.1, forward strand.
TGGCACAGACGTGCTCTATTCCGGCACAGTAGGCGCCGCTATGGAGGGCGCCTTGCTGGGAAAACCCGCTATTGCCGTAAGCAACTATAGCATGTCTTCCCAAGATTTTTCTGCCGCCGCCAGGGCGGCCCGCTGGGCGGTCTCTTATTTGGCGCGTTCTCCCCTCCCCTGCGGCACGGTATTGAATATCAATGCGCCGGATTGCCCTGCGGACCAAGTGCAGGGGGTAAAACTGGCGCCTCTATGCGTGCAACAGTACGAGGATACTTATGCAGAGTTTAAAGCGCCCCGTAACGCCCGCTATTTCTTCCTGCCAGACGTCAATTATACCCAATTTAGCGATGACGGCCCTGATAACGACGAAAGCTGGGTGCGCAAGGGGTATGTCTCTTTGACACAATTGCTCTTTGATATGACCGACTATCGACTTTTAGAAAGTATGGATATTTCCGCTTTTTCCCGATAATTCGGAAAAGCCTGATTTGGAAAGGAGCTCTCCAGTGGAACAGAACGATCTGCTGACGAAACTAAAGCAACAATATCCCCGTTTGAGCAAAGGTCAAAAACAAATCGCAGCTTATATTCTGGAAAATTACGATAGGGCTGCGTTTATCACAGCCTCAAAAATGGGACGCATGGTAGGAGTGAGCGAGTCAACTGTGGTTCGCTTTGCTTATGCCATGGGATATGACGGTTATCCCGAGCTGCAGCGCTCCCTGCAGGAACTGATCCGCACCAAGCTAACAGCCATGCAGCGTATCCAGCTCACCTCGGATTTAGAGCCGGACGATGTGCTGCGCACTGTGCTCAAAGCGGACATGAATAACATCCGTGCCACTGTTGATACCATCGACAACGATGTATTCCGGGAAGCTACGGAAGCGATTTTGAACGCCCGGCGGGTATACGTCATCGGCATGCGCAGCGCCATGCCTCTGGCCCAATTTTTGTCCTATTATTTAAATTATACCTGTGAAAATGTGATTACCATCAGCGGAGCCATGAGCGATGCTTTTGAGGAAATGATTCGCATTGGCAAGGAAGACGTGTGCATTGCCATCAGCTTCCCCCGCTATTCTTCCCGCACGGTAGAAGCGCTGGAGTTTGCCAAAAAGCGTGGTACTACCACCATCGCCATCACAGACAGTATGGCCTCGCCTTTGGCGCCGCTGGCAGAATACGCCCTAACCGCCCGCAGCGATATGGCCTCTTTTGCAGACTCTTTGGTGGCGCCCCTTTCCCTGATCAACGCTATCATTGTGTCTACCGGCCTGGTCCGTAAGGAGGCGTTGATGGAGCATTTTTCGCAATTGGAAAGCCTGTGGGGTACCCACAACGTTTATGTTACAAAGCCGGATGGAGGAAAAACTTCCAAATGAGATTAATATTGACCCGCCATGGACAAACGCAGTGGAATCACCAGCACCGCACCCAAGGCCGCACGGATGTCCCTCTGGATAAAACCGGTCAGGCACAAGCGGCAGCCTTTGCCCGCAGAATAGAGGGCGTTCATCTGGATGCAGTGTATTCCAGCCCTCTTTCCCGCGCTTATGATACAGCTTTTCCCGCCGCCCAGGCTGCCGGCCTTCGGGTTATCCCAGACGACCGGTTGGTGGAACGGGAATTTGGCGATTGGGAGGGCGTCGCTTTCGGCGATTTGGAGAAGCAATTTCCTGGAATTTGGAAAGAATGGCTGGTCAATCCGTATGCTGCTCAACCGCCCCGGGCAGAATCAATGGAGGCGGTAAAGGATCGCTGTGCGGACTTTTTAGAATACCTGTTTTCCCGTTACCGTTCGGAGGAGACTGTATTGGTGGTTTGCCATTCCATTCCCGCCCGATTTTTAATTGCTTTGCTGCTGCAGCTTCCGCTAACAAACCTGCATAGCATTCGCCTGGAAAATGCAAGCTATACGGAATTTTTCTGTACGGAGCAATGCAATGCCCTGGTTACCTATAACGATACCTGCCATTTGAAAGGGATTTCATGAGAGTATTGGTGATTGGCGGAGGCCCTGCAGGGATGCTGGCAGCGGCAACAGCCGCCCAGAACGGGCATCAGGTTACTTTGCTGGAGCAAAATGAAAAGCTGGGGAAAAAGCTTTTTATCACCGGAAAGGGCCGGTGCAACATCACCAACGACTGCGACCGGGACGCCTTTTTTTCTAATATCCCGCGCAATCCAAAGTTTCTTTATAGCGCATATGCCGCCTTTGGCCCCCAGGATACCATGACCTTGCTGGAGCGATTGGGTGTGCCGCTAAAGGTGGAGCGTGGAAATCGCGTGTTCCCCCAATCCGACAAATCCAGCGATATTATACGGGCGCTTTCCCAGTATGTATCCCGCTGCGGCTGTGCAGTGTCATTGAACACCACAGTCGCACATATTCAGGCCCAAGAGGGGTATATCTGCGGCGTAATGTTGAAAAACCAGAAGTTACTCCCGGCAGACGCTGTCATTTTATGCACAGGCGGCGCCAGTTACCCTTCTACCGGCTCCCGCGGAGATGGTTTTACTTTTGCCCGGGAATTGGGCCATGCTGTTCTCCCCCCTCATCCCGCCCTCGTCCCTCTGGAAACGGTGGAGGCCTGGCCGGCTCAGTTATCGGGCTTAACATTAAAGAATGTAGTATTGTCAGCCCGCCAGAACGGAAAAATTGTGTATCAGGAAATGGGGGAAATGCTTTTTACCCACTTTGGCGTTACAGGGCCGCTGGTTCTTTCCGCCAGCTCCCGCATTGCAGACGCGCCTGAAGGTACATCCCTCTCCATTGATTTAAAACCTGCTCTGAGCATGGAACAGTTGGATAAGCGCCTGTTGCGGGATTTGGAGGCAGGGCGGCAAAAAACTCTGCGCAACGCCTTTTCAGGGCTGCTCCCCCAGCGGCTGCTGCCGGAAGTTTTATATCAAGCCGGTTTGGACGGCGATAACACAGCCAGCACGTTTTCCCGGGAGCAAAGGCAATCCCTTTGCATAGCCTTAAAGGGAGTAACCCTTACTGTAAAAAGAGCGCGGCCTCTTTCGGAAGCCATCATTACCAGGGGCGGCATTCAAGTAAAAGAAATAAAGCCCAGCACGTTGGAATCAAAGCTGGTAAAGGGGCTATACTTTGCGGGAGAAGTCTTGGACGTGGACGGCTATACTGGCGGTTTTAATTTACAAATCGCCTTGTCCACCGGTGTGTTGGCCGGCCAGTTAAAATGACATCTTGGGCATCACGGAGGTAGGCAAACATGCAACAAGCTCATTTTCAAATTGCAATTGACGGACCTGCAGGCGCGGGGAAAAGCACCATTGCCAAAGCGGTGGCCCAAGCGCTGCATATCCTCTATCTGGATACTGGCGCCATGTATCGCGCTCTGGCTCTTTTTGCGCTGCAAAAAGGGGTGGATCCCAACGATGAAGCGGCGGTAAACGCCCTGCTGCCCTATGCCGATATTTCAGTGCGGTATGAAAATGACGTACAAAAAACATACCTCAATGGTGAAGACGTAAGCGGTCAGTTGCGCACACCGCCTGTTAGCAAAGGGGCTTCGGACATCGCTGTACATCCGGCTGTGCGCCTAAAAATGGTAGAGCTGCAACAGCAGGTTGCCCGGGAAACTCCTGTGGTGATGGACGGACGGGACATTGGAACCTAAGTGCTCCCCCAAGCGCCATATAAATTCTTTGTTACTGCTTCCCCTCAAGCCAGGGCGCAGCGGCGTCTGTTGGAGCTAAAAGCAATGGGGGCTGATGCCTCGCTGGAAGAGCTTGTGGCTTCCATTATTGCCCGGGATCATACAGACAGTACCCGCGCCTTTGCCCCTCTCAAGCAGGCCTCCGACGCAATTTTGCTGGATACCACCCATTTGGATATTCAGCAATCCGTCCAGGCTGTGCTTGATGTCATCCAGCGTCCGCAAGGAGAATAAGCTATGCTTTATATTTTTTTTCGCATTCTTCTCATCCCGCTGTTTTGGCTGGTTTATCGCCCTCAGATTACCGGTGCCCAGCATTTGCGCATCCAGGGGAAAGCGATTTTCGTGTGCAATCATATCTCCATGATGGATCCTATCATTGTGGCAATGATTTCGCCGAGGCTGGTGCATTTTATGGCAAAAGCTGAACTGTTTAAAAACCCCATTGCCAATGTATTTTTTCGGGCATTTTTGGCTTTTCCCGTTAACCGCAAACAAGCGGATATGGCTTCTTTGAAAAACGCAATGCGGGTGTTGGACCAAGGCAAGGTATTCGGCATCTTTCCCGAAGGAAAACGTTCTGTAACGGATGACCTGGATGAGTTAGAAAAAGGAGCCGCTTTTCTGGCCTCCCGTTCCGGGGCGCCCATTGTCCCCATTTATATTCGCCCTGACAGTTACCGCAAATGGAAACTTCATATTGCTGTGGGGAAGCCTCTTTCTGTAAGCGATTTGGTGGCGACTACGCCAAAATCCAAACTGGTGGATGTGATGACCGACGAAATCAGCGATGCCATTCGTGCCTTGCGCACAGAGATGGGGTTGACATGAAAGTATTGGTAGCCAAGTATGCTGGCTTTTGCTTTGGCGTTCAGCGGGCAGTGGATATGGCCTTACAATTGAGCAACCCTTCACAGCCCGTGTACACGTTAGGGGAAATCATCCACAATCCCTCGGTAGTACAAATGCTGCGGGAGCACAATGTGTTCCCCATCGTCTGCCCGGAAGAGGCCCCCGCCGGCAGCTCCATCATTATCCGCTCCCACGGCGTGGGGCCGCAAGTATTGGAAGCGTGTGCACGGCAAGGTCTGCAAATAATCGACGCTACTTGCCCCTTTGTTAAGCGTATCCACCAAATCGTGACGGATTGTCTGGCCAAAGGCATGGATATTTGCATTGCCGGCCAGCCAAATCACCCAGAAGTATTGGGAATATTGGGCTGGGCCAATGATAAGGCGTATGTCTTGCCTACTCCTGAGTCCTGCGCCGCCCTGCCTGAGCTTACAAACGCCGCTTTGGTGGCGCAAACCACATTACAACCCGCCATGTATGACGAAATTTTTCAAGCGCTGCAACCCCATTGTGGCAGTTTAACCCGGTATGATACCATTTGCAGCACAACATCCCAGCGTCAGGCCGAGGCCGCTTCCCTGGCCCAGCAGTGCACCCGCATGGTAGTTGTAGGCGGATATAACAGCTCCAATACACAAAAACTTGCCCAGCTTTGTAAAAAGTACTGCAAAAATACCGAATCAATAGAGAATCCGGGCCAACTTTTACTTGAAAAAATTCAATCCAATGATATAATAGGTGTTGTTGCAGGCGCATCGACGCCGGATTGGATGATTAGGGAGGTTGTAACAGTAATGAGCGAACTCGAAAAGACGACGGCTGAATCCATTGAGATGGAAGCCACCCAGGCGCAAACGGAGGCCCAGCAAGCCGAACCCGTAGTTCAGGAAGCCCCACAGGCCGAACCCGTTGCAGAAGCTGCGCCCGTGGTAGCGGATGCTGCCGCCGCCACCGAGCCCATCGCAGCGGAAGCTGCCCAGAGCACCGAAGCAGCCGATTCGGATAGCTTTGCAGAAGCATTCGAAAAGACTTTGGTACGCATTCGTAACGGCCAGATCATCACGGGTTCCGTGGTACAGATCGTGGACGGTGAGGTATGCGTAAATATCGGCTACAAATCTGATGGGTTCATCCCCCGGAACGAGTTCTCTTCCGACCCGGACGTTAACCCGGCGGATGTGGTTAAGGTTGGCGATCCCATTGAAGTGGAAGTTCTCAAGGTCAACGATGGCGAAGGCAATGTCCTTCTTTCCCGCAAAAGCGTGGAAGGGAAAAAGTTCTGGGATGAACTGATGGCCGAAGCCGAAACCGAGGGCAAAGTATTCGACGCAGTTGGCAAAGAAAAAGTCAAAGGCGGCTTAATCGCCAGCATCAATGGCGTGCGTGCTTTCGTCCCCGCTTCCCATGTTTCCAACAAGTATGTGGAAAACCTGGACGAATTCGTTGGCAAGCCCATGCGGCTTTCCATCATCGAGGTGGACAAGTCCCGCAAGCGCATTGTGGCTTCTCAGAAAAATGTTTTGATCGCTGAGGCTGAAGCGGCTAAGAAAGAAAAACTGGCCGGTTTGGAAGTTGGCGCCAAAATGGCGGGCGTTGTCCGCCGTCTTACCGACTTTGGTGCTTTCGTTGATATCGGCGATGGAATAGATGGTTTGGTTCATGTGACCGATGTGGCTTGGGGCCGCGTGAAGCATCCTTCCGATGTTTTGAAGATCGGTCAGCAGATCGAAGTGTTGGTGCTCAACGTTGACGCTGAAAAAGAGCGTGTTTCCCTGGGTTATAAGCAGTTGCAGCCCAAACCTTGGACTTTGGCAGCTGAAAAATATCCCGTTGGTTCCGTTGTGGAAGGTAAGGTTGTCCGCATTGTTCCCTTCGGTGCTTTCGTAGCGCTGGAGCCCACCATTGACGGCTTAATCCACATTTCCCAGGTTAGCGTAAAGCGCATTGCCAAAGTGGAAGATGAAATTAACGTTGGCGATATGGTGCGCTGCAAAGTATTGGATGTCAATCCGGAAGCCAAGCGTATTAGCCTGAGCCGCAAGGAAGTTATTTTAGAGGAGCATCCGGAAATTGCTGAGCAGATCGCTGCTGAAAAAGCCGAGCGCGATCGTCAGTATGCCGAGCGCCAAGAGCAGCGCCAGGCAGAGCGCCAGCAGAGCCAACAGCGCAGCGAGCGTACCTTCGAGCGCAAAGAACCGCGTCAGGATCGTCCTGCCCGCACTGCTAGCAGCAATGCTTCTTCCGCTCCTGCAGGAGATCGTCCGGAGCGCACAGAGCGTCGTCGTCGCAGTGAAGATGGCGATTACGAACTGCCGCCGGTACAGTCCACTACCACTAGCTTGGCTGATTTGTTCCAAGGGTTGAACATTGAAGATTTGGGAAACTCGGAAGAATAAGCAAGTTTATCTGAAGGTAATATAGAAAGAGGAGTTGACGTCTGTCAACTCCTCTTTTATGATTTTTCTTTTTTGAAAAAGTTATTTTAAAAGAAAAGGCCTTCACAAGAAGGCCTTTTCTTTATTATTATTTGATATCGTTGTCATTAAACGGATCGCCACATTCCGGGCAGAACTTTGGCGGATTCTTTGGATCCTCCGGTTCCCACCCGCATTTATCGCAACGATAAAGGAGCGCACCTGCCGGCTTGGGCTTTCCGCATTCCGGGCAGAATTTTCCTTTGTTCACCGCTCCGCAAGAGCAGGTCCACCCTTCCACTGCTGGCTTGGGTTTTCCACACTCAGCGCAGAATTTCCCGGTATTACCTGTTGCGCCGCAATCACAGCTCCAACCTGCAGCCTGGGTCTGGGGTTGGGCAGGCGCCTGTTGCTGTGGCGCAGCCTGCTGTTGCTGCTGGCCCATCTGGAAAAGGTTCTGGGCATTCATGCCTCCAGCGCCCTGTGCCATGTTCATTCCTGCAAACGCCATAAAAGCGCCTGCACCTTCGTTGGATGCAGCAGCCTTCATCGCTTCCGCCTGGGCGCCCACCAAATGTGCGGCAGCCATATTGGGATTGCGGAATACGGCGCTCTTTTGCAGCTCCTTGATGGTGTTTTCATCCTCTTCGTCAGCGGTTACGGAGCTTACCCCTACGGATACCACCGAAACGCCACGTAAGCTTCCCCATTTCTGGGAAAGCACATCATTGAGCGCTTCCGCCAATTCTACAGTATGCCCTGGCAGGGCGCTGTAGCGTACCCCCATAGCGGATATCTTGGCAAAGGCCGGTTGCAATGCGGTAAGCAGCTCAGTCTTTAACTGGCTATCAATTTGATCTCGGGTATAATCTACCGTTACGTTTCCACAAACATTGGTATAAAACAGCATTGGGTCACTGATGCGATAAGAATATTCCCCAAAGCAGCGGATGCCAATATCCATATCTAACCCAATATTCTGATCCACCACACGGAAAGGCACGGGGTTTGCAGTGCCATACTTATTTCCAATGATTTCTTTCGTGTTGAAATAATAAACCCGTTGATCCTTACCCGTGTCGCCACCCATGGTAAAACGCTTGCCGATGGCTTTGAATGTTTCTTTTAAGCTGGAGCCAAACTTTCCGGTAAAAATTGAGGGTTCTGTAGAGCTATCCCAAACGAATTCCCCCGCTTCAGCACAGAACTCCACTACTTTCCCCTGCTCCACAATCATCATGCATTGGCCGTCGTTTACCGCAACAATAGAGCCGTTGGAAATAATGTTTTCAGAGGCTTTGGTATTGGAACTGCGGCCAGAGGTGCGTTTTACCCCTTTGGTTGCCAATACGTTTGCCGGCATGGATTCACAATAAAAATATTCTCTCCATTGATCTGCCAACACCCCGCTTAAAGCGCCAATCCCCGCTTTTAACAGTCCCATCTTGTTTCCTCCTTGATTTGCTATATATGATTACTATTGAATATACCTGACCTACCTTAATAATATATCACAATCGCTATCTGGTGTCTATTGTGCAACTTGCGCAGCCATATATTACACTACCTGTCAAAAGGATCTTATAGTAAAATAATTTCTGCCTGCAGGCGGTTACCCCCCAATATCTCCAAAACAGCGCACGAGGGCCTTTTACCGGCATGCGGCAGGGAAAGGCTTCCTGGATTTAACAGCAACAGCTCCCCCTGCTTTTCCATTGCAGGGTTATGGGTATGCCCAAACAATGCCCCGCAACACCCTTCTTCCTGTGCCTTGTACTGCAGCCTTTGCAGCCCGCTCTTTACCCCATACCGGTGGCCGTGGCATACTAATAGCCGAATCCCGGGCTGGGGCTGATAAATTAATTCTGCAGGCGCTTCTAAACTGAAATCACAATTCCCCCTTACAGACTGCAGCGGCAGTCCGGTACGTTTGGCTATTTGCTTCGCATCTCCAGCCACATCCCCTAAATGGATCCAGCCATCCAGTTTTCCCAAACGGCTGATGGCGGCCTCCAGGTTATCCAACACACCATGGGTATCGCTGACTACTCCAATTCTCATGCCTATTCCTTTTCCAGCAATGCCTGCAGCCGCTCTAAAGCATAGCGGCGGTGGCTAACATGATTTTTTTCTTCTGCACTCAACTCTGCAAATGACTTTTTTGCAGGCTCGTAATAAAAAAGCGGATCATAGCCAAATCCATTCTCTCCATGATTTTCCCGCAAAAGTTTCCCTTCGCAATACCCCATTACGCAGAGGGTTTCTTTCCCCCGCCTAGCCAACGCCACTGCACTGGCGAAGCGGCATGTACGCTGTTCTTCGGGTACATCCTGCATCATTTCCAGAAGCTTCCGGTTATTGGCTGCATCGTCATGCTCCTCCCCTGCAAATCGTGCACTATACACCCCGGGCGCACCATCCAGGGCATCAACAATCAACCCGCTGTCATCCGCAAGCGCTGCATCAAATTCTTTTGCTTGCAGCAAGGTTTGCTCTGCTTTTTTTATAGCATTTTCTTGGAACGTAGAGCCATCTTCCACTACCTCCAGCACTACTCCCGCCTCTTTTTGAGAGCAAATATCCGTAAAATGATTTTCCAGAATCTCCTTTATTTCTCTTACCTTATGGTTGTTATTGGATGCAATGATCAGTTTCATATCCTACATAAAATGCCTTTCCTTTTTTGCCATTGTAGCATAAACTCTGCATAAAATATACTCGAATAAAATTATAGAATCTCTTCATAAACCAATTGCAAAAACAATTTACTTATGGTAAAATAAGCTTCGTTAGCCGCCGAAGTGATGGAATTGGCAGACGTGACGGACTCAAAATCCGTTGGTAGCGATACCGTGTGGGTTCGAGTCCCACCTTCGGCACCATGCGGAGTGTCCTTATAGGATTTGAGTATCCTGTAAGGGCGCTCTGCTTTTTTATTCTCTTTTGACAAGTAAATACCGCAGCAAGCATAGGAAGTGCGGCCACTCTTTCGAAAAAAATTGCAATTGAAAAACATTTGCGATCATGCTATTTTTCATATAGAGGCAGAGAAAATAGCTGATTAAGAAAAAATTGCAGAGCGATAAATCGGAATTTTACAAGGAGGGACAAACAATGAAAATGCCTCAAAAGATTGATATAACCATGTTCGCTCCTTGCGGAATGAATTGTATGGTCTGTTATAAGCATTGCTATCATAAAAAACCATGTGCCGGATGTTTGAACAGTGACAAAGGGAAACCAGAACACTGCCGTAAATGTAAGATAAAAGACTGTATCAAGGATAAGGGGCTGGCCTATTGCCTTGAATGTTCCGATTATCCGTGCAAGCTGATAAAGGATCTTGAAAAGAGCTATAACAAAAGGTATCAGGCAAGTCTTATGGAGAATAGTGAATATGTGCGTCAACATGGATTGGAAGCATTTATGGAGCAACAGAAAGAGAAATATACCTGTTCAAAATGTAGGGAGGGGGATAATATCGATCCATGATAGAGAATGTAGCGAGTGCCAAGAAAAATTAAAGTAGAGATATCCCGATTTGTTGATGAGGGCGTTTTATGCTTTCCTTGCCTTAGCGCGAAATCCTGTATCGCCACTGGCACCGCTACAAATGACCCTTGAGTGGTCATGAGGACAAAAAGTAGGTTGGTATTTATCCGTCTGCTCTTTGCTTTGTCTAATTGCTTACTTTTAGTTCATATGATAATATAATATTTACAGCATAAAGTAGCTGAGGAGGAATTTATAGTGAGTGTAAAGCTACAAAAATACTCCTATCGATTTGCCGAACAAATTTTTAATAGTAAACTATCGTTAAAAAACGAGATGGAAACCATCATATACTCCGCTTGCTCTGATTTATCAGCATTATCCCGTCCTATTTTTAATAAAAAACTGGAAGAGGAGTTTACAAAGCTTGGTTGGGAAAGCCAGGCGTCCGTTTTCCCGGATGATGTTCATGCATACGCCAAATTAGATTTTTTGAAAGAGCGTGTGGGAGTTGAAGTGCAGTTTGGGCACGCTTCGTTTATCGGCATTGACTTGTTGAAATTTCAGATTGCCTCTTATTCCAATCTTGACAATATTGATTTCGGCGCATATATCTGCACAACCAGGAATATGCAAAAATATCTTATCAAACAATACAATCATAAATGGGACGGGTCTCTCACTTATGAAAAGGTGATAAACTATTTACCGCATATAAAAAGCGCAATACAAGTTCCAATATATGTGATTGGGATTGATATATAGTGTAATAATGTGGCATTTGCGTGTTTGACCTTATCAGCAGTCGCACCATCCCGAAACGCTAGAACTTATCTGTTTTTTATCATCGGGGCTTATCCCCTGCAACCGCTTTGCAACCCAATGCTTCATACTTGGAGGAAATATTGAAAAACGATCGACTTTTTCAACTGCTTTATCTATTGCTGGAAAACGGTGGATAGTGTCAATAGTTTTTCGCAAATTTAATTTCT
>JAEXFV010000154.1 GCA_023451115.1 Bacillota bacterium
AGTTAAGGGCGAAGATGCTTTTTCGGTATCTTCGCCCTTTGTCTGTTTATTCGGATGTAACCCTTTTAGGTGTCAAATTCAAAATAATAGAATATGTTTGTATCACTATCATAAAAAGCTAAAGAGAAGTTAAATGAGTTACGACTGAATAACTCAGAATCATCAGATGAATCTTCAGCTTCAGAATGACGATCGATAAAGCAATAATATCCATTCTCAATTTTAGGTATATGTGCTTCCTCAGATAAATTATATCCATAACTCATACCGCCTTTTTCTCCGCCGAACATAATCAAGTCAAGATTTTCTGATAATGGCATATCATTCCAACTATCTACAATTTCCAAAGCGGTTTCTGTATTATTGGAGCAGTCTAAAATCAAGTAATAAGATCCATCTCCATGAAAACCGCCGTGGGTATCCTGCTCTTCAACAACAGTAAAATCTTTTTTAGAAAAACCAAAATAATCATCTGACGGTGTATCGGCTGAACAGGCAGGTAGTGCAATTATAAAAATCAGCATTAACATGATTGCTAATATTTTTCTCATTTTATGACATCCTTATCCCTTTCTGTATTCTAAAATGTCTCCGGGTTGGCAGTCTAATGCTTCACATAACTTTATAAGGGTGGATATTTTCAGGGCTTTCGCTTTTCCGTTTTTTAAGACCGACACATTTGCAATGGTAATTCCGACTTTTTCAGAGAGCTCTGTTACGCTCATTTTTCTTTTAGCAAGCATTACATCAATATTAAAAATAATTTCTCCGTCCATTGCAACCTCCTCATATGGTCCAGTCACTTTGTTCCTGTAATGCAGCCGCCTTTTTTACTAAGTGCGATAGAACTGCAGAAGCTACTGCTACCGCCACACCAACAAATACAATAATAAATGAAGCAATCACAACACCTGGATGGCTCATATTAAGAAAAAGCAAAACAATATTTCCGATAAAAAAGAAACCGGCATCGGCAACAGCGAGAACAGAAATCGACTTTAGTAAAGAAGCGTTCTGCTCAGAAAACGATAGGTCTTTTCCAATATTGGATGATATTTTCCAAGCTAAATACAGAACCATAAAACAAGGAATACCTGATACCCAAATAAAAATAAGCCAGGGCCAAAAACGATTAGAAAATTCGGGATATAATGTTCGTAAACTCAAACCATACATAGGAATGATAAAAGTATATATAATCAATCCGCAGATGCCAACTCCGAGTAAAATCAATTTTAGCCATTTTGAAAGATGTTTTTGTTCCATGCAAATTAGCCTCCTTAATCTGATAAAAATAATATACCACCATTTAATCAAATTTCAATAATAATTTATCGTATCACAATAAATACAGAATGCAGTACGATATATGTAAGTCTGCAGGCAGGATTGCCCTGCGGTGTTGTTGCCTTAGTCAAAGTTACCTTTCTCTGTCAAAGGCCTTTCTGTTTCTCGTCTGCTATTTGTCCTCTGCCTGAAGCAGCCTTAGTTGATATTGAGCGTAGGCTTCGGCGGCATATCCTGCTGACGGATAAGATGATCAGCGGAGCATAAAAATTCCCCTTGTTTCGGCTCATAAGGGCAAAAACAAGGGAAAATACATAAGGTTTGCACATTATATAGGCGAAAAGTCTTGAAAATACAGCGTTTTTACAGGATTGGATAGATAAATTTGAATTTATAATATCATTTCCCATAATAGTGATGAAATAAATGGCTGTAATAAAAACATAATAAGTACCACTGTTCCACAGATCATATACAAATCTTTACTTTTTTCATTTGATTTCATACATTGTGTAAAATTTTTTGTGATTCCTTTTGCCACAAAATACCCAAGCAATGTTCCTGCAATGTTTGTAATAATGTCGTTAATGTCCGTTGTTCGCAAAGTGAAAATCTGTGAAAACTCAATTCCAACAGTCATACACAATGCGAATAGCAATGTGCTTTTCATATTTCTGTATTTATCCCATAGCATTGGCAGCAAAATCCCCAAGGGAACAAATAAAAGAACATTGAGGCAAGCGTTTGAAAAATCAGAGGCCATACCAACAAACGGAAAAACATTGACTGTAAAATCGAAATGGATAGATATTATGCTGGGAAAACCAACAAGGGCGAAAACCGCAACCAGATAAAATGCTAACACCATATATATTAGCGCTTGTTTTAGATTGTGAAAAATAAATTTATTATATAGGAAAAATACCGGAATGATAAAAACAGAAGCCGCTACCATTTCGATCAGTGTGCCATATATTCTGTGCATGCTCAACATCTCCGCAAATTCCTATTTGCCCTCCAATATATCACGTAAAAAGAAAAGCCACAAGGCCGCACGAATACACCGCTTTGTGATGCAACGCACAAAAATTGGCGGCAAGCTCAATGCTTGCCGCCAAAAAACATTTCATGTGTACCGCATTAACAACCAAGGGCACTTTTGCGAAACGAATGCCTCCGGGCGGGCACAGGGTTCGCTCTTACGCTCCCGCCAAGGCTGCGATTGCCTCCGCCATCATTTGGGTGTGGAAACGCAAATCCTGGATGGAAATATATTCATCCGGCATATGGGCCAGCATGGGTTCTCCCTGCCGTTCGCACCCAAATGCAGCCGCATTGGCAAACGCCCGGGCATAAGTAGCGCCGCCAATGGCCAAAGGCTGCGCGGAAGAATCCCCGGTAACATCCCGGTAAACCCGCAGCAGTGTTTCCACCAGCTCGCCTTCCAGGGGCAGAGCATGGCCTGGTTGGATATGATCCTTCTGGAAGGCCAGCCCCAACGGTTCCAGCTTGGCAGCCAGTTTGGCGCCTACGGCTTCCGGCTGCAAACACAGTGGCGCACGCACATCGGTAGTAAGGCGCAAGCCCTGTTCATCCCAATGCAGAATGCCCAGGTTTAGAGTAAGGCGGCCGGTTTCATCCTGCACATCTAAATCAAAGCCTTCGCCATGCTGGTCCATGGAAAACAGGCTTGCCAGGCCGCAAATGGTGTCGCCGCCGGGGATATCGCCGATGGGAAGCTTGCTCAAAAGCTGCAGAAGCCACAATAAGGCGTTATGGCCTTCTTCGGGGGTGGATGCATGGGCGGCATGGCCACAAACCTGGATTAGGGTGCCGTTGCGTTCCTGGGTACAGGAAGTGGAAAAGCCTTCCCGCTGCTCCAGCGCTTGGGAAGAAACGGCGAAGGGTACCCAGGCCTGGGCTGCTCCAGGCACCACGTTGGCCCGTTCTCCGGCAGCAATGCGGATGGGAGAAACGTCTGCACAGCCAAAGGTGTTGTGGCAAATGCTCCGTTCTGCCCATACCAGCGGATAGGTCCCATCTGGGGAGAATGAAAGGCTGGGGAGGGGTTCCGTTTCTTTATAACGGCGGATGCATTCCCATTCTTCTTCTTCATCGCAGCCCAGCAGGATACGGACTTTTCGTTTTAGCGGGATGCCCGCGGCCATGACTGCATGCAGGGCATATAAGGCGCATACGGCGGGCCCCTTATCGTCCATGGTTCCCCGGCCATAAATGCGCTGGCCTACCATTTCACCGCTAAAAGGCGCCGCCTTGGTCCACCCGGCGCCTGCAGGTACTACATCCAGATGGCATAGCACACCCAGCAGTTCCTCCCCTTGGCCGCTATCCGCCAGGCCCACATAGCCGTCCAGGTTTTTGGTGGAGAATCCCAGCTTGCGCCCCAGGCACAGCGCTGCCTCCAAGCAGTCCTCAATGGGTTTGCCCAAAGGCATATTGGGTTGGGCTGCCTCTTTTACGCTGGGGATCCGTACCAACTCCTGTACACTGCGGATTAGCTGAGGCATGTTGGCGTCGATATCCTGTAACATAGCCTGGCGTTGTGTCTGCGTCATCGAATACATAAGGGTCGCCTTCCTTTCCTAAAAGCCTACTATGAGTTCATTGCGGCAAAACCACGGCCAACCACTTCCCGTGTGTCGATGATGGAGAACAGGGCGCCCGGGTCGTGTTGACGGATAATGCTGCGGATCGCTCCCAGTTCCACCGTACGGACAATGCAGTAGACAATGGTTTTATCCTGCCCAGTATACGCACCTTTTGCAGGAATATACGTTACGCCCCTACCCAGGCGTTGCAGCACCAGCGGCGCAATCTCCTCCCATTTGTCCGAAATGATGAACACCGTTTTGGTGCGGTTGAGACCTTGGAGCACATTGTTATACGCTACATTGGAAACAAACATGGCGATAATGGACAGCAGGGCGATCTCCAAGCCGTTTACCAGGGCCAACAGGCCGATGATGATGATATTAATGGCGATGTTAATGCTGCCTAAGGAGAAAGAGAAACGCTTGTTGAGCATGATGGAAAGCACATCCATGCCGCCCATAGAAGCGCCAAAGCGGATTGCCGGCGCGCCTGCCGCGCCCATCAGCACCCCGCCGAAGAGCACTGCGATAAGCCGCTCTTCCACAGGCAGCACAAAATGGGGCGTGACGGCCAACACGAAAGTGAAGAGCACCGTAGCCAGGATGCTGTAAAGCACCAGCCGCAGATTTAAGTGCCGGTAACCTAAAATCATAATGGGTACGTTAAGGGCTAAAATCACAATCCAACTGGGAATACCAAATGCGTATTGGCATAACAGGGCAATTCCGGTTACGCCGCCGCCTACCAGACCGTTAGGCTGGTAAATACTGGAAGTGATCAAAGCCTGAATGATGCAGCCTGCGGTAAGGGTCAATAGCGTCAATAGCTCCTGCCGCCAGCCTAAAAAACACGATTTGCCCTGTTTGAGCTTTTTGTTGCATGCCATATCCTGCATATCAAAATCCTTTCTCCCCCTTCCCAACAGCCGGATCGATTTCGGGGATTTCAAAATATTTTATGTCAAAGCCTGCGGTTTTTGCTGGATCTTCCCAAAATGATCATTTTGGGGTTTCAGCGCATTGCTGCCGCCATCCTTTGCCTGGCGCTCCCGGGGCTTTGCACTTAAGCGGGGAAATCCTGGAAAAGACAGTGGCTGTGACTGCTGTTTGTGTATTGAGTATACGGGTGGAGGGCGGGAATGTCAAAGCAGGTAAGAAAAATTTCCCAAAGGTTTTCTTTTACACTGTGTTCATGGTATCTCTAAGGGGTTTGTGCTATCCTAAAGAAAGCTTGAGGAACATGTCGGAAAATGAAGGAGAAGAAACAAAAGCCATGCGTAAATGGGGAAGGTGGATTCTATTAACGGGGCTGGGCGTTGTGGTAGCGTTGCTGCTGGTTAAGGCGCTGTCATTGGCAGGGATATTTGGGCCGGCCCATCCAGCTGCGGCAATCCTGACAGAACAGGGCGTATTGATCGATCCCGGGCATGGCGGATTTGATGTGGGAGCGATCGGCGTATCCGGGTCCGAGGAGGATAAGCTGAATCTGGAAATGGCGCAGGCTCTCAAGCAGGAGCTGGAAAGCAGGGGGATCCCGGCAGAACTTTTGCGGCCTACCCAGGAAGCCCTGGCACAAACCAAAGAGGCGGATATGGAAGCCCGCGCCCAGGCTATACGGGAGAGCACGGCGGCAGTGCTGATCAGCCTCCACATGAACAGCTTTCCGCAAGACGCAAGCGTCCACGGCCCCCAGGTATTTTACCAGCAGGATTCCCACATCGGCCAGGATTTCGCCTCTGTCTTGCAACCATACTTAAACGATGTTGCAAACGGTACGAGAAAGCCCGCCGCCCAACGGCTGATTGTGCTCAGCGCCGCGGAAGGGGTGCTCCCGGGGGTGCTGGTGGAATGCGGTTTTCTTACCAATGCAGAAGAAGAGGAAAACTTGAAAAAACCCGGATACCGTAAGCGCTTTGCGGCGGCGCTGGCGGACGGAATTCAGGCCTATTGCCAGGGATAACATCCTGGTAATCTGTGAACAAACGAAAAACTTCTCACATAAGTTCCCCACAAGCGGCAGGATATTTGGTACAATAAAACAGTATATCTTAGGCTTTTATGTCAACTTTTTAATAAAGGGGTAGAAACAATGCACAAAAGGCTTTCTTTTCTGCTGGCGCTTGCGCTGCTGATGTCCCTCACGCTGGGTATTGGCGCACCGGCCCTAGCAGCCACTGATTATTCTAATGTGCGGGTGCGGCTTTCCGTAGGCAGTGTCAATTCCATGACCATTCCCGTAAGCGGCACTTACTTCATCCAGGAGAATGGCGTAACCTTTAAAAACGGCACGTTAACCGCTGAGGTTTCCGGCGGACAGATTGTATTGAGCCACTCTTCCGGCGGAGAACTTTATTCCGGCAGCAGCGTGAACATTATGCGCCAAAGCATAGAGCCTTCTGCGGGATACCTGCGCATTGCCACAAGCCATGGTACCAGGAGCTATTTGGGCCATCTCAACCTGCGGCGCACCAGCAGCGGCT
This sequence comes from Bacillota bacterium, assembly GCA_023451115.1. GTDB lineage: Bacteria > Bacillota > Clostridia > Christensenellales > CAG-138 > JAEXFV01. Next base: position 6,380 of record JAEXFV010000154.1, read on the forward strand.
ATATCCAGGCGGTGAACACGGTGCCGCTGGCCCATTATCTTTACGGCGTGGTAGCTTATGAAATGAATGATAATTTCCCCCTGGAGGCGCTGAAGGCCCAGGCGGTAGCTGCAAAATGCTATGTGCTGGCCAATATGAACCCCAGCAGCTATTATGACATTGGCGATACTGCCAGCGACCAGGTATACAAAGGCTATGTGTCCAGCTATAAAAATGTGATCAAAGCGGTGGACGCTACCTGGAATGTGGGATTGTATCTGGGCAGTTCCATCCTGTGCAGCTATTTTGCAGCCAGCAACGGCGGTTCCACGCTGCTCCCATCCGATGCCTGGAGCGGCAGCAACCGCTATCAGTGGGACAAGGCCTTCAAACGGGTAGAGGACCCTTATGATGTAAAAAACCCTCTGAGCGTGCAGGAAACCATATTTTTCCCTGAGGATGGGGATGATGGCGATATGTCCACAGCATTGGGAAATTACCTGCGGAACCGGGCCGCTATGGCATTGGCGAACGAAGGGGTTTCCTGTACGGTGTTGAGCATCGATGCTATCAATGAACTGGAAATTGTCCAGATGGATTATTCCGACAGCGATAATATTGTTGCCTATATTGATATGGATGTACTGATCCGGGATGCGGATGGCGATAAATCGGAAGAAAATGTAGCATATAATTTTTATATCAACGAGCTCAAATGGAATGGCGTCACCACCAAAACCCAAAGCCTGCGTTTATACACAGTAGAGGAAAGCCGAAAAGGATTTGAGGTGTATCGGGGGCGCTATGGCCATGGCGTGGGATTATCCCAGCGCGGGGCGGAGCAAATGGCAAACGATGGCTGGGATTATGAAGAGATTTTAGAGTTCTACTATCCCGGTGCAAAGCTCAAGGACATGAAGCTCTCTAAGCCAACCGATCCGGTAAACAACAATGCCGGTTCCAGCAGCGCTGGCTCCAGCAATGCCGACTCCAATACGCAACCCCCAGCCAGCGGGGATATTACAGCAACCGCGGTGACCAAGAGCAGCGTGAATTTCAGAACGGGCCCCGGCACCAATTACACCAAATTGGGCTCCGTACCCGGCGGCACGAATTTAAATGTATATGGGGAGAGCAATGGATGGAGCCTGGTGGCCTATCAGGGGACGCAGGGTTACATTCGAAACGACTATCTAACCATCACGCCGGTAAGCAGCGGCAGCAACAACAGTTCCGGCAACCAGGGCGGCTCCGGTAGCAGCGATGGATATGCCGTAGCGGCCTATGGCGAGGTTACCTCCAATACCCTGAATTTCCGGGATAAGGCGGTAACCGGCAAGGTGCTCCAGCAATTGAAAAAAGGAGACCAGATAGACATTTATGCGTATGTAGAGGATTCTACGTGGTACTATTGCGCTGCAAAAGGGATGGAAGGGTATGTAAGCGCCCAATATATCAAGCTGACGGGAACGCCTTCCAACAGCTCTTCGGGCAGCGGCAGCCAATCCAATACCCAGCCTTCTGTTTCCAGCGGCATGGCGGCGGCAGGGTCTATTGGCGTAATCAACAATGAAACCGCTTATTGGCATAAAAATCCCGCCTTTGTGGCCAAAGATGTGATGGGGCGCTTCCCCAACGGTACAACCTTGACGCTGGAAGGGTACAGCGGCGAGTTCTATATCGTAACGGTAAATGGTATCACCGGTTATGTTTATCAGGATGATCTGACCATTACCAGTTATGCAGGAGAAGCAGCCGGCTCGTCTCCATCCAATACCGCTGGCGCCAGCCAAAGTGTGATGGGCTATGGGCAAACCACCGCCAATGTCAACTTCCGGAAAGGCCCAGGAACCAATTATGACTCTATAGGGAAACTGGCCAAAGGCACCAAGCTGACCCTGTATGCCAAGGAAAGCAATGGGTGGTATCATGTGCAGGCGGATGGCAAAGAGGGTTATGTGAGCGGCGCTTATGTCAAAGTAACCCAACAGGGCAGTACCAGTAGTTCCAGCCAGCCCGGCTCCGCCGCTTCCTCCGGCAGCAGCGCTACGCTGAAAACCGGCCAAGTGGTAAACGAATGGGTGCGCTTGCGTTCATCTGCCAGTTACAGCACACAGGATAATATCATTGGCGATTATGATGTAGGCACCCAACTGACCATTTTGGGCGCCAGCGGAAGCTGGTATCAGGTGCAGACCCCGGATGGAAAAACGGGATACATGCACAGCGATTATGTGAAGATCACCGGCACCATTTCAACCCGCGCCGGCAAAACCACAGCCCGGGTGAATTTCCGCAAACAAGCCAGCGAGAGCGCCGGCATCATCCAAACCCTTGCAAAAGGTACGGCCGTTACCATACTGGGAGAAAGCGGAGAATGGTATCAAATTCAGGTGGGTTCTAACATCGGCTATGCGGTAAAACGCTACATCAGCGGCTAAACTGCTGAGAAGCAAAAGGATAAAGAAAAGGCCTGGCATCTGCCGGGCCTTTCGCTCTTTCCCTAATTTCTAAGGCTTGCAGGACTCCGCTATAGCGTAACGCAGCTTGTGCTTTAGGCGCATTAACATCAGGAGTTTTTGAATTACCTCAGACGCATGCAACATGGATTTGGTTATCCACGCTTCCACACCGAAGGGGCAAACAGCAGAACCATGGGGAATATCTCCAGACGGCCGATGAGCATATTGCCGGATAACACCAATTTTGAGAACCAGGAAAAATCGGAGAAATTTCCAACAGGCCCTACCATCTCTAAGCCGGGCCCCACGTTATTGATGCAGGCCAACACTGCGGTAACGGTGCTGGTGAAGTCAAAATTATCCAGGGACACCAGCAGGATTGAAACAATGCAGATTAAGCAGTAGGCTACCAGGAACATATTCACGCCACGGGTTACCGAAGCGTCCACCACCTTTCCATCCATGCGGATTACCTTGATGGAACGGGGGTGCAGCAGCTTCTGAATTTCATTTTTCAAGGATTTCCATAAAATCAGCATGCGGGAAACCTTCATGCCGCCGCCGGTAGAACCGGCGCAGGCGCCTACAATCATTAGCACCACCAACAGCGTGCGGGAAAGCTCTGGCCATTGGTTAAAATCTGCGGTGGCAAAACCGGTAGTGGTGATGATGGAGGAAACCTGGAAGAAGGCATGGTGGAGGCTTTGCCAGATACCCGAATATTGAGGGAGAATGTTAAGGGCGATTACAACGGTAGAGGCCAGCACGATCACCAGATACGCCCGCAATTCCTCATTGCGCCAGGCCTGCTTGAACTCTTTCACCAGCAGCAGGTAATAAATGCTGAAATTAACCCCAAAGAGCACCATAAATACTGCAATTACCCCTTGGAGGTAGTAGCTGTTATAAGCGGCAATGCTGGCGTTTTTGATGGCGAATCCGCCGGTGCCTGCGGTGCCGAAGGCGTTGACAATGCTGTCAAACAAAGGCATACCCCCGCAAAGCAGCAACACGATTTCCAATAAAGTGAGGCCGATGTAAATCCCATACAGTATGCGGGCGCTGCTGCGCATGGTGGGCACCAGCTTGCCTACCTGGGGCCCAGGGCTTTCAGCGCGCAAGAGGTGGAAGGAGTCGCCGCTGCCCTTGCTTTGCGGCACCACAGCCAGCATGAACACCAGGATACCCATACCACCCAGCCAGTGGGTAAAGCTGCGCCAATACAGCAACCCCATGGGCATCCGTTCAATGTCGGTTAAAATGGTAGATCCAGTTGTGGTAAACCCGGATACCGTTTCAAAAAAAGCATCGATAAAATTGGGGATTGCGCCGCTGATCCAAAATGGCAAAGCGCCAAAGAAGGAAATGACGATCCACGCCAACGCCACCGTGACAAACCCTTCTCGGGCATGGATACCTTTTTCTGCACCCTTTTTGAAGAATAGCAGCAAATGGCCGCAGATTAGCAACGCAGCCACGGTGATGAGTAAGGCATGCACGGAGGCAATTTCCTGGTTTACCAGAGAGATCAATAAGGCCGGAATCATGAAAATGCTTTCCAGCCTGAGAATGTGCCCAATAAAATAGCAGATTGCCCGTTTGTTCATAACTAGCTGTCCTTCCCCGGCCCGGGTTCATCAGCAAAAATGTTGTTGAGGCTGCTAATCGCGCGGTCGGCCGTGGTAACAATCACAGCCGTATCCCCTTCCAGCAGGCAATCGCTGCCACGGGGAAGAATGATTTTGCCATTGCGGTTGATGCAGGCGATGAGAATGTTTTCCCGCAGGTTTAGCTCGTACAACGGCTTGCCCAAGTACTTGACTGCCTTGGTCACCTTAAACTCCAGCGCTTCCGCTTTGCCATCCACAATCCGGTATAAAGTGAGCATGGAACCGCCGGAGGTGTTGTCCATCGCCCGCACATAACGCAAAATCTCGTTTACGGTTAGCAGTTTGGGGCTAACGATAGTGTCCACCCCTTTGTTTTGGAACATAGCCGCATATTCCGTGCGGTTGATTTTGGTAATGCACTTAGGCACGCCCATATGGTCGGCATACATGGAAATAATCAGGTTTTCCTCGTCAATGCCGGTGAGGGTAACCAAAGCGTCGGTCTGCTCAATGCCTTCCGCCAACAGCAGGTCGTGCAGGGTCCCATCCCCGTGGATGATCAAAGCCCCCGGCAACATATCGGAAAGCACCTCGCAGCGCGCCAGTTTTTCTTCAATAATCTTTACATTCACCCGGCTGTCCAGCAGGGACTGCGCCAAATAAGCGGCAATTCGGCTGCCGCCAATGAGCATTATGCTGTGCACCCGCTGCTTATCAATGCCCAGGTCTTTTACCAGCACGCCCAAATCCCGGGAAGCTGCCGTAACCGTGATTTTATCGCCTTGCTGGAGCTGGAACTGCCCGGTGGGGATGGTGACCACGCCTTCCCGCTCTACCGTACACACAAGGGCCTTTACATGGCTTACTTCAGATAGCTGATCCAGCCGTAGCCTGCACAAGGGGCTGCCCTGCTTGATTTTCAGTTCCACCAACTCCGCACGGCCTTTGGCGAAAGAATCCCGCTTCAGGAAAGAAGGCAGCTGCAACAACCGCAAAATTTCCCGCGCTGCGGCTTTTTCTGGATTGATGGTAAGGGAAAGCCCCAGCTCTTCTTTGAGAAACTGGAGCTGTTGTTCATATTCCGGGTTGCGTACCCGGGCGATGGTATGCTTGCAACCAAGCTTGCGGGCCAATACACAGCATAACAAGTTCACTTCGTCCCCGGATGTGGCTGCAATGAGCAGATCCGAATTGCCCACGTCCGCTGCGCGCTGGGTTTCCAGCGTGGCCCCGTTGCCGTTGACCACCATTACATCCAGCGCCTCTTGGGATTCCTGTAACACCTGCAGGTTGTTATCTATTACAACCATGTCATGGCCTTCGTGGGAAAGCTGCTGCGCCAGAGTATAGCCTACCTTACCGTCGCCTACGATTACGATTTTCATAATAAGCCTTTCACTTCCTGGAACAATAAAAATTCCAGGATTCCAATAAGGTCCCGGGCCAACCCCGATGAGGTCGGCCGCATATCGGAGAATATTCCATTATTATAATGCTAGTATAAATTGCAACATAAGGCAAGTGAAAAAGTTGTTTGTATGATAAAGGAAAAAACAGGCTTACAAAAATGCTGGGATATTTTTACAAAGGCTGGCCGATTGTGGTATGCTAGAAACAGCCAGTCTGTTATTCAAAATCGCTGTACGGGGGTATGGAATATGAAACGTACAAAAGGGGGCTCAACACCAAAATACATTTGGCCGTGGATGCGAATGGAATGCCAGTCAGAGTTCTTGTTACGGCGGGTACCAGAGCTGATTGTAAAGAAGCGATTGCCCTGATAGATAGGATTTGTGCAGAGTATTTGCTGGCCGACCGGGGATCCGATACCAATGCGATCATGGAATATGCATTGAGAAAAGGGATCCTGCCGGTGATTCCTCCAAAAAGAACCGTGTAGTGCAACGGGAATATGATTCTTACCTGTACAAACTGCGTCACTTGGTGGAAAACACGTTTCTCCATCTCAAACGCTGGCGTGGTATTGCTACCAGGTACGCCAAAACCACTGCTTCCTTTGTTGCCGCTATCCAGATACGCTGCATCGTTTTGTGGTCCACTATTTTAGCCTGATTCGTGTCAACACTATCTAAATTTAGCGTAATTAATAAAAATACAATTGAAGTATTTTGCTATAAAAACGGCCGCAGCTACACCCTTTACCGCCAATAACAGTGAAGATAAAACATGGCATGCCGTTTGGCATGCCATGTCTGCGTTTGAAAGGATTACTCTTCGTCCTCGTCTTCAATTTCCAGCTCGCTGCCCAGGCGCTCTTCGGCGATTGCCGCCAAAGTGTCCATAAGCTCTTCGTCTGCCGGGAGGAATTCCTCCATATCCCCGTTAACCACTACCTTCATGATATACACGTCCTGCTCGCCGCAAGTGCATGCATCGTCATCACATTCGCACTCCTCGGGGAGTTCGGAAAGATCCATCAATACTGCATATTCCTGGCCATCGTGCTCAAAATAGTCGATCACATCCAGCTCGAATTCGTTGCCATCATCGTCCGAAAATACGACGAAATCCCGTTCTTCTTCCATGGTTTGCACCACCTCTCAAAGTTTGGTCTTATTGTATCTTATTGCGTTAGGGTTTGCAAGCAATAGTATGCCCCGGAAACATTCTTTTCAAAAGTAACTTTCCCTAATTGAGAGAAATTCAAAAGGCTGCAAAAATATTTTTTTATAACCTAAAAATTATTTTGAAAACCTATTGGAATATCGAACGAATTATGATATAGTAAAAACAGGCAAACCCATGGTATTCTGCTGAAAAACGGAATGGTACCATTGCCGGTTTCATTGCAGGTGAAAAGAAGATTTCATTTAGGATATCCAGGTGTCATCAACGCCTGAAGTAAGGAGGAACAGCCTGTGATGCTGGACTTTTACCGCCGGCTTGCAGCCGCGCTGGCACGCCAGTTTGGAGAAAACTGTGAGGTTGTTGTGCATGACCTGACACGGGCTGACAGCACAATTGTAGCCATTGAAAACGGCCATGTTACCAACCGGAAGATCGGTGACGGGCCTTCCCATGTGGTGCTGGAGGCGCTGAAGAAGCCTCCGGAAGAGCTGCATGACCAGTTGGGGTATTTGGCACAAACGCATGATGGCCGTATTGTAAAATCCAGCACAGTATATATCCGGGATAACGATGGGGCTGTAACGGGCATTCTTTCGATCAACTACGATATTACCGGCTTGGTGATGGCGGAAACCGCGATTAAGTCGTTACTCAACCATACGGAAGAGCCAAAGCCGGAACGCATTCCCCAAAATGTGAATGACCTGCTGGACGATTTGATCGACCAGAGCGTAGCCTTGGTAGGCAAACCCATTGCGTTGATGAGCAAAGAGGATAAGATACAGGCTATTCAATTCCTCAGCAATGCAGGCGCTTTCCTGATCACAAAAAGCGGGGATAAGGTGGCCAAGCATTTTGGGATTTCCAAATATACGCTGTATTCCTATATCGATGCAAAAGGATAACCTTTTCCCAAGTAATCATTGGATTTTTGGGATTTCTAAGAGGTATGCCAAAAAGAGGTTGCTTTGCTCATAGTTCCATCGGGACATCAAATAGAAGCCCCTGAAAACGCTAACATACAAACAATCGCATCCATTCAAATCAGCAATTATTAGAGGAGGAGCTATTATGAATTTCGCTGCTGTAAAATCTGCTTCTGAGAACTATTTACCCCAAATGACCAAATTTTTACGGGAATTGGTTGCCATTCCTGGGGAAAGCGCGGGGGAGGAAGGACATGTGCGCCGTATCCAGGCAGAAATGGAAGCGGTGGGGTTTGATAAAGTGGAGATCGATCCCCAGGGCAACATCCTGGGCTGGATGGGCAGTGGCAAGACCCTGATTGCGTTTGATGCCCATATCGACACCGTTGGCATTGGCAACCGGGATAACTGGCAGTTTGACCCTTACCAGGGCTTTGAAACGGAAACAGAGATCGGCGGCCGGGGCACATCGGACCAGTTGGGCGGCATCGTATCCTCCGTTTATGGCGCCAAGATCATGAAGGACCTGGGGCTGCTCAACGAGCAATACCAGGTGCTGGTGGTAGGCTCTGTGCAGGAAGAGGATTGCGATGGTTTGTGCTGGCAGTACATCATCAACGAGGACAAGGTGCGCCCGGCATTTGTAGTGTCTACCGAGCCTACGGACGGTGGTATTTACCGTGGCCAGCGCGGCCGCATGGAGATCCGGGTGGATGTGAAAGGCGTCTCCTGCCATGGCAGCGCGCCTGAGCGCGGGGATAACGCCATTTATAAAATGGCGGATATTTTGCAGGACATCCGCGCCCTCAATGAAAACGATGCAGAGCAAGGCACGCAGATCAAGGGCCTGGTTAAAATGCTGGAACAGTCCTTTAACCCGGATTGGAAAGAGGCACGGTTCCTGGGCAAAGGCACCATTACGGTTTCGGAAATCTTTTTTACCAGCCCCAGCCGCTGCGCCGTGGCAGATTCCTGTGCCGTCAGCCTGGACCGCCGCATGACTGCCGGGGAAACCTGGGAGAGCTGCTTGGAAGAAATCCGCAATTTACCCGCAGTGAAGCGGTATGCAGAGGACGTAAAGGTGAGCATGTATCAGTATGACCGTCCTTCCTGGACGAACTGCGTATATCCCATCGAATGCTATTTCCCCACCTGGGTAATCCCGGAAGACCATAAGGTCACAAAAGCGCTGGAGGCAGCCTACAAAGGCCTGTTTGGAGAAACCCGCATTGGCCACCCGGATACGCTGGAAATGCGGCAGGCACGCCCGCTGACGGATAAATGGACCTTCTCTACCAATGGCGTCACCATTATGGGCCGCAACGGAATCCCCTGCATTGGCTTTGGCCCTGGCGCGGAGGCACAGGCCCATGCACCCAATGAAAAAACATGGAAACAGGATTTGGTTACCTGCGCGGCAGTTTATGCAGCCCTGCCCCAGATGTATGTAGAGCAGGCGTAACGTTTGGATGATATAGGGGATAGCGCCCCAATATAATTTATCAGTTTTATCATAATATGGAGGAATGTGCATGAGCAGCAATGTAAAACAGTTCACAGACCGGTTAGACCAGTTGAATTTCGAAGACATGTATAACGGCGACTTTTTCCTGACCTGGGAAAAGAGCCGCGACGAGTTGGAAGCGGTATTTACCGTAGCGGATGCTTTACGCCACCTGCGGGAAAATAATATTTCTACCAAAATATTCGATAGCGGCCTGGGAATCAGCCTGTTCCGGGATAACTCTACCCGTACCCGGTTTTCCTTTGGTTCCGCCTGTAACCTGTTGGGGCTGGAAGTGCAGGATCTGGACGAGGGTAAGAGCCAGATTGCCCATGGCGAGACTGTGCGGGAAACCGCGAATATGATTTCCTTTATGGCAGATGTGATTGGCATCCGGGACGACATGTATATCGGCAAGGGCAATCAATACATGCATGATGTGGTGGACGCGGTTTCCGCCGGAAACCAGGCGGGTGTGCTGGAACAAAAGCCCACCCTGGTAAACTTGCAGTGCGATATTGATCACCCCACCCAGACCATGGCGGATATGCTGCACCTGATCCACGAGTTTGGCGGTGTAGAAAACCTCAAAGGCAAAAAAATTGCCATGACCTGGGCCTATTCTCCCAGCTATGGTAAGCCCCTGTCCGTTCCCCAGGGCGTAATTGGGCTTATGACCCGCATGGGTATGGACGTGACGCTGGCATATCCCGAAGGATATGAGGTGATGGAGGATGTGGTGGACGTAGCTCGCAGCAACGCTGAGGAGTTTGGCGGAAAGTTTACCATCACCAATTCCATGGCCGAAGCCTTCCAGGATGCAGACGTGGTATATCCCAAATCCTGGGCGCCATTCAAAGCGATGGAGCAGCGTACCGAGTTGTACGGCAATGGGGATTTTGAAGGCATCAAGGCGCTGGAAAAAGAGCTTTTGGCCCAAAACGCCCAGCATAAGGATTGGGAATGCACGGAAGAAATGATGCAGCTCACTAGGGACGGCAAGGCTTTATATCTTCACTGCCTGCCTGCCGATATCAGTGGGATTTCCTGCGAAGAAGGGGAAGTGGCCGCCAGCGTGTTTGACCGTTATCGCGACCCGCTGTATAAGCAGGCTTCCTACAAGCCCTACATCATTGCAGCGATGATTTTCCTGGCCAAGGTGAAAGATCCCCAGGCGGCGCTCAAAGCCTTGGAAGAAAAGGGCAAAAAACGCTGGGAAGGCGCTGCGGAATAGATTTTGATGTTCCTGCTGTATCCCCCGGCTTTTGCCGGGGGTAAGAAGCATGGGACGCAGCCGTCCCCATATTGGTGCATAATAAAACCATTTCGAAGGAAATCAAATCTTTCGAGTGGGAGATTGGGGTCAAATCCCCTATAGCGGGATAGGATCCAAGCTGGAGGGACAATATGTCTAGAGTGGTAATCGCCTTGGGCGGCAACGCCTTGGGCACTAATTTACAGGAGCAGATGGCGGCGGTCAAAGTGACTGCTAAGGCCATTGTGGATTTAATCGAACAGGGCCATCAGGTAATCATCTCCCACGGCAACGGGCCACAGGTGGGTATGATCAACCTGGCTATGGATGCCAACAACATCCCCCTATCCATGTGCGTTGCCATGAGCCAGGCTTATATTGGCTATGACCTGCAAAACGCTATGCGGGAAGAGCTGCTCAACCGGGGCATCGTAAAACCCTGTGCCACCATGATCACCCAGGTGGTGGTGGATCCGGAGGACCCCGCCTTCCAACGGCCCACCAAGCCCATTGGGCGGTTTATGAGCAAGGAAGAAGCGGATGCGGTGGCAGCTTCTGGCAGAGCTGTGATGGAGGATGCAGGCCGGGGCTGGCGCAGGGTAGTAGCCTCCCCCCGTCCGGCAGACATTGTAGAGGCGGACGCTATCCGCGCGCTGGTAGAGGCAGGGCAGGTGGTGGTAGCCGCAGGCGGCGGCGGTATTCCTGTGATGCGCCAGGGGAATCACCTTAAAGGCGTACCAGCGGTGATTGATAAGGATTTTGCCTCCTGTAAACTGGCCCAGTTGCTGGACGCGGATTTTCTGGTCATTCTGACGGCGGTAGAAAAGGTTGCAATCCATTTCAACCAGCCGGACCAGCGCTGGCTGGACCACATAAGCGTGGAAGAAGCGAAAGAATTGGTGGCCCAGGGCCATTTTGCACCGGGCTCCATGCTGCCTAAGGTACAGGCTGCGATGGAGTTTGCCGGATCAAAACCTGGCAGGCAGGCTTTGATTACGCTGCTGGAAAAGGCGAAGGAGGGCATTGAAGGAAAGACAGGGACTCGTATTACCCAGTAAGGCCTTCTTGCAGTTCTCAAATGGTTTTTGACCGGTAAAGCGTTGAAAGAAACCTAGTGAGATTACCATTTCCAACAAAATGCTACAAGCCCTGGCGCAGCGTTGTGCTGCACGCCAGGGCTTGTTTTTCTAATCCTCCGAACCCCTAAGACTTTGGGGATTTCAGCAAGGAGCAATGTCAAAGCATTTCGCTTTGACCACCTTAGCAGATTTCCCGGGAAATAGATAAAATCATTGAAAATTTGCCGCGAATATTATCGATCTGGGGCAATGGGTGCAGAATGCGCCTTTTTTGCATCCCAAATACACCACAAAGTGACGCTGGCGATCACGATGATACCGCCTATAAGAGCCCAAAGCCCCGGCGCTTCCCCGGTAAACAGGAATACCCATACTGGGTTTAGCAAAGGCTCCAGAGCGGCGATGAGGGAGGCGGTGAGCGGCGGGCAGTGTTTCGCTGCCAGTGCAAACAGCAGGTATGGAATGCCCAATTGCAGCAGGCCTAAGGCAAAGATACATGCCAGGATGGTTGGAGAGAATGGGGTAGCGGAAACAAAAGCGAAGGGGATGCCTAAAATGGCCGTGAGCAGGTGCCCCAGCAATAATCCGCTCATACGCACCGGCTCTTCTACTCCTTCATTGGTCAGAAACATCCCGGCAAATCCTGCGCCTGCGCATACGCCGATCAGGTTGCCCAGCAAAGAGCCGGCATTGAGTTGGTCAAAAAAGAATAGGGAAATGCCCCCCAATGTAAGCCCAACTGCCAGATAGTCCAGTACCCGGAATGTTTTCTTCTGGAATAGCACCTGATACAATAGCAGAAAAATAGGCCCGGTATATTGCAACACAATGGCATTGGCTGCAGTTGTCAGCTTGTTGGCCGCTAAAAAACAGAAAAAGGTGCTACATAAACAACAGGCAATGCACACAGTGCGCTTGGAGAACACCAGCTTTTGCCTTTTGTACAGCATGTAAAACAAAATAACCCCAGCTGCAATGAGGCTGCGAAAGCCTGCGATGACAAGCGCGTTCCAGGGAATGAGTTTGATAAAAATGCCTGCGGTGCTCCAAAGCACCGCGCAGACTGTCATTTGCAGCATGGCCCGTTTGGTGGCCTGATTCACAATGGGTACCTCCTGTGGATGTTGTTTCAGGGATTTTACAAGGCTCTGTAAAAAAAGCATTTTGCCGCGACCGCCTTTTTTCATGTTGCCCAGCAATTTATTATACGGAAAAAAGGCAGGGATTGCACGATAAATATAGCGGCGTCTGGGGGCTTTTTTTGTCGCCGTTGGGCAGTATGTTTCATTCTTTCTGCGGTTTATGGTACAATAAGAAAGTTGAAAAAGGAAACCAACCCATTGGGAGGCAGAATGGAATATTCCGTACAAAATATTAAAGTCATGGAAGGTTTGGACGCAGTACGTATGCGCCCAGGCATGTATATCGGTTCCACGGGCAGCCGGGGGCTGCATCATATGTTGTGGGAAATTGTGGATAACGCCATCGATGAGGCGGCCAATGGCTACGCCAATTTGGTAACCGTTGCGCTGCGCAGGGATGGCTCTGTAACCGTTACAGACAATGGACGGGGGATACCGGTGGGGGTCCATGAGAAATACGGCGTGTCTGGCGTGGAGCTGGTGTTCACCCAGCTTCATGCAGGCGGCAAATTCGGCAACGATTCCTATGGATTTTCCGGCGGGCTGCACGGCGTGGGCGCAAGCGTGGTCAATGCGTTGTCCCGCTGGGTGAAGGTGGAAGTATTTACCCAAGGGCGGGCCTATCTCCAGGAGTTTGAAAGCGTAGCTGGGGAGGATGGCAAGATCGTCTCCGGCAAAGCAAAATACCCGCTGATGGAAACCGGCCGCACCCGAAAACAGGGCACGGTGGTCACCTTCTTGCCGGACGACCGGGTGTTTGAAAGCATTCAGATGAATTATGAGCTGATCCAGCGCCGCCTTAGGGAGCTGGCTTATCTGAACCGTGGGGTCACCATGTCATTGGTAGACGAACGGGGGCAGGACCGTGCTTGTGAATACCGGTTTGACGGAGGCCTTTCCGATTTTGTAACCTACCTGAACGAGGATAAAACCCCGCTGTATACCCCGCCCATCCACTTCAAAGGCGAGCGGGATGGCATTCAGGTAGAGGTTGCCATGCAGCATAACGACGGCTATGCGGATACGCTGTTCTCCTATGTTAACAACATCCCCACAACAGAGGGCGGCACCCATGAAACCGGTTTTAAGGCTGCCCTTACCAAATCACTCAACGATCATTGCCGCAGGGTAGGCGCGTTGAAGGAAAAGGATCCCAGCTTAAGCGGGGAAGACTTCCGCGAGGGCCTTACTGCGGTGCTGTCGCTGAAGATGAAAACCATCCAGTTTGAAGGGCAAACCAAAACCCGCTTGGGCAATACCGAGGCAAGGCCAGCGGTGGAATATGTGGTAAACGAGCAGCTCACCCCCTTTTTGGAAGATTTAAAAAACGCGGATCTGGCTGCTGCTATAGTGGAAAAGGCGGTCAAAGCCGCCCATGTCCGCGAGACTGCCCGCAAAGCCAAAACCATGGCCAGGGAAAAGAACAAGCTGGAAAATGCACCTCTGGTAGGGAAACTTTCTTCCTGCACAGGCAGGGATGCTAACAAAAACGAGCTGTTTATTGTAGAAGGGGATTCAGCAGGCGGCTCCGCCAAACAGGGACGGGACCGGTATTTTCAAGCGATTTTGCCATTGCGTGGCAAGCCGCTCAACGTGGAGAAAAAACGCTTGGATCAAGTGCTGCAAAACGAGGAATTCCGCAGCATCATTACTGCCATTGGCACAGGGATTGGGGAAGATTTTGATATTACCCAGCGCAAGTACGATAAGGTAATCATCCTTTCGGATGCGGACCAGGATGGCGCCCACATCCGGGCCATCTTGCTCACCTTTTTCTACCGCTACATGAAGCCTCTGATTACGGAAGGGCATGTATATATTGGCCTGCCGCCCCTGTATAAGGCTCATAAGGGGGACAAGGTGATCTACTGTTATGATGAAAAGGAGCTGGCTGCAGCTGCCAAAACATTGGGAAAAGGATACTTGGTGCAGCGGTATAAAGGGTTGGGAGAAATGAACCCGGAGCAACTGTGGGAAACCACCATGAATCCGGACAACCGCTCTCTGATTCGGGTAAATATTGAAGACGCGGCTGACGTGGAGCATCTGGTCAGCGTGTTGATGGGGGATAAAATTCAGCCCCGCAAGGAATATATCAGCGAATTTGCGGACTTCAACAAGGTGGACGTATTCCAAGAGAAAGGGTATGCCGGCGTTGGCAAGGGAGGGGAGTAAGGCATGGCGAAAAAAGGAAAGGAACAGAACCAGCAGCCCCCCCGAGGGGAAACCATACTGGAGCGCAGCATGGATCTGGTGATGCACCAAAGCATGATCCCTTATGCGGAGCATGTTATCCTGGAGCGTGCCCTGCCCCGTGTGGAGGACGGATTGAAGCCTGTGCAGCGGCGCATCCTGTACACCATGCTGGAGCTGGGGCTGCAGCCGGACAAGCCCCACCGGAAATCTGCCCGTATCGTAGGCGATTGCCTGGGCAAATACCATCCCCATGGGGACAGCTCGGTGTATGACGCTATGGTGCGCATGGCACAGCCCTTTAATATGCGCATGCCTCTGTGCGACGGGCATGGGAATTTCGGATCTGTGGATGGGGATTCCGCCGCAGCCATGCGATATACCGAGGCCCGCATGACGCCCCTGGCGTTGGAGCTGCTGCGGGATTTGGAAAAGGGCACGGTGGATTACAATTTAAATTTTGACGACACCCTCCAGGAGCCTGCGCTGCTGCCGGGGCGTTTCCCCAATCTGCTGGTCAACGGCGCCTCCGGTATCGCGGTAGGTCTGGCTACGAATATTCCGCCCCACAATCTGGGGGAGGCCATTGACGCTGTGATTGCCCAGATGGAAAATCCGGAAATCTCGTTGGATGAGTTGATGCAATACCTGCCTTGTCCGGATTTCCCCACAGGGGGGCTGCTGTTAGATTCCCAGGAAATACGCACGGCTTATGAAACCGGAAGAGGCAAGCTGACCGTCCGGGCAAAGACCCATTTTGAGCCGCAAAAAAATGGGAAAACCCTCATCGTGATTACGGAATTGCCCTATCAGGTCAATAAAGCCAATTTGTTGGAAAAAATTTTGCTGGCTACCCAGGAAAAGCGGCAGCTGTTTGCAGGCGTCTCCGGCATCCGGGATGAGAGCGACCGCAACGGCATGCGGGCAGTGATCGAGCTGAAAAAAGATGCTGACCCGGAAAAGGTGCTGGCCTACCTGTTTAAATATTCCGACCTGCAATGCACCTTCGGTGTGAACATGGTAGCGATTGCAGAGGGAAAACCCCAGCAACTGGGGCTCAAAGAGGTGAACGCTCATTATATTCGCCACCAACGGGAGGTTGTGACCCGGCGCACCCGCTATGAGCTGGAAAACGCGAAAAAGCGGGAGCATATTTTGGAAGGCCTGATGGTGGCGGTAAACAACATTGACGCTGTTATCGCCCTGATCCGCGCCAGCAAAAACCCAAAGCAGGCCAGGGACGGACTCATGGAGCAGTTTGGTCTGACGGAAACCCAGGCGCAGGCGATTTTGGATTTGCGCCTTCAGCGGCTGACCAATTTGGAATTGCTGGCGATTGAAAAGGAATATAAGGAGATTAAGGCACTGATTGGGCGGCTGGAGGGCATCTTGGCATCCGAGAAAAAACTGCTGGCCCTTATTCGCCAGGAGCTGTTGGAAATCAAAGAAAACTATAACGATCCCCGGCGTACGCAATTGATCTCTGCACAGACGCACATTCAGGTAGAAGAGAAAGACCTGAAGGTGGTGGAGGATGTAACGGTGTCCCTCTATGATGGCTTGCGGGCATGGAGAGTGCCTGCAGGCAAAAACGGTATGCCGGAAGAAGCGGTGCTGTTTACCTTCCAAACCCAGACGGATAAACGGATCCGCTTGTTTACGGACCAGGGGAGCCTTTTGACCCTGCCGGTAGAAGAATTGCCGGAGAATAAGCCGGGCGGGCGGCTTACCAACCTGGCCGCCATACTGCCTTTTGAGCAGGGGGAGCGGATTGTGGCCGCTTTCCTGGAGGGAGAGGGGGACCTGTTTTTCTGTACCCGGCAGGGAATGGTAAAGCGCACGGATCAGGCCCAGTATGCAACCCGCTCCAAGCGCATTGCCGCTTTGACGCTGAAAGAGGGGGACAGCCTGTTCGCCGTGCAGCAGCGGCAGCAGCAGACCATGCTGCTGATTACCAAACAGGGGATGAGCATCCGGTTTGACCTGGATACGGTGCCGGTTATGGGCCGGGTAGCCACCGGGGTAAAATGTATCAAATTGGAAGAAGGGGACGAGGTGCTACAAGCCATACAGCCTGCGGAGGAAGGGGAAATCCTTTGCGTGACTGACCGGGGCTATGCCAAACGCACTCTGATTTTCGACTATGAGGTACAGGGCCGCAATGGAAAAGGGCTCAAAACCTTTGATTTTAAAAAGAACGGTTCCAATGGCGTACGCCTGGCGGCAGCCCGTTATGTGCGGGAGCCTTTCGATTTTACCGTGGTGCAGCGTCATGGCGGGCATACCCTGTGCAATACCGAGCAAGTGCGGCTGGAAAGCCGGGCTAGCCGGGGCAGCCTGCTTGTGATGGTGATGCTGGACGATGACGTAATTGATATTTTGTAACGGCATTTGGCTGGATTGGGGCGCGGCACAATCGTAAACAATCTGTGTCTTTCCCCACTCCCGCGGCCAGGTCTGGTATACTGTTAACAAAAGTATTTGCAATGGATTACCGAAGAGAAGGACAACCCGCCTGTCATGAAAAATTGGACGTTACAAATTCGCTGTATCCTGTTGGCGGCCATGAGCCTGGTATGCGGCATTCTGGCTTCCGGCTGCCAGAAACCTACTGCCGCAGAAGCGTTTGCGGATTTTTTAGGCTGCCTGCACACAGGGGATTTTGAAGCCGCTTATGAAATGCTGTCCGCCTCTGCCCGTTATGATGAGGACCGGGCGGCCGCAGATTTGGCTGCCGGCAAGGAGCAAAGCGCAACGCGCATTTCCAAAGAGCAGTTTGTGAACCGGCACCAGGCAATTTATGAAGAGCTTGGGGTCACCGGCCTTTCTTACACTGTGACTTCAGCAAAAGAAGAAAGCGAGATCATCTCTATTTACGATTACACCCTTACGTATACCAGCGAGAAAATTGGCCAGGAGGAATGGCAGTTTCGCATGACGGTGCTGCGGGAAGATGGGGTGTGGAAGGTGGACTGGGCGCCGGACCTGATTTTCCCGGATATGGACTGGGGGGATACCATACGGGTAGGCACCATTCGGGCCTCCCGGGGGGAAATTATTGCAGGGGGCGAAGTGCTGGCGGAAACGGTGAAGGCGGTGAGCATCACCTGCGTGCCCAGCAAAATAGAGGATGAGGCCCAGTTTGTACGCCAGGTGAGCGTGCTGCTGGACATGACTTCCGAAGAAGTATATGACCGGCTGGGCCGGGTTTATCATGACTTTGTGCTGATCAAACAGCTGTACCCGGATCAGCTAACAGAATCGTTAGAGGAGCAATTGCTGCTGATTCCCGGCATAGGGATCGACACCTCCAATTACGGTGAACTGCGCAACTACCCCCAAGGCGAAAGCCTGGCGCATATCCTGGGCTATGTGCGCACCGCAGATGAAGAGGATTTAACCAGGCTGACTGGAGGCGTATTGGATGAAAATGGCAAGCTGGTGGATCCGGATACAGGAGAAATGCTGACGAACACAGGGTACGCGGTGGACTCCGTTGTAGGCAAAGCCGGTTTGGAACGGCAATATGAAAAAGAGCTTCGGGGTGTGGACGGCTCCTATGTGTACATCTGTGGTTCCGATGGCTCCAACAAAGGCACGTTATACCGGGAGCCGGTACAAAATGGGCTGGATGTGCAGCTTACCATCAACCCTGATTTGCAAACCAGGGTGGAGACCCTGCTCTCCCTTACGCTGTATGGGGAAAACACGGCTGGTGCGGTTATCGTGATGAATCCGCTCACTGGGGCAGTTGATGCGATGGCATCCTACCCATCCTATGATTTAAACAAATATACCCGGGGATGGACGGCTGCAGAGTGGGAGGAAATCAATAGCAAAAAGAATACGCCTCTCTATAACCGCCTTATCCAGGGCCGATATCCGCCCGGCTCGATCCTCAAGCCGTTTACCGCTGCTGCAGCATTGGAGAGCGGCTCTATGACCCCTTCCACGGAATTTCCGCAAGGACGGGGGGAAACCATTGAGGATGACCGGCGCTGGCGCCCTTCGGACAGTGGGGAGTTTGGCCCCTGGGGATATGCCTATATCACCCGCGTGAGCCTGAACAACCGCCACTATCCCCTGAATATGCATAGCGGTATCATCGACTCAGACAACATCTATTTTGCTTATGCAGCTTTGCGTACCGGGGAAGAAAGCTTTAGCCAGTTTATGACCCGGGTGGGGCTGACGGAAGCAGTGGATTTTGATCTTTCCGTGACCAAGGCCCAATTGAAGAATGAGGACAGTGAATGGACGCCTATGCTTCTGGCGGACAGCGCTTATGGACAGGGCGAAGTTCTAGTAACGCCGCTTCAGGCCGCATCTATGTTTTGCGCCTTTGCCAATGGCGGCACCATCATGCGGCCTTATGTGGTGAAAGGGTTGTATCGGACGGAAGGGACAGATTATACCCCTGTGTCTACCTATACGCCCCAGGCATGGAAAGAAAACGTGGTACAGCAAAGCTCCATCAATACCATTGAGCCCATGCTGGTGGATGTGGTGCGCGAAGGCACAGGCCGCAACCTGAATTATAAGGATAACAAAGCGGAAGGAAAGCGCAACATTCCCAGATCTCCCAAGCTCACCAATATTGCGGCCAAAACCGGTACGGCCCAGATCGGCAACGACCGCAGACGGGAAATTTCCTGGTTTGTGGGCTATCGCACCGGCGTATCCAGCGAGGAGGCCAGGCTGGTGCTGGTGATGCTGGAGATTCCAGCCAGCGATACCAATTACTCCAATATGAAATACGACATTGCGTATGATTTACTCAAACCGGAGGGCAACCAGGAATGACCAATATCTGTGTATTTGCTGCTTCCAGCCCGGATCTGGAGCAGAGCTATTATGATCTGGCCCGAGACGTGGGCGCATGTTTGGCCCAGGAGGGGATGGGCATGGTGTTTGGCGGCGGCCGCATTGGGTTAATGGGCGCTGCAGCTCAGGGAGTCAAGGCCAACGGCGGGCGGTTGATCGGCGTAATTCCCGAAAAACTCAATCAGCCTGGCATCGCCTACGAAAACTGCGATGAACTCATAGAAACCCCTACCATGCATACCCGCAAGGAAACCATGGAAGGTTTATCCAGCGGTTTTATTGTGTTGCCCGGCGGCTTTGGCACGATGGAAGAGCTGATGGAGGTCATTACGTTAAAACAATTGGGGTATCACAATCATCCTATCGTGATTGTAAACCACAAGGGATTTTGGCAGCCCTTACTGGAACAGTTCTCCCAATTTTATGAAACGGGATTTGCCCATCCAGGGTTTCAGGGGTTGTATGTCGTTGCAGATACGGCCTTGGAGGCGGTTGCAGCGGTACGGGAGACTTCAAACAAATCCATGCCGGATAAATTACAGGAGGCGCTGCATAGACGCACCTCTGGAGAAATGCAGCAGGGAGGCGATTGACCATGAAAAAGTCCATTCAACCAAAAGAGATGGAAAACCATGCGCATGCCCAGCACATTGTAATGGTTTGCGTAACCCGTCAACGTACTTGCGCCCGGCTGATTGCCCGGGGAGAAGAACTGGCGCAAAAGTATCATTGCCCGCTGCATGTGGTGCATGCGGTGCGCTCTGGAGAAAATTTTTTAGGGAACCCGGATGAAGGGGAGGCGTTGGAATATTTGTTTACCGCAGCCCAGTTATCCGGCGGGGAGCTGAGCGTTATTCGTGCAGAGGATGTGCCCACCATTCTCTGCGATTATGCAAAGGCGCATCATGCAAGCTGCATGGTGCTGGGTGCACCGCCCAAAGGAAATACACGGCACGCCCTCAACATCGGCGGCCAGACCATTATAGAATATTTGGCGCAGCGCTTGCCGGATGTGGAGCTGGATGTATTGGATTGATTTGCATACCTTCTGTTGACAAAGGAAGGTTTCAATGCATGAAATGAATTTCATAATTGCGTGGGGCAGGTCTGGGACGTTGGGGATAATATATTATGTATAACGTCTAGGCCTGCTTTTTTTTCATTTTTCGGTGCGATATAATAAAAGAGTAAATTGCAGGATTATATATAATAAGATTGCATATTTTTTCCTATCTATTCCATGTTCCATTGAATTAATAAGGAGGCTGATTCATCTTGAAACAACTCATGCTCGGAAACGAAGCCATTGCGCGCGGCGTTTATGAAGCAGGCGTAAGGGTTACTTCCGCATACCCTGGCACGCCTAGCACGGAAATCAACGAAAATGTAGCCAACTACGATTGTATTTATTCCGAATGGGCCCCAAACGAAAAAGTAGCGGTGGAAGTTGCGTTGGGCGCTGCAATCTCCGGCGCACGCAGCATGGCCTGTATGAAACATGTAGGGCTTAACGTAGCAGCGGATCCTTTCTTTACCGCCACGTATACCGGCATCAATGCGGGTATGGTGGTTGTGGTAGCGGACGACCCGGGCATGCACTCCTCCCAGAATGAGCAGGATACCCGCATGCTGGGCAGGGCTTCCCATGCAATCGTGCTGGATCCCTCCTGCTCCCAGGAATGTAAGGATTTTATGAAGCTGGCTTATGAGCTTTCCGAAGAATACGATACCCCTGTTATCGTGCGCGTTACCACCCGCATTGCCCATGCACGCACGGTGGTGGAGCTGGGAGAACGGGAAGAAGTGCCGCTGAAAGAATATGTAAAGGATATGCGGAAGTTTACCTCCATGCCCGCTAACATGATCGGCCGGCATGTAAAGGTGGAAGAACGGGAAAAACGTCTTAGTGAAGATGCCAATACCCTGCCCATCAACCGCATTGAATGGGCGGACAAAAAAGTCGGCGTGGTAACTTCCGGAGCGGCTTATAACTATGTGAAAGAAGCGCTGCCCAATGCCTCTGTGCTCAAGCTGGGTATGGCATATCCCATGCCAGAAAAGCTGATCCGCGACTTTGCTTCCCAGGTGGAAACCCTGTATGTCATTGAGGACATGGAGCCTTTCTATGAGGACACCATTAAGGCTTGGGGTATCCCCTGCTCCGGCAAGGACAAAACCGGGGTGCAGGGCGAACTGTTCGCCCGTAAAATTGCAGCCAAGTTTGCAGGCGCGCCGGAAGCCGGCCCCATGACCACCCAGGGTATCCCGGTGCGGCCGCCCGTATTGTGCCCGGGCTGTCCTCACCGCGCTTTGTATTACCTGCTGAACAAATTGAAATTAACGGTATGTTCCGACATCGGCTGCTACACGCTGGGCGCTTTGCCGCCTCTTGGCGCAGTGGATACCTGCATTTGTATGGGCGCCTCCTTCCCCATGGCCCATGGCTTTGAAAAGGCCCGGGGCAAAGAGCAGGCCAAGAAAACCGTGGCCGTATTGGGCGACAGCACGTTCTGCCACAGCGGCATGACGGGGCTGCTGGATATGGCCTATAACAAATCTGTGGGTACTGTGATCATTGCCGACAACTCCATCACCGGCATGACGGGGCACCAAAACAACCCGGCCAACGGCTTTGATATCCACGGCAACCCTGCGCCTCAGCTGGATATTGTAAAGCTGTGCGAGGCAATGGGAATTCAGAACGTGGCGGTAGTGGATCCCTTTGACTTGAAGGAAATGGAGCGGGTGCTCCGGGAAGAAACTGCCCGGGAGGAGCTGTCTGTCATCATT
Source organism: Bacillota bacterium (assembly GCA_023451115.1). Lineage (GTDB taxonomy): Bacteria > Bacillota > Clostridia > Christensenellales > CAG-138 > JAEXFV01. The sequence goes on from JAEXFV010000154.1 coordinate 28,733, forward strand.
AGCCGCCGGCCCTGCGCACTGATTGTGAAGCAGCCCGGCAAAGCCCTTTCCAGTGACCCGGAAAAGTGCCGGAATTGCGGCATGTGCATGAAGATTGGCTGCCCTGCCATCGTAAAAACGGAAACCGGCGTCTGGGTGGATCCCACCCAGTGTGTGGGATGCGGGCTGTGCCAAAATGTGTGCCCCTTCGGCGCGCTTGCTTGAGAGGAAAGGAGAAGAAGAATATGATTGGTATTGTAATTGTAGGCGTTGGCGGGCAAGGCACGCTGCTGGCCAGCAAAATACTTGGATATATGGCGCTGGAGCATGAGTACGATGTGCGGGTAAGCGAAGTGCATGGTATGTCGCAACGCGGCGGCAGTGTGGTGACATATGTGCGCATGAGCAAGGATGAGCCCGTATATTCCACCATTGTGGAGCAGGAGCAGGCGGATGTGGTGCTGGCCTTTGAAAACCTGGAGGCTTTGCGCGCGCTGCCCTATTTAAAACCCCAGGGCACCATGATTGTCAATACCCAGGAAATTTTGCCCATGCCGGTGATTATTGGCGCAGCGAAATATCCGGAGGACTGCCTGGAACGCATCCAGGCGCAAGCCAACAACGTGATCGCTCTGGACGCTACCACCATCGCCCATGAATGCGGCACCTATCGGGCCGCTAATGTGGTGCTGTTGGGCGTATTGGCTAAAAAACTGCCCTTTGCTTACGAGGCATGGATGAAAGCCATCGAGGCCAACGTCAAGCCCAAGTTTGTTGAGATGAACAAGCAAGCCTTCCAACGAGGCTATGCTTATGCGGATTAACGTTCAATAAAATAAAAAGGCTGGATTGCCTGGGCAATCCAGCCTTTTTACGTCATTGTGGATTAACGGGACTTTCGTTTGTATCGGTATAATATGCTTGCCGCCAGGGCGTTTGCTGATAAGAGAATGACGGTTATATTATGAGCGGCGCTGCTGCTATCCCCTGTGACGGGAGGCCCAAGGGGAATGGGATCTTGCGTAGGCGGCGCCAGTGGAATTGGTTCTGTTGCGGTGGGCGTGCGCTGAGGCCTTGGTGTTGGGCGCTCCTCCCAGGACGGGGTAGGGGTAGGAGAATTGATCGGCGTAGGCGTAGGCGTAGGCGTTGGCGTTGGCAAATTCGTAGGGGTTGCCGTCGGGGTAGGCGTTGGGGAACTGATGGGATCATTTTGAATAGTTGTTACCGGAGTTTCCCCTTTATAAAGCGTGGTTATGCCATACGATACCACCACCGGGAAAGAGCAATTTAAAGGCTGATAACCGTCAGGTGCGGAATTCTCCGTTAAGATATAGGCATGCCCGGAGGGAATGTTTCGGATGGTAACCATGCCGCTTTCACCAGGCAAAGAGGTGGGGCTGGCAACAAATAATGAAGTGGGAGTGGCTGGCTGGGGTTCTCCGGCGGAAGTCCCCTGCATGGAGCCGATGGTTACCTGCCCATGGCATACCGGGCAGTTTTCACTATGAGAGAGCGTAAAAGTTACGCCAGTAAGGCCGCTTCCCGTTTGGGAGTCCACCTTTTTAAATTCCAGGTTACCCAAATATCCTTTTACCTTTGGCACTGGAAAAGAAATGGTTTGCTCCCCAGAAAGCACGCCGTTATCATTGTATTGGTAAACCAGATTGGTAGGTCCGTTGGTGAGATAATGCTCCGCTTTATCCGGATCAAAACCTTCTGCTTCGTTCATTAGCCGTACCCGATAGGATAAGGTGTAAATATATGTGGTAGTTTCCTCCGTGTCCCCAGGAAGCTTTTCCACCTTTGTTTCAAAGCCGGATTTTTTCAGATCCCAGCGGATTTCCTCCCCCAAGCTGCCCTGAGTAATTTTTGCAGTATTCTCGCCGTTTTCTACCCAACTACCACCAGTTAACTCGGCTACAGGTGTTCCGCCTTTCTGATAGAAGTTCAGAAATTCAATGGATTGCCCCAGGCTGGAGCCGTTCATTGGGTCGGAAGCTACCCAGGACGCTTCCACGGATTCTTGGCTAATTTCTTTAATCTTTGCCAGAATGGCGGTAAATGCATTTTGCAGTTCCTGAAGGTTATCTCCATCTTTATAAAAATTGGAGCCAATCTGCGTGGCCAGCCAATTTTTGTAGGCGGTGCCGTAAGCGCCCGCGCCGTGGCGCCCAATAACATATTCCCCTTCAACATACTTATATTTTCCGCTGGATTCCAATTCTTTGGTAAAGGGCTGCGTTATATCTGCAAAACAATCCACAACGCTAAAACCATCCGCGTTACTGCCCAAACGGTTCATGCTGGAGATCTGTTGCCCGCCAATATTGATGCCGATGGGGAAAATGGTAACGCCTTCAATGGATTGAGCGGCCTCTTCTGCATAAAGCGCCCCCTTATCACTGTAGGAAGTGCCATATTTGCAGGAATTCCCAGATACCTGATCGGAGAAAACCCCATCTGTGCCCAAGCTGGCTGTGCCCGTATATTGGCTCATATAAGGGTTATAACCAGCAATATAGGAAGTGCTCGTCTCGTTGCTGACTTTGTTCACGCTGTAAGTTGTGGGGAAACCGTCTGTAAGAAGAATGATATATTGGTTGGCTTCCGAGCGGCTTTCCAGAATATTTTGCGCCAGCTGTAGTCCTCCCTCAATATTGGTAAACATAGTGGATTTTCCATAATAGTCGGAGGTAAAGGTGGCATCCATTTTGTCACGCAGCGCCCTTTCCAGGCTGTTAGCCGAATTTTCCTGGGAACAATCTGTAAACCCCAGGCATAATTCCGCGTTTGTATTAAAGGTGACGATGGCCATTTGCCGGGAAACGCCGCTGGACGCGGCATCTTGACAAAAGGTGTTGATGAATTCATCTGCCGCCCTTTTTGCCATAACGTATTGGGGAACAGAGCTTCCCTCCATCTCCACATAGTTTTCCGATTTCATCATGGATTCCGAAATATCCATTACCACTACCACCGCCATATCCTGCGCGGCATAGATTTCCGAAATGTTGCTTTGTGTCTCCACCGTCAGAGTAATGTCAAAATAATTTTCGTTGTTGGTTCCTGCAATCGTTTTGCTGACCTTTACATAATTGTCCGAATTTTCTCCACCCGTTTCCGGAATGATTTGATTCTGATTTTCCGCTTCTATGGCTTGAGCCGCCGCAAAGCAGGGGAGTAAGCCTGCTGCGATGATGCAGCAAAGAAGCATTGCCAACACGCGTTTTTTCATTAACCATACCCTCCTAAATAAAATAACTTGCGGTATTTTATGCCCCGAAAACATGGGATTGTGGGGCTTTTAGCAAAAATTAATGTGGATAACCAAGGACTATCATGATCTATTTCATTATAATATTCCTTTGTTTTTCTATTTACACCTCCCAGTGTCTGAGCATTTGATGCAATAATCGCATGAGCTCTACCCCGCTGCGGAAATGCACCTTTTGCCCGTTAATGCGCAGTGCGCCTTGCATGCTCGCATGTTGCCTGCGGTATATTTTCAATACGACACGAGGTGCTTTGCTGCCTGACCACTTATTCAGCGAGAAGTTTATATGTCCCGCCGTCTGGGAGCCGTTCCAATCATCAAGAAAACGTTCACCCTGTATCCCCGGCACCTTGATATCGCGATGGGATAAGCTTGCCCCGGGAGCAGAGTTTTTCACAATATCCATAATATCTTCCATAATAAGCAATAACTGATCCAGCCCATGAAAACAAAAATTTCGTTCAAAAAACGGTGTTTCCAGTTCGCCACAAGCGATTCGACCCTGATACGAGAAAAAACGAACAAACATGGTTGTTGTTTGGTCTGTGCACGTTTCACAGGGATTGTTCTGCAGACGCCCTGTGCAGGTATCGTTTTTTGATATTAGGGATGACATAGGGCTGGAAGAAATCCTTTCTTTATAGGCGAGCCTGGTTTACAGATTTTGCCGCTGCAAGTCTCACCCAGGCTGCTATTTGGGCTACCTGTCCTGCTGGTGAAAGTTCCCCAAATGTAGCTGAACAAAATCTACCACAGAATAACTATTCTGTGGTTATAACCAGCACTTTATTTACTACCATTTTAAAACAATTGGGGGTGGAAAACAAGCCATTTTATAACAACCAAGCAAAACCAGATTCTCCATTACATTCAAACCAGGCCTGTGCTTTTTCTGTTGCTGCAGACCTGGATAAGTATTCCGCTATATCCACAGACAGGTAATACCCCCGCTGCTTTCTACCCCGTTATTTTTGCTGTATAAGCAATTCAACCACAGAATAGTTATTCTGTGGTTTTTTGTGTTTACATCACCAAACGCATTTTTTCCAGTATGCGCTGGTGCTGTTTGGTGCTGGTGGCTACATAAATGCGCGTTGTTTCAATGGAGGAATGCCCCAAAATATCAGCGAGATATGCCAGATTGTTTTGAATGGCATAAAAACTGCGTGCAAACAAATGGCGCAGATTGTGGGGAAACACTTTGCCCGGCAGCACATGGGCTGACTGGCACAGTTTTTTCATATCGTGGCAGATATTTGACCGGTCCAACGCCTGGCCGCTGCGCGTACAAAAGATGGGGCCTGTAACAATATTCTGGCACTTGGAATATTGACGCAGCTTTTTTGTAAGATCTTTTGGCAGGAGCACCAGCCTGTTTTTCCCTTTTGAACGGATTTCCACCCGTCCCATGCGCACAGCCTCAATGGTTATAAAACGCAGTTCGCTTACCCGGATTCCAGTGCTACAAAGCGTTAAAAGCAAATGGTACAGCCTTTGGTTTTTCAGGCTTTTTGCTGCTGCTAGCAACCTTTGGTATTCATCCTGGGATAACTCATGCTTTTCTTCCATAAAAGCGTGATGCTGCACTTTTAGTAATTTTACCTTGCAGTCAGACAGACCGACAAACGTGAGGTAGGCGTTGATAGCCGAAAGTTTCGCGTTGATGGTTCTTGCCTGATATTGTACCTGAAGAGCCTGGCGATATGCTACTATGAGCTGCTTTGTAATAGGCCGCCGTTGTAAAAAGGAGTTTAAGCTTCTTAATTCATAGATGTATTTTTCTATGGTCAGCGCGGCTTTTTCATTATCACACAGATAATTCCGGAACGAGAGTATGCTTTTATCTGTAATTGTGTTATTATGCATGCATTCCACCTCCATACCATAGAGTGTTCCATAGCATTTTACCGGATATTCGTAAAATGGGAAAATATAAGAATGGATTATATATATTTTGTGCGGGAACCCGGGAAAATCCTTGACAATTCGAATGCAATGTGATAAATCATGTATGAACCTATAAGCATGGTTCATAGCATAAGGGGTGGGAAAGAGCAGTCACCCCAACGATAGCGCAAGAAAGGAGTGTGTACTGATTATGAAAATTAAAAACATCAACAACCCCAAACGTTTTTTTGAGGTTCTCAACGAGTGTCATGGCCGTGTGGAGCTGATCACGTCCGAAGGCGACCGCCTCAACCTCAAGAGCACGCTGTGCCAGTACATTGCGCTGACTCAAATGTTCAAGGACGCCCGCATCGATGATGTGGAGCTCATCGTTTCCGAGCCGGAAGACTTTGCAAGGCTTCTGGAGTTCTTGGTACGGGGCTGACCTTGGCCATGCGCCTACCCGGGCGCAATTTGACAGAAAAAGACAGGGTCGGCAAGCCGCTCCCTGATTTTTTCTTTTTGGAAACGGTAAAAGCATAATTTGATTTCGATTTTTGAAACGATATATTGGGGAGTGGATAACCCAGCAGATTTAGCTGCCCTCATGTTTTAATGTGAAAAGGACCAGCTCGGGTGCATTGAACATGCGTAGGGGAAACAGGTTGTTTCCCAACCCCCGGCTTACTACCATGGTGGTGTGATCTTGCGTATATACGCCGGAGGAATATTGCGGTAAAAAGCCCTGATCCGGCCCGTATAAAGCGCCAACCCCAGGAATTCGCACCCCACCGCCATGGACGTGACCGGTAAATACCAGATCAATCTGCGCTTCCCAATAATCCTGCATGTATTCAGGGCGGTGGCATAGCAGCACCTTAAAAGGTTGCTCCGCTTGCTGGGAAAGCTGGTTTAAGGCAGCCGTAAAGGCGTTTGTATCAGGGAAAAAGGCGGGATCCTGTATACCCAGGAGGGAAATGGCATCATCGCCCCGGCGCAGCGTCACGTGCCGGTTATCCAGCACAGTAACGCCTGCAGCTTTCAGACGGCTGCGCAGCGTATCGTAAACGCCGTGCCATGCTTCGTGATTGCCCGGGACATAATATACGGGAGCAATCTCTACCGCGCCCTTGGCGAATAGTATGGTGTACTCCATGGCCTTGCGGTCGATCATATCCCCGGTGAGGAAAATATAATCCGGCCTGGCCTGGGCAACCGCTGCTAAAAGACGGCTTTGCCCTTTGCCGAAGCGGTTATTATGCAAATCCGATACCTGTAGGATCCGGCAACCATCAAACCCCTGGGGCAAACGGGGAGAGATGTATTCTAACTCTGTGGTTTCAATCCTGCTGTTGTGCCATATCAATAGGGCCCAAATTAACATGGCGGAAATCACCGCCACAAGAACTGCTTTTCTCCAACCTGCCATATCCGTTCCTCCTCCAGACCTTAGGATATACCGGTTGGGCGGAAGGATGCAAGAGATTACGGAACAGACTGATAAAAGGTTTTTCCATGCTCCGTTGTGGAAAAGGCCCATTGGGCTACAGTGGGCAGCAATTCCCGGTTGCGCAGCCAAATGGTGTCAAATTCCCGCAGCGGCAGCGGACAGGAACGGGCGCCAATTTCAATGGTGAGGGAAGGAATGCCGCAAACAGAAATGGCCCAATCCTTGTAACCACCAAAGGATGTGCCGCTATCCGGCTCCAGGGAATATCCTGTGAGGGCGCTGACCTGTTGGCCTAACTGGCCGCTTGCTTCATTGGTAGGGCTGTTGGGACCGAACTGAGCAAAGATCTCACTGCCCATTGCATGGTAGCTGATCGTAGCGCAAAAAGGATAGCGCCGGGTGTATTCCACCAATGCCTGTGTTTCGGGCTCGCTTTGCGTTGCTTCTCCCCGCCAGCCTTCGCTGGAAGCTTCTGGCCGGGTGTTTACCCGCTCCCATCCTGCGTCAAAATTGCGGTTTAGGTCTACCCCATACGCGTTGGCCTTCCACTGGACATAATAAAAGTCTTCCTCTTCGGGCTGCACATAGCCGTGCGCTTGGTCCAGCAAAAAGATGGCTTGCTGCAACCCTTCCCCCCAGCCCTGTTGGCTAATGTGAACGCCGTCTGGATTTGCCATGGGAAACAGGTGGAAGCACACGCCTTCCAGGGGCTGGCCTTGCAGCAGCCGTTCCAGTTGCGCCATTACCAAAAGGCTGGTCATGTGCTCTCTGCCATGGATCGACGCCTGCACCAAAATGTGGCATGGGGCCGATTGGTCCCCTACGATGGCCACGGGGATATCTCTGTTTTGCCGGGAAGTCCCTGCGCTTTCTACCTGAAGCTGAGGGTAGCGGGCACATAATGCTTGCAAATCTTCCAGCATTTGAGCGTGCGTATAGGCGTAAACCGGCTGCACAATGTTGCGGCCTGCCAACATATCGTCAGGCGCCATAGGGGCCAGGTATCCTGCCAGCACATATCCCTCTTGCCCATCCTCCATTCGGATATGGGCAAAGCGTTCTACAAAGTCCAATACTTCAACCTGCGCCCCTTTTACCGCCTTGCCAATGGCGGGGGCCTCTGGAGACGGCGCCTGGCGCAGGTTTAAATATTCCAGGCAATCCACTCGGCAAAGCAGGGGTGGGGTGGTTTGCTCAGGCCCGGGGGAGAGATGCAAATAAGGGGTAGGTGATAAAGCAGGCTGCTGTATGCCGGTATGGCCGGTGCACCCCGCCGTGCAGAAAACAAGAAGGACGCTCATGTATATCGCTCCGATCCGCAATTGTTTTGTCATGATGCCCTCCCATATATATGCTGTGGGCAAAAAAAGTGTGCTTTCCGCCCGCTCTGATTGTAACGGATTACGGGCTGTTTTGCAAAACCGGTTTTGCTTGACAAGGCAGGATAGATCTTGTACGTTAACTGTGTCTACCCAATGGTTTCGCCAGGGAGAATATTTTGATGGATTTGAGGGAGCATGATGCGAGAGCAGGAAGCCCGTAGCGCACTGTTATTGGGCGAAGAGGGTATGAAACGGTTGAACCGGGCTTATGTGGCCGTATTTGGCCTGGGCGGGGTAGGAGGCCACTGCGTGGAAGCCTTGGCGCGCGCTGGCATTGGCAGGTTGCATCTGGTGGACGCAGATGTGGTGGAGCCAAGCAATTTGAACAGGCAGCTGGTAGCCACAAAAAATACCCTGGGCTTGCCCAAAACCCAGGCTATGGCCCAGCGGATTGAGGAAGTGGCGGATTGCGCCCTTACCCTGCAGCAAGGTTTTGTGTTGCCGGAAAATGTGGAACGTTTTTTACCAGAGGGGTTATCCTTTATCGTTGATGCTGTGGATACGGTGTCGGCCAAGCTGGCGTTGGTGAAAGCGGCAAATGAAAAGGGATTGCCGATCATTTCCTGCATGGGAGCAGGGAACCGGCTGGATCCTACTGCGTTTTATATTACGGACCTGTTTGCAACCCAGGGCTGCGGCCTGGCCCGGGTAATGCGCAGAGAGTTGCGGAAAATGGGGATTGGGCAGCTGGACGTGGTATGTTCCAGGGAGCCGGCAGGGAAGCCCTGCATGGCGATTGCGCAAACCGGGAAAAAACGGCAGACCCCCGGCAGCATTGCCCCGGTGACAGCGGCGGCAGGATTGGCGTTGGCTGGATATGTGATACGGGCCATTGCCTTGCCGAAAGAAACATGAACAATTTGTAAAACCCGCCCGTATAAGGGCGAACCCCTTGTTTCCAAAGGGGATGATTGGTAAAGTAATAATAAATTGGGGAGAATTTTCACCCCCCAGAAATTGGTTGCTCCCGAGGTTTCGGCCTTTGCCCACCTTTTAGCAGCATTGGAGGAATGACATGAAACGTATTGTAAGTTGTGTGTTGACATTGGCGTTGGCCTTTGCGGCCTTGCTGCCTGGAATGGCGCAGGCAAAGGTGATTTCCGGCTATACCAGCAAGGTGGATTATGCGAATACGGATGCCAACCGCTATCAGATTGACATTGACTTGGTCAACCAGGTAATCACAGTATACGAAAGGGATTCTTCCGGCGCTTATACCAACATTGTCCTCCAAGGGCTGTGCACCACAGGCAATGCAGAAAATCCCACCGGTGCCGGCACGTTTAAACTGGGGCATTTAAAGGAACGCTTCGGTTACTTTGTTGCGTTTGGCCAGTACGCCCAGTATTGGACACAGATTATTCGGGGCATATATATCCACTCCATCATGTACGACAGCAAGGATTTGACCAAGCTGTCCAAAAGTGCCTATAACGGCTTGGGCAAGGCCTTATCCCACGGCTGTGTACGGGTGCTGCCGGAACATGCCCAGTGGATATTCTACAATTGCCCGCCGGGGACTACCTGCGTGATTTCCAAAAATCGGGCGCAAAATCCTGCTCTGGTGAAATCGTTGAAGGAGCAGAAACCCAGCTACAGCAGCCTGTATCACATTGTGGATACGAAGGCGGACCCCCCAATCTTGACCGCTACGGTAAAAGCCGACAGCGCGCCGGTGCGCACAGGCTTTTCTTCTTCCCGGGACACCACGGTGGTGACATTGGGTTATGGCGAGCAGGTAAAGCTGCTGCAGATTGGGCCGGACTGGTGTAAAGTGCAAACAGCAAAGGATAAGCTGGGATATATGAAGACCCAGTATTTGCAGTTTGATCCTGATGGCAGCGATAACAGGGTCACCTATTCCTACATTGCCAGCGAAAATACGGCCTTGTATCAAACTGCCAGCACCAAAGCTGCACAATTGGTTGCAATCCCCAAAGGCGCAAGCGTCAGCGTAATTGGAACACGGGATAAGTTTTGGTTTACCGCCTATGTAGACGGTCAGTTTGGCTATGTTCGCTCCCGCTATGTGAAACAGAGCCAAGGCTCGGTTGCATACCCGGAGATCCCCGCGCTGCAAGAGGGGAGTACGCAAATCGGCCAGGGGGGCGCCAACGCCACTATAAAGCAGGGCATTGTGGCGAACTTCCGCAGCGGTCCCGGCATGGATTATGAGGTCATTGGGGAAATTCAAGAAGGCGTTGCCGTTACGCTGCTGGCTGTTGAAGGCAACTGGTATTATGTGGACGTCAATGGCCTTAAGGGTTATATCAGCGCTGTTTGCATTGATTTTTAAAGAAGTGCACAATTAAAAAGGCCGGGCAGTTGCCCGGCCTTTTTAATCAATGGATATGCGGTCATGGTTTCCGCTTCTTTTTTGCCGCTAAGTAAGACTTTGCTTCTTCTATGCTGGAAAAGGAAACTTGTTTAGAACAGGCGTAGGAAACGAAGTCATTCCATTGGGCAAGAGTAAACCGGCTTTCTGGAATGCCTAAAATAAAACCACGGTCCACTTCCCAGTGGCGGGATATTCGCAAATCGGATACATAACACCCCATGTATTGGGAAAAATATTCATAAATGTCGTCCATTTTATTTACTCTCTATGTTAAGAATTGGGCCTATTCCAATCTGTTATTTGGTTACTCTCCATGTTATAAATCGCTCCCCTTCCAGTATATTATAGGATAATAATCTCATTAAATCAATATTTAAACTATACTCCCCTATTTTAATAGGGTTATTTTCCAATGGTAAATCAATACTCTATATATTAGAGGTGGTAGTATGGAGTATGATTTGCAATTGATTGGGCAGCGTATTCAAACAGCCCGTAAGGCAAGGCGATATACCCAGGATTATGTGTCCGCAAGGGCAAACATTGGAGAAAAATTTTTGAGTCAGATTGAATGTGGCAAGGCAGGCCTCTCTGTACAGACGCTGATTGCGCTATGCAAAATTTTGGAAGTCAGCCCAAATTACATATTGTTGTCCAATATTCCTGACGAAGGGGATAACCATATCAACACGTTATTAAAGAAATTGTCCGCCAAGCAATTGCAGGATGCTGAAACCATACTGGAGCTGTTTGTGAAAAACTGCAACAATATCGGGCAAGAAAAAAACATGCAACAGCAATAAACCGCTGGAGTCCTCTGGATCCAACGGTTTTATTATGTTACTTTTATAGAAGCGCCCCTTATCAGCTCGGGGGGGCTTAATGGGTGCGCAACCAGGCCAAGGCGTACAGGAGGCTTAGAAGCAATTGCAATACGAACAAGCCCCAGCATACGTTTTTGCGCAGGCGATCGTTACGGCGGCGGAAAATATCCACGCCGATCAATGGAACAATGGGGATCAAACCCGCACAAAAAAGAAACGCCGCGGTCATGTCGGTTCTCCTTCCCTCTCAAAGCACGTTGTTTCCAGGTTGCCTTCCCCATCAAAGCCCCCGCTTTTCCGTTGGCAGGCAATCAGATAGATTGTTTGTATATATAGGGTAACATGGGGGGCTAACCTGCCACAAGCTGTGGAATGCTGGAAAATAAAAAGCAGGAAAAACTACGAACGAAAGTTTGCATTATGGTATGCCGTTTGATATAATCGTTACGGTATTATAATAATAAGGAAAAGCAGGAGGGCCAGAGATGTTTAAGCATGTAGTCTGCCAGAAATTTGCAAACAAAGAGGATGCCCAGGAGGCGGCCCGGATGCTGCGGGCGTTGCCAGAGCAGGTTCCTTCTTTAATTTCCATGGAGGTTGGCGTCGATGAATTACAAAGCGAGAGGGCGTTTGACCTGGTGCTGATTGCCACCTTTGAAAACGTAGAGGGCTTGCATGCGTATGACGTGCATCCTGCCCATGCTGCGGTACGTGCGTTCATCAAGCCCCGGCGGGTGGCTACCTGCTCTGTGGACTTTACCTGTTGACGGGGGCCTGAGCGAGATCCAACCATTGTTGCCGGCGGAGGAGTAGTATGAATACGTTTCAGGTAGTGGCCCCGTACGAACCCCAAGGGGATCAGCCCCAGGCCATCGAACTGTTGAGCCAGGGCGTGTTGCGGGGGGATAAAAATCAAGTGCTGTTGGGCGTTACCGGCAGCGGAAAAACCTTTACCATGGCAAAAGTGATTGAGCGGGTACAAAAACCAACTTTGGTACTGGCGCACAATAAAACCTTGGCCGCTCAGCTTTGTTCTGAATTTAAAGAATTTTTTCCGGACAGCGCGGTGGAATACTTTGTGTCCTACTATGACTATTATCAGCCGGAAGCCTATATTGCATCTACCGACACGTATATCGAAAAAGTAAGCACCGTCAACGATGAGATTGATAAGCTGCGGCATAGCGCCACCTGCGCCCTCAATGAACGGCGGGATGTGATCATCGTAGCGTCAGTGTCCTGCATTTATGCCCTGGGAGATCCGGAGGAGTATTTAAAACTCTCCATTTCCCTGCGCAGGGGGATGGAGATCGACCGGGATGCGGTGATGCGCCGCCTGGTGGATATTCAGTACCAGCGGAATGATTTTGAGTTTGACCGGGGCGCCTTCCGGGTGCGGGGGGATGTGTTGGAGATCTTTCCTATGAACTGGTCGGACAAAGCCATCCGGGTTGAGTTTTTCGGGGATGAGATTGAGCGCATCAGCGAGGTCAACCCGTTAACCGGGGAAATTTTGCTGGACCGTGCCCATGTGGCCGTATTTCCTGCCTCCCATTACGCTACCAGCCGGGACAAGCTCAACGCTGCCATGGATGAGATTGAGGGGGACATGTACAAGCGCGTGGCGGAATTTAAGGCGCAGGATAAGCTGCTGGAAGCCCAACGCATTGAACAGCGTACGTTGTATGACCTGGAGATGATGCGGGAAATTGGCTACTGTACCGGCATTGAAAATTATTCCCGCTATTTTGACGGGCGCAAGCCGGGGCAGCCGCCCTTTACCTTGCTGGACTATTTCCCTGATGATTTTTTGCTGTTTGTGGATGAAAGCCATGTAACGCTGCCCCAAGTGCGCGGGATGTACCGGGGAGACCGGGCCCGCAAAGACAGCCTGGTAGAGTTTGGCTTTCGTATTCCATCCGCGTATGATAACCGGCCTTTGCAGTTTGAAGAGTTTGCACAGCGCCTCAATCAGGTGATTTATGTTTCCGCTACCCCCGGGGAATACGAGTTGGGGCTTGCCACCCAGGTGGCAGAGCAAATCATCCGTCCCACCGGCTTATTGGACCCGGAGGTGATGGTGCGGCCGGTAAAAGGGCAGGTGGACGACCTGCTGGGGGAAGTACGCCAGATGGCGGAAAAAGGCTATCGGACGCTGGTGACTACCCTCACCAAGCGTATGGCAGAAAACCTTACGGAATATTTGGATGGAATGGGCGTGCGGGTGCGCTATATGCACAGCGATATTGAAACCATTGAGCGCATGGAGATCATCCGGGATTTGCGCTTAGGGGAGTTTGATGTGCTGGTGGGCATCAACCTGCTGCGGGAAGGACTAGATCTTCCGGAGGTAGGCCTGGTAGCAATTTTAGATGCGGATAAGGAAGGCTTTTTGCGCTCCACTACGTCTTTAATTCAAACCATTGGCCGCGCTGCCCGCAATGTGGATGGGCGGGTTATCCTATATGCGGATGAAATTACCCCTTCCATGCGGGTGGCTATGGATGAAACACAACGCCGCCGTGCCAAGCAGCAGGCTTATAATCAGGCCAACGGCATTACGCCCCAGAGCATCCATAAGGCTGTGCGCAGCGTGCTGGAGATTTCCTCCAAAGTAAGGGATCGGCAACAGGAACTCAGCGGGGAAGAAAAACAGCAGCGTATCGAAATTTTGACCCAGCAGATGCGGGAAGCTGCCCAAGCGCTGGAATTTGAGGCTGCCGCCAAGCTCCGGGATGAGATGCTGGCACTCAAAGGGGAAGGCGGCGTTGCAGAGGCGGCGAAAAAGGCTGCGCCGGGTACGGTGGGCAGCAAGCGAAGAGCCCGGGGACGTACCCGCAAATAGCCCGGTATGCTGATTGCAGGGAGATATACTGGGCGATAATGGATAAGAAAGGCAAGCAACACAGGAAAACACATGAAAGACGCAATCGTAATCAAGGGCGCGCGGGAACATAACCTGAAAAATGTGGATGTAACCCTGCCCAGAAACAAACTCATTGTAATGACTGGGTTATCCGGTTCAGGCAAATCCAGCCTGGCCTTTGATACCATATATGCCGAGGGGCAGCGCCGGTATGTGGAAAGCCTCTCTTCCTATGCCCGAATGTTTCTGGGGCAGATGGAAAAACCGGAAGTGGACTACATCGAGGGCCTGAGCCCTGCAATTTCTATCGATCAGAAAAGCACCAGCCACAACCCGCGCTCCACAGTAGGCACGGTGACGGAAATTCATGATTACCTTCGCCTGCTCTATGCGCGCTGCGGCGTGCCTCATTGCCCCAAGTGCGGTAAGCGCATTGAGCGGCAAACCGTGGATCAGGTAGTGGACCAGGTGATGGCGCTGGCAGAAGGTACCCGCATCCAGGTGGTGGCCCCCTGTGTGCGGGGCCGCAAAGGCGAACATGCCAAACTGCTGGAGCAGCTGCAAAAGGACGGTTACGTGAGGGTGCGGGTGGATGGCGTTCAATACGATATTACGGATGTTCCGCCGCTGGAGAAAAAATTGAAGCACACCATCGAAGCCGTGATCGACCGGCTGGTGATTAAGCCCGGCATTGGAAGCAGGCTGTCCGACTCGTTGGAAACTGCTTTTCGTATGGCGGAAAATTTGGCTATTGTAGACATTGTGGGCGGGAAGAGCCTGCTGTTTTCTCAGAATTATGCCTGCCCGGACTGCGGCATTTCCATGGAGGAACTCAGCCCCCGGATGTTCTCCTTCAACAATCCATATGGCGCTTGCCCCACCTGCTCCGGACTGGGATCGTTGATGAAGATTGACCCGGATTTGGTCATTCCAGACCGCAGCCTGAGTCTTAACCAGGGGGCGGTAAATGTTTCCGGCTGGAACAGCGCTTCCAAAGGCAGCATTGCAGCCATGTATTTTAAAGCTTTGGGGGAGTATCTGGGATTTTCCCTGGATACGCCGGTACGGGACTTACCCAAAAAGGCTCTGGACGCTATCCTTTATGGCACGGGGAAGGAAAAGCTTCACATTGCTTATGAAAAGGATTATGGAGCGGGCACCTTTGACGCTCCCTTTGAGGGCATTGTCAATAATCTGGAGCGGCGTTACCGGGAGACCCAGAGCGATTACGCCAAGCAGGAGCTGGAGGCGTACATGTCCCATATTCTCTGCCCGGACTGTAAAGGCAAACGGCTCAAGCCGGAAAGCCTGGCCGTCACGCTGGGGCAGGAGGGCAGTGGGAAAAATATCGCCCAGCTGAGCGATATGACGGTGCTGGAAGCGCGAAAATTTATTTTAGGCCTCCGACTCACCCCTGCCCAAAAGATCATTGCCGCTCAAATTTTTAAAGAGATCGACGCCCGCCTGGGCTTTTTGGTGGATGTAGGGTTGGATTATCTCACCCTGTCCCGGGCAGCTATGACCTTATCCGGGGGAGAGGCTCAGCGTATTCGGCTGGCCACCCAGATTGGCTCCGGACTGGTGGGGGTTTTGTATATCCTGGATGAACCCAGCATCGGCCTGCACCAGCGGGACAACGCCAGGCTGCTGGAAACCTTAAAGCACATGCGGGATTTGGGGAATACGCTGATTGTAGTAGAGCATGATGAGGAAACCATGCTGGCGGCGGATTACCTGGTGGACATTGGCCCTGGAGCAGGGGCGCATGGCGGAGAGATCATCGGCGCAGGCACACCCCAACAGATTATGGATACGCCCGGCTCTATTACCGGTGATTATCTTTCCGGGCGCAAATGTATCCCCATTCCGGCCCAGCGCAGGCCATTAAATGGCAAGTGGCTGCAGGTGAAAGGGGCGCGGGCCAATAACCTGCGCAATATCGACGTGGATATTCCGCTGGGGATGTTTACCTGCGTTACCGGGGTTTCCGGCTCCGGCAAATCCAGCTTGGTGAATGAGATCATCAAAAAGACGCTGCTGCGGGACTTGAACCGGGCACGCACCCGGCCCGGGGACTGCGATGGGGTGACAGGGCTGGAATACCTGGATAAGATTATTGATATCGACCAAAGCCCCATCGGCCGCACACCGCGCAGCAACCCCGCCACCTATACGGGCCTGTTCGATTTGGTACGGGAAGTGTTTGCTATGACGCCCGATGCAAAGCTCAGGGGATATACCAACGGCCGGTTCAGCTTTAACGTAAAGGGAGGGCGCTGCGAGGCCTGCCGGGGAGACGGTATCATCAAAATTGAGATGCACTTTTTGCCGGATGTATATGTGCCCTGCGAGGTGTGCGGCGGGCGGCGCTACAACCGGGAAACCCTGGAAGTGAAATATAAGGGCAAAAGCATATACGACGTGCTGGAAATGACGGTGGAAGAGGCGCTGAACTTTTTTGCCCCCCTGCCGAAGCTGGCAAAAAAGCTCCAGACTTTATATGATGTAGGCTTGGGGTATGTGAAGCTGGGGCAGCCCTCTACCCAACTTTCCGGCGGTGAGGCCCAGCGGGTGAAACTGGCCACGGAATTGAGCCGGCGGGATACCGGGAAAACCCTTTATGTGCTGGACGAACCTACCACTGGCCTGCATGTGGCGGATGTGGAGCGGCTATTGGGCATTTTGCAGCGCCTGTGTGAAAACGGCAGCTCCGTGCTGGTGATTGAGCATAACCTGGATGTCATAAAAACTGCGGACTATATCATTGATATGGGCCCGGAAGGCGGGGATCGGGGCGGCATGGTTGTGGCGCAGGGTACGCCCGAGGAAGTGGCAAAAATGCCCCAGAGCTATACCGGGCAGTATTTGGCAAAGCTTTTGCAAAAATAATGGGTTTTACAGAACCTCTTGGAAATGTTAAAATTCCCAGGGGTTCTTTCTTCCGGCCTACTTGGCTTGGGAGATTTCAACAAGGCGCTATGGGAAAGCCCCTGGATTCGGTCACCTGATCCGGGCACGCGGGGCGGCTATACAATCCCGCTGCCTTGGTGTAAAATAACAATAGCGGCCAGAGGCCGGGGATCTGCCCTGCAATGCTTTGGGGCTGGTCAGCATCGTATCATCAGGGGGAGTGTAAATGGAATTTACCATGGAGCGTTGGTATTCTGCTGTGGGGCAGCGCTTTGCTGTGCGCAAATATGCGGGCGCACCAGGCTCGGAAGAACTGCAGGCGTTGGAGCAGGTGGCAAAAACCTTAACCGGGCAGGGGGTACGCATCGCTCTTTGCCAAAATGACCGGATTTTTTCACCCATCTTTTTAGGTTATGGCAAAGTGAAAGGAACCAATTGCTTTGGCGCAATGATACGCAAAGAGGATTCTCCCGCTTATTTGCAAGGGTATCTGGGGGAGGCGTTTGCGCTGGAGTGCACGGCTCTGGGGCTGGGGACCTGCTGGCTGGCCAACTACAATAAAAAGGCGGCGCAGGCCGTTGTGCCTTTGGAAGAAGGCGAGGCGCTGGGTTGCATTATTGCTGTGGGGCAGCCTGGGGAATCTTATGCAGCACGACCCCGCAAAACATTGGATCGATTAACCGGATTAAGCCAGGAGGCGTTGCAGGATCTGCCGGAATGGCAGCAAAGGGCTTTGGAGTGTGCCAGAATGGCGCCCTCCGCCGTCAACGGCCAGCCCTGGAGGTTTTTACCGGAAGAGGACGCCATCCGGGTGGTGAACACCAGCAACAACTATGGCCACGGCAAGCTGGATTGCGGCATTGCTATGTTGCATATCGAGTTGGGTGCCGCCCATTGCGGCGTTGCGGGAGATTGGCGCTTTGAAGGGGAGGATGCGGTATTTGTCCCCGTTACCTACGGAAATTGAAAAATAAAAGCGTTCCGGCAAAAGCCGGAACGCTTTTATGGTTTTCCTGAGGGATCAACCCCGATGGCTGCGATTGCCGAGGATTTCCTGGCTGTTCAGGGCTTTATACTTTTTGGAACTGTTCCACATCCACTACGAAGATGGTACTGCCGCCAACATCCACCTGTATGGGGATGGGCATGTCATTAACGCCGGCACATTGGTTGCCCTCCGCAATGGTGGGGGTGGAATACATGGTGGTTTTGCGTTGTCCCGCGCATTCCTTAATGATCGACAGCGCTTTTTCAATTTGATGATCCTCTGCACAGATCATCAGCGTGGAGTTTTTCGTTTTTAAAAAGCCCCCTGTTGTGGATAAATGGGTTACAAAATAGCCGGACTGATTGAGCTTGGCAATGGTGTCGTCCTTGTCCTCTTTATGGACAATCGCTAAAATCAGTTTCATAAATTGTGCCTCCCTTAGGATCTTTTATGGTTAGGCATGGAGGGTCGTGTTTTCCTGCCTTAAGGTTTCGCAGAAAGGGCAATGGTTAGGACTTTTTTAAATGCCCATGGCCGTGCTGATAAAGCTGGCGATTGTCCAACGCCCAGATGCGCTCAGAAAATCCGCCAACCGGCACGCCTGCAAGGGCATCAAACATTTCATACATGCGGCTGTCCAGCATATCCAGCTCGGAAAGCACTTCCGCTTCCGGAAACATAGGAGGCCGGGGACTGCCGAATTCCGGCACGCCATGGTGGGAGAGCAGCATATGCTGCACCAGCATGCAAAGGCTTTGGGGGATGTCCAGCAGTTCACAGGTGGAGCCGATTAAATCCACGCCCATGTTGATGTGCCCCAACAACTGCCCGGGAACGCTGTATCCTCCCGCAACGCCCAGCTCGCCAACCTCAAGCTCATCCAGCTTTGCGATATCATGTAAAATTGCCCCGGCATACACCAGGTCGGAATCCAGAGCGGGATATTGTTTGCACACTTCCCGCGCAAGTTGCACAATGCTCAGGGTGTGGTGCAGCAGCCCGCCCCGGGTGGCATGATGCAGTTTTACTGCCGCAGGCGCGCGGAGCAGGCGCTCTTTGTTGGTGCGCAGCAAATATTGGGCCAGGCGGCAAAGATCCGGATCCTGAAATTCCTCCGCTGTTTGATACAGCTGGTCGTACATCCATTGGCTGTCAAAGGGTGCACAGGGCACCAGCTGGGACATATCCACGTCATCCTGGGAAGTAACCGGGCGGATACGATCCACCTTGAGCTGTTCCGCCTCTTTCCACAGTGTGATGCTGCCCCGCACTTTTACCACCTGATCCGCTTCATAGCTGCCATGCTGCATAGGATTGTAATCCCACAGTTTACCGGGTGCTTCCCCTTCGCAGTCTGCTAAAATCAGATCCAGATAGTCGCTTCCTTTGCTGTTGACCTTTACCTGCACACTTTTGATGATGCAAAAGCCCTCAAAGATATTGTTTACTGCCTGATTCAATAGCCGCATTCTGCCCATTCGCTTTCCTCCCCAGCCTTTTGGCTTTCCTTCCCTCGAAAGGATTGGCTTTCGAGAGCTTCAACAAAGTTCGGCGTCCATAGACCGCCGCTCTTTTCAATAGTATAGCATATTGGGAGCGGATATCAGAAGATATTTTCCCTTTCCTGCCGCTTTGTGTTACAATAAATGAAGAAAATATGTTCCCCCGCAAACCTTTCCGGCTTTCGGGGGTAAGCAAGAAGCTATGCCAAAGCCGGCGGCTTGGCCACTTTAGAGAACGACTGGAGATAGAAAGACGATGAAACTCGGCGTAGTTGGACTGCCCAATGTTGGAAAGAGCACGTTGTTCAATGCCATCACCCAGGCGGGTGCACAAGCGGCAAATTATCCTTTTTGCACCATTGAGCCAAATGTTGGCGTAGTGGCAGTGCCGGATGAGCGGCTGGATGTGCTGGCAAATATGCATCATCCCGAAAAGATTACCCCTACCACCATTGAATTTGTGGATATTGCAGGGCTGGTGCAGGGCGCTTCCCGGGGAGAGGGGCTGGGAAACAAGTTTCTTTCCCATATCCGGGAGGTAGACGCCATCGTCCACGTGGTACGCTGCTTTGAGGACGAGAATATCGTCCATGTAGACGGCTCGGTAGACCCTGTGCGGGACATGGAAACCATTAATTTGGAGTTGGTGCTGGCAGATCTGGAAACGGTGGAAAAACGGCTGGAAAAGGCCAAAAAGATGTCGAAAGGCGGCGATAAAAAGCAGCTGGAGGAAGCGGCGTTGTTGGAGCGGCTGCAAAAACATCTGGAGGCGGGCAAGCCTGCCCGCACCCTGGAGCTGGAGGAAGAGGAAAAGGAAGCGGCAAGGGGATTTTTCCTGCTCACATCAAAGCCGGTGATTTATGTAGCGAATATCAGGGAAGAGGACATTCCCGATAAAGACCATCTGCCTATGGTGCAGGCGCTATATGCTGCGGCCAAAGCGGAAGGGGCGGAGGCGCTTACCATCTGTGCCCGGGTGGAGGAAGAGCTAAGCGGACTGGAACCGGAAGAAAAACAGGCATTTTTAGAGGAAATGGGCATTGGAGAAAGCGGTTTGGATCAGCTGGTAAAGGCCTGCTACCGGCTGCTGGGGTTAATCAGTTATCTTACCGCAGGCCCCAAGGAAGTACGGGCATGGACCATCGAAAAAGGAACCAAGGCGCCCCAGGCGGCAGGCAAAATCCACTCGGACTTTGAACGGGGATTCATTCGGGCGGAGGTTGTTGCATATGATACGCTGATGGAGCAGGGCGCCATGCAGGCCTGCAAAGAAAAAGGCCTGATCCGTTCGGAAGGCAAAGAGTATGTGATGCAGGATGGGGATATTGTGTTGTTCCGTTTCAACGTATAATCCCTTTTGAGCAGCCACCGGGAAAATAGAATAAAAGGCAAGAAATACAAAAAGGTTGACGCACCATTTGACCAGGGCAGGATCATATGGCGCCAGAATTTTCTGGGCGCGGAAAGGGAGACAAGCGCATGGAGGCTTTTTTTGCATCGTTGTCTGAGTTTTGCAGCAGCAAAAGCGGTTGGGTGTACGTGTTTATCTTCTGTGGGAAGATATTTGAGGTGTCCGTATCTACCCTGCGCATTGTGCTGA
This sequence comes from Bacillota bacterium, assembly GCA_023451115.1. Lineage (GTDB taxonomy): Bacteria > Bacillota > Clostridia > Christensenellales > CAG-138 > JAEXFV01. The sequence goes on from JAEXFV010000154.1 coordinate 49,733, forward strand.
TTAACCGGGGAATTCGGGTGGTAGGCAGTGTAATTGCAGTGCTGGAAGTCACCCTGTGGCTGATTGTAGCCAGCACGGTGCTGGTGGGGTATCAATCCGACCCGCTGAAAATTCTATTTTATGCATTAGCTTTTGGGCTGGGGAATTTCATGGGATCCTGGCTGGATGAACGGCTGGCTTTTGGATTATCCTCTGTGCAGGTGGTGGTGCCGGATGAAGCGGATTCTAACCAACTTTGCCTGATTCTGCGGGAAAAAGGGTTTGGCGTTACCACTATGGATGTCCATGGCAAAGACGACAGCAAGCATTTTATGCTGTTGCTGATGCTCAAACGAAAACTGCTTAAAGAAGCAATGGACACCATTAATCGCAATTGTGAAAAGGCAGTTATCACGGTGAGCGATGTAAAGTCACAAAGAGGCGGCTATCTGCGCAGCCCGGTGCCCCGCCGCCGGTGGTTGCTGATGAAGTAGCACTTGACTTGAAATAAGCAAAACCCGGCCTGCAAGGGTGTCCTTGCAGACCGGGTTTCTGTTTGCCTTGCCTCCATGCGCTTGACAAACAGGCGTAGGAGGGATATGATATGTTTTATCGATTTAGCACGCTAAAGCAAAGGCGGTTGAGAATATATGGAACGCTACAAAAGACAAATCCCTGAAGGAGTGCAGGATACACTGCCACTGGAGTGTTATCACAAACGGCGGTTGGAAGAACAGATCATGGCTGTATTCAAGGCGGCGGGATACGATGAAATTGAAACGCCAACCTTTGAGTACTATGATGTGTTTGCTGGGGGAATTGGGGAAGTACGGCAGGAAAAGCTGCAAAAGTTTTTTGACGATAAGGGACGCATACTGGTGTTGCGCCCTGATATTACCATGCCGATTGCCCGCCTTGCGGCAACCCGCCTGTATGAAGGGGCGCCCCTCAGGCTTTGTTACCGGGGAAACGCCTTTGGCACGGACGGCGCTTTTTACGCAGAACAAAAGGAGTTTACCCAGATGGGGGTGGAGCAGCTGGGAGTAAAGGGCCCTGAAGCGGATGCTGCGCTGATCGCCCTCTCACTGGAGGCGCTGCGGGCGGCTGGCCTGGGAGATACGGTAATCGAGCTGGGGCAGGTGGAGTTCTTCAAAGGGCTGATGGAGGAGGCAGGGGTGAACGTCCAGGCGGCGGATACGCTGCGCAGGTATGTGGATGAAAAAAACCTATTGGGTCTGGAGCTTTGCCTGAAAGAACTGGATGTGGAAGAAACGCTGCGGGAAAAAGTCTTGCGCCTCACCAACCTGTATGGTGGGGAAGAAGTGTTTGAGGAAGCTTTCGCCTTTTCCCACAGCCCGCGCTGCAGGGCTGCGGTGATGAACAGTAAAACCATATATGAAATCCTTTGCGATTTTGGCCTTGCTTCCCATGTATCCATCGATTTTGGCATGCTGCAATCCATGGATTATTACTCCGGCATGGTGTTTAAAGGGATTAGCGCAGGCATTGGACAGCCTGTGCTTTCCGGCGGCCGGTATGACCACCTGACTGCCCAATTTGGAAAAGATATCCCTGCTACTGGTTTTTCCCTGGACAGTAAGCGCATCTTGGTGGCGTTGGACCGTAAGGGGGCGCTACAGGGAGGCCCCAGAGCGGATGCAGTCATTTCTGCTGCAGAGCATTGCCGCAAGCTTGCCTACCGGCGGGCAAACGCACTGAGAGGCAGCGGGCTGAGAACGGTGCTTGCGCTGCATTTGGACCGGGAGGGGTTGGAAACGTATGCGGCGGGCATTGGAGCAAAGGCTGTTTGGGTGGAGGAAAAGGCATGATGCAGGATGATCGGATTACCATTGCGCTGGCTAAGGGGCGTTTGGCGGATTATGCAATTGATTTGCTGGAGGATTGCGGCGTAGCGGTGGAAGCGCTGCGCCACCCTGGCCGCCGGCTGATCCTGGAGGATGAGGCAAACGGCTATCGCTTTGTGCTGGTAAAACCCACGGACGTGCCTACTTATGTATACTATGGCGTGGCGGATCTGGGCGTGGCGGGGAAGGATACCATCATGGAGCAAAACCTGCCGTTGTATGAAATGCTGGATTTGGGGTTTGGACGATGCCGCCTGTGCGTATGCGGTTTCGCGGAAGGGCCCAGGCCCAGCGTAACCGTGAGCAACCTGCGGGTTGCCACCAAATATCCCAATATTGCCCGCAGCCTCTATCATGCGCGGGGGGAAAATATCGACATCATCAAGCTCAACGGCTCTGTGGAGTTGGGGCCTTTAACCGGCATGAGCGACGTGATTTTAGATGTGGTGGAAAGCGGAAAAACCCTGGAGGAAAATGGTTTGGTGGTGCTGGAAGAGGTAAGCGAGGTAACGGCCCGGGTGGTGGTAAACCGGGTAAGCCTGAAAACCAAGCGGCAGCGCATCCGGGGGCTAATCGCCGCACTGGAACAGGCCAATAAAATTGCGAAATAAGTATGAATATTGCCCTGCCTACTGGAAATTGCTTGAAAATCCCGGTATATTAGTTACAGAGAAAGCAATACCGTCAGATCTGGTTAGGGCTGTGCCCTAGGGAAACAGGGGGATAATATGATCAAGGTTTATGATGCAAGGCAAGATCAGGATGCCATTTTGGAAAAGTTGGCAGCAAGAAACCGGGAAATCGATGAGAGTGTGCGGGAAACCGTGCGGGGGATGATAAAAGCTGTCCGGGAGGAAGGCGATGTGGCGCTGCTGCGTTATTCCAAGCAGTTTGACTGGCCGTTGATGACCGGGCGGGATATTGTGGTTTCGGAAGATGAAATTGCTGCTGCATACGGGGAAATCCAGCCCAAAACCCTCAACGCCCTGCGGGCCGCGGCTGTGAATATTCGAGCCTATCATGAAAAACAGCTGCGGGAAGGCTATATGATGGGAGAACGGGGCAAGCGCACCGGCCAGCTCATCCGCCCTTTAAACCGGGTGGGGGTTTATGTGCCGGGGGGCCGCGCCGCCTACCCTTCCAGCGTACTGATGAATATCCTGCCGGCTAAAGTGGCCGGGGTGCAGGATGTGATTATGGTGACGCCGCCGGATCAATCCGGTAAAATCAACCCTATGACGCTGGTGGCTGCCAATGAAGCGGGGGCGGATAAGGTGCTGCGTATCGGCGGCGCGCAGGCGATCGCCGCATTGGCCTATGGCACCAATACCGTGCCCAAAGTGGATAAAATCACAGGCCCCGGCAATATTTACGTTGCCGCTGCCAAACGCGAGGTGTTTGGCACAGTGGGTATTGATATGATGGCTGGCCCCTCGGAAGTGCTGATCGTTGCGGATATGAGCGCCAACGCCGCTTTTGTGGCGGCGGATATGCTTTCCCAGGCCGAGCATGATCCTCTGGCGGCCGCATTCCTAGTGACAGATAGCCTGAAGCTGGCGGAGATGGTACAGGATCAGCTGGCGCGACAGCTGGGCCGCCTGGAGCGCCAGGACATTGCCCGCAGCTCCATTGAGGATCAGAGCGGGATTATCATCACCCAAAGTGTTGCGGACAGCATAGAAGTAGCAAACCGCATCGCGCCAGAACACCTGGAGCTGATGCTGGAACGGCCCGCCGCCTATCTGGACCAGGTGCAGAATGCAGGCGCGGTATTCCTGGGCGCCTATTCTCCCGAGCCTCTTGGGGATTATTTTGCGGGCACCAACCATGTGTTGCCAACAGGGGGAACTGCCCGTTTCTCCTCTCCGCTGGGAGTGGACGATTTTATTAAGCGCACCAGCATGGTGTTTTACAGCCGGGAGGGGTTGGAAACCGCGGCGGTTGATGTAACCACTCTGGCCTATGCAGAAGGGCTGAGCGCCCATGCCAGGGCCATAGAAATCCGGTTTGAAAAATGAGGATACCATGCCCTGAAAAATAGCCGCCCTCTCAGGCCATAGGCTTTGGGGACTTTATCTGTCCCGCAGGCGGAACGAGAGGCAAGCCAGAAGGAGGCAACCATGCGGAAAGCTACCATCCAACGGGATACATCCGAAACCCATATTTCCCTCACCATTGACCTGGACGGGCAAGGAAAGGGGGAAATCCAAACCGGGGTAGGGTTTTTCGACCATATGCTCAACCTGTTTGCCAGGCATGGCTGCTTTGATCTGGCAGTGTGTTGCAAAGGGGATGTGGAGGTGGACGCCCACCATACGGTAGAGGATGTGGGGCTTGCCCTTGGCGCGGCCATGAAAGAGGCTTTGGGGGATAAGCGGGGGATCCGCCGGTATGGGGAATGCCTGCTGCCTATGGACGAAGCGCTGCTGCAGGTAGCATTGGATCTATCCGGCAGGCCGTATCTGGGCTTTTGTGCGCAGTTACCGCCGGGTGCCATGATCGGCGCTTTTGACGCCCAGTTGGCAGAGGAGTTTTTCCGGGCGCTGGTTGTGCAGGGCGGGATTACCTTGCATATCCGGCAGGTAAGCGGAGTGAACCTGCATCATATCGTTGAGGGCATGTTTAAAGCCGTAGCCAGGGCGTTGCGGGGGGCAGTGGAACCGGATCCCCGGGTTACCGGGGTGCCCAGCACCAAGGGTGTGTTATGAGCCAAGGCCGTTGCATCATTATTACCGCATATTTGCCTGGGGGTGTGGCAGGGTTATTCCGGCCTGCCCCGGGTGATTTTTTGCTGTGCGCAGATGGGGGATACCGGCTGGCGTGCCAGGCAGGGCTCACGCCGGATGCCTTTATTGGGGACTTTGATTCCCTGGAAGAGAGTCAGATTGATTGCCCGGACTGCATCCGGGTCCCGGTGGAAAAGGATGATACGGACACCTTGCTTTGCCTGAAGCATGGGCTGGAGCTGGGTTATGGTGATTTTGTGATTTTGGGCGGCCTGGGCGGGCGGCTGGATCATACGGTAGCCAACCTGCAAACCCTGGCTTTTGCCCAGCAGGCAGGAGCAAAGGCGCGAATACTGGATTGGGAAAACCAGGCGTTTTTGCTGGCGCCGGGAGAGCATCATATTCCAGCGAAAAAAGGTTATAAATTTTCCATCTTTGCCTGGACGCAAGAGTGCACCGGCGTATATGAGCGCAATTTGCAATACCCTTTGACAGACGCTACCCTTACCCAGCACTTTCCCCTTGGCGTAAGCAATGTGTTTATGGGGGATGAGGCGGTTGTTTGCCTGGGAACAGGGCTGTTGCTGTGCGTGCTTTCCAAGTACTGAGCCATACAACGAATCAGACAAACCAAATATTGGGCCATTTCTAAATGAAATAATGTGGTATCATGGATACAATTCAGATGCATTTCACAGCTAGGCTTGAGGAGAAAGCGAGGTGTGCCAATTGTTGCGCATGTTGATCGTGGAGGATGAAAAGCCTATTTCAGAATTGATCCGCATGAATTTAAGCGACCGCGGCTTTCGATGCGATTGCGCTTATGATGGGAAGCAGGCGGCGGATTTGATTGAACGAAACCGGTATGATTTAATTTTGCTGGATATTATGCTGCCGGAAATTGACGGCTACGAGCTCATGGAGTATATCAAACCCATGGATATGCCGGTGATTTTTCTTACGGCAAAGTCCGGCGTAGCGGATCGGGTAAAGGGCCTGCGGCTGGGCGCGGATGATTACCTGGTAAAGCCTTTTGCCATAGTGGAGCTGCTGGCCCGGGTGGAAACCGTGTTGCGCCGCTACCAGAAAACCGGAAGCAGCATCCGCTGCGGGGATGTGGAGATCAATACTGAGAGCCGATGGGTAAAGCAAAACGGCAGGCAGGTGGAACTGACCCCAAAGGAATACGAGCTGCTGTTGCTGTTTGCACGCAATAAAAACATTGCGCTGTTTCGAGAAACCATATTTGAGCGGGTATGGCAGGCGGAATATCTGGGAGACAGCCGCACAGTGGATTTGCATGTGCAGCGCCTGAGAAAAAAGCTGGGTTGGGAGGACAGGCTCAAAACCGTGTATAAGGTGGGATACCGGCTAGAGGAATAGCGGCATTCCCCAATCAGAGGAGTTTGGAATTTGAGCAAAGCGCTAAAAAAGGCCTTCCCTTTTTGCCCGCCTGATGCTGGGGAAAGCAGGTTTGTATGAAATTTTGGGTAAAAGTGTTTTTGGCTACCGTTGCTGTGATGGCAGCCGCTTTTGGAGCCATTGGATACGCATTGGTCACAGCCTCTTTCCAGTCTACCCTGTCCCGGGAAGAACAGCGCGCCTTGGAAAGCGGCCGTATGGTGCAGGTGGTTCTGGAGGCCAATGCGCAAATTTATACGTCTCAGACTTCCCTCCCGGACGACGGCGTTTTGGGGGCGTTGATGGAGCGGGTTGCTACAGGAGATTTTGCTACCGCCCGGCTGTATGGCAGGGACTATGGGCTCATCTGGGGGAAGCAGGGGGAGCCTCCTCTGGATTTACTGCAAGGCGCCGCGTACGGCCAGGCGCATGTGATCCGGCAGGAGGGAGAAACCTACTGGGTGGAAACCGCGACCCCAGTAACTCTGGCAGGCAGAGCCTGCTTGCTGTATACCCGGCAGGACGTGAGTTGGGTATTTCAGCAACAGGACGCCATGTTCCAGAGCTGCGCTATCATTACCGCGCTGGCATTGGGGATAGCAGCGGTTATAATGGCGGCGGTATGCGGCATTTTAACACAGCCCATCCGCCAGCTCTCGTTGGCAACGAAAAAAATTGCCGCTGGAGAGTACGGAAAACGGGCCCCAGTGATGAGCCGGGATGAGGTCGGCGCGCTGACCAGGGATTTTAACACTATGGCGGATGCGTTGGAAAAACATATAAAAGAACTGAAAGAGGAAGCGCGGCGGCGGGAGGATTTTGTTGCCAGTTTTGCCCATGAGCTGAAAACCCCGCTTACCTCCATCATTGGTTATGCGGATATGTTACGTTCCCAGGAATTGCCGCCGGAGCGGGCGTTTTCCTGCGCCAATTATATCTTTAAAGAGGGGAGGCGGCTGGAGAGCCTGTCTCTGAAGCTGTTGGAACTCATCGTGCTGGAGCGCCAATCCTTCCCCACTAAACCTGCAAACGGCAGGCTGCTTTGTGAGAGCGCTGCCGCTGCCGCCGGGCCTGCCCTGAAACAGAAATACGGGGTCATCCTCCAGTGCCATGCCCAGGACGGCATTGTGCTGGCAGAACCCGATTTGTTGATCACGCTGCTGGTGAACCTGCTGGATAATGCCGCCAAAGCATCCGTGTTTGGGCAATCCGTGCTGCTGCAGGGAAAGGTGGAGGAGAACGATTATGTGTTCCAGGTAGCGGATACAGGCCGTGGCATTCCACAGGAGGAGCTGCAAAGAATAACTGAAGCATTTTATATGGTGGATAAATCCCGTGCCCGACAACAAAGCGGTGCAGGGCTGGGACTGGCCCTTGCGGCCCAGATTGCCCGGCTGCATGGCACGCAATTGGCATTTGCCAGCGAGCTTAACAAGGGAACTACAGCCAAAATCGCTTTGGCACTGGCCTCCGGGGAGGAAGCGCATGGATAAAAAACGCATAATACATTGCCGGCAAGCCTGGCTTCCGTATGCCTGCTGCGCCTTATTAACGGCAGGTATTGTGGCGGTTAGCCTGTTTTTGCCGCAAATCATTGCCAAACGGCAGCGGGCACGGCTGGTAAACGTAGTGTCTGCAGAAGCGATAGCAGCCTCTGATACGGCAACACAGCAAAAGGAGAAACTGCGGTTGCTGCTGTTGATGGCTACCGGGGGAGAGCGCGTGGAAAAGTCCACCCTCCAGGCCCCCCAGGGGAGCGCCCTTTCTCCCCAACAGGCCCAAAAACGTGGTATGGCCGTGCTGCAGGAACTCATGGCGGCCGGCATACTCCTGGAGCAAACCCAATCCGGCGGCATAGAGCTGCCTGTGTATGGGGAAAAGGAAGCGGTGGCAGGGCATTCCCAATACTATTGTCTAACGGATTTGGGCACAGGGGAAGTCTATGGATATTACCTGCTCCTTTACCGGGATTCGTCCATTGGTGATGTGGGGCAGCTGACGCTGGATGCGCAAACAGGACAGCTGCTGCAGCTGGAAATGACCTATGGCAACCGCCGATACCATGATATCCCGCCGCAAGAGCTGGCAAACGCCGTGGCAGAGTATCTGGGGCAGGGCGAGATGGACCCGGCAAGCGGTTCCGCTTCCGGCATGTTTTATACGGGTACGCTGCACCAGGGGGAATATACCCTGCAAGTTGGCAGCAAAAACTCTGCGCCAGGCGGACTTTCCATCTGGTGGTATCCCAAGGGGATGGAGGCGCCGTATCAGGATTATTATGAGGGACGGTGGTAAAGTGCAAAAAGGGAAAAAGACGCTGCTTGCAGTTTTGGCAGGCGGGCTGTTGTGCTTTGCTATGGGGTGTACGCTGCCGGGCTTTACCACCCAGGCGCCTCCGGATTTTAGCTGGCAGGTGCGTACAGCTTCGGATTTGCCTGCCCAGCCGGAGGTTACGCCTGTGCCGTTGCCGCAGGGCTTTTTGGGCCCGGAATATACCGTGCGTTACGAAGAAGATGTGGACCTGGATGGAGACGGGGAGGCGGAGCGGCTTCGTATTTGTTGGCAAACCGGTTTGCGGGCGGGGATGTACCTCTGTGTGGAGGAAGCGGTTGCCCAGTTGCCCCCCAACACCCCCTGGAACTATATTTGCACTCTGGTAGACCTGGACCAGGCAGACGAATTTTTGGAAATTGCGGTTTATGAAGTGGACTGTACCCTGTTTTACCGATACATGGACGGCGTGTTTTATGAAATGGGGGAACTCTATGGCTGCCTGGCGGGGCAAAAGGGGCTGCAAAACGTTAGCATTTTTCCAGATGGAAATGGGGAGATTACCGTGCAAGAACCGGCAGGGTCACAAAGTTACTGGGAATGCCGCTATGCCATAGAAAACCACAGGCTGGTGCCAATGCAAGAGCCGCGGCTAATGGAAATGGCGCCTGCCCGAGAGCTGGAAAAGACGGAATAAAAGCACAAAAACGGAGAGGCGGTTTCCTCTCCGTTTGCTTTTCTTTTCAGTTACCGGCAAAGCATCAGCAATCATGCTCCAGAGAATTGATGCGATAAGCCAGAACATACATGCTGTCGCTTAAATGCACATTTTCCACCGGAACAGGGGCGGTTACCGTAGTAGGCACAAAATTCCAAATTCCTTTGATGCCTGCGGATACCATAGCGTCCGCAATGGACTGGGCCGCTCTGCGCCGGGCGGAGATCACGCCGATTTCAATGTTGTGTTCCCTAATAAAATCTTCCATCTGGTCAATATGGTAAATGGGCCTGCCGCTGATTTCCTGGCCAATCAATGCTTCGTCCACATCGAATAGCGCGCAAACAGAGAATCCCTCCTGGGCAAATCCTTCATAGTTGCACAAGGCCTGCCCAATGTTTCCTGCGCCTGCGATAATAATTTTATGGGTGCGGTCTAAGCCCAATATAGCGGCAATCTCTTTGTGCAGGTTTTTTACATGGTAGCCATAACCTTGCTGGCCAAACCCGCCAAAGCAGTTTAGATCCTGGCGTACCTGGGAAGCGTTCAAATTCATTTGCTCAGCCAGGGCGCTGGAAGAAATCCGTTCCACATCATTTGCAGAGAGCCACTCCAATTGGCGGTAGTATTTGGGTAGCCGGCGAATGACGGCTTCGGATACCCTGCGGTCCTTCATAGGTATTCCTCCTTAATGGGTATACGCTTACAAGACAGTGTAAACATAATTAATTTCTTTGGTTTTATTATAATCTCAGCGTCCGCGCGGTTCAAGGCTTCTGGAAGAAACTTATTTTATGTATACACAAATTTCTGTTAAAAAGAAAGAAATGAAATATGGGTTGATTTTATGTAATGTTTACAGGATAATAGCAAGTAGCATACGCAGGAAAGTGGAGGAAGGATAGCATGAAGCTTTTGCAGGACCGCATTGCGGCAGAGGGACGGGTTTTGCCTGGGCAAATCGTGAAGGTTGACGGTTTTTTAAATCATCGCATTGATATCGCGCTGATGGAGGAAATGGCTAAGGAATTTAAACGGCTGTTTCCGGATCCTAAAATCAATAAAATCCTAACGGTGGAGGCCTCCGGCATTGCATTGGCGGCAATTACTGCTCAGGTATTCCATGTTCCCATGGTCTTTGCAAAAAAAGCGAAAAGCGACAATATTGAGGGCGGATTATATCAAAGCGATATTTTTTCCTATACATACAAGAAAAAAGTAACTTTGCTGGTTTCCAAAGACTGGCTTCAGCCGGATGACTGTGTGCTGGTGATAGACGATTTCCTGGCCAACGGAGAAGCGCTGCGGGGCCTGCTTGAAATCGTGGAGCAATCCGGCGCAACGCTGATGGGCGTAGGCGTTGCGGTGGAAAAAGGTTTTCAGCCCGGCGGCGATAAGCTGCGGGAACAGGGGATTAACTTGAAATCCCTGGCGATCATCGAAGCGGCTACTCCAGAAGGAATTACATTTCGGGAATAAATACCGCGGGTATGAAAAAGCAAACCTCCATACAATGATGTATGGAGGTTTTTATTTTGAAAATAAAAGGCGTGCAACAAGGGATCAATCAAATATGGCCGCTTTGGCAGCTGCATATCAAAAGCGGAATCGGAGCAAAGCTTTGGGCTTTGCTCCTGCAAGGGGCAAGCGCTGCCTGCTATGCCTTTGTGTTTGGCACGCTGCTGGGCATATTGGGGCAGGGAGACAGCCTGCGGCAGTACCTCCCCTTCCTGCTGTGCGGGTTGGCGCCCTGGTTCTATTACCAACGGGCAATGAGCGACGCTGCCCAGTGCCCAACAGCGCTAGCCCCTCTCATTCGGTTCCAGCGCTGCTCCATACCGGTTTTGTGCTGGAGCGCGGTGTTAGGACGCATGCCCTTGTACATACTATGGGTAGGGATCGCGCTCATCGCCAGATGGATTTTATTGGGCGCCGTCCCTTTGAGCGCCTGGCTTTGCATGTATTACTTGGGGTGTGGTGCGTTAAACGCTTTTGCGCAAGGCCTTTTGGGAGCGGTATTCTCTCCTTTTTTTGGAGATGTGCAGGGAGGGCTCCGGGTGATGCTGGTGGTATTGTTTTGGACTACGCCCATCCTGTGGCCGGCAGAATTGCTCCCACAAGCGGTGCGGGTATTGTTATCCCTCAACCCGCTCTATTATATTGTGGAGGGGTTAAGAGGGTGCATTCTGGACGGGTCGCCCTGGCTGGGATGGCAACAAACACTATGGTTTTTTGGCATTACTATTGCAACCATGGCAGTGGGGCTGTGGTGCGCCTGGCGCTTAAAAGACCGATATTTTAAGGAGTCATCATGAGCATATTTGCAGGCAAAAAGTCTACCCCTCAATCCGCTTCATGCGGGGAAGACAATCGGTATTCCGCTTACCGAAAGCTGGTAGCCCCGTCGCAAGGGGAGCTGGAACGGCAGCGCAGAGAGCCTTTTCCAGCCCATGCCCCGCGTTGGAGTATCATTTGTGGGGCAAAAAATTTAAACGGTATTGCAAACACGTTGGAGGCTTTGCAAAAGCAAACCTATCCCAGGTGGGAGCTTTGTGTGGCTGGGGAAGAAACGGCAGACAGGGAGATTGCAAAACAGGAGGGCGTGCGGCGCTCCGGCGTGCGCCAGGGAGAAACGCCTGTACAAGCTGCATTGCGGCAGGCCAATGGCACCTATTATTTGTTTTTGGCCCCAGGAGACCAGTTGCGGGAGGACGCGCTGTATCATTTTTCTTATGCCATAGCCACGGGGCAGGATGTGGACTTGATTTATGCGGATGAAGACTGTGTGGATAGCAGGGGGAAACATGACAGTCCCTGGTTTAAACCGGATTATGCCCCGCACACCCATTTGAGCCTGCCCTATTTTGGGCGCATGATGGGAATTTCCAGGCAGGTGTTCCAACAGTGCGGCGGGTTGCAGGATATGCATCCTGCGTCCCAGTATGATTTTCAGCTTCGGGCGGAAGAGATGTCCCGGCGCATTCTCCATGTGCCAAAGGTACTGATGAGTTGCCGAATGCCCCGGCTGATCGACCGGCCCGTAGACGTTTCATCCGGTAAACGGGCGCTGGATAGAGCCCTTAGCCGCAGACAAATATCAGGATGTGCCTGCGGCGGGATGTGGCATGGCAGCTTTTCTATTCAATATGGATTAAAGGGAACGCCTAAAATCAGTGTAATAATATTGGATCAATATGGGTTTGCGCCTTTGCGGAGATTGCTGGAATCCCTGGAGGAATTCAGCGCCTATGAGCAATATGAATTGATTGTTATCAGCGATGGGCGGCAGGATGCCATGGCCCACCGTTATTATGAGGCGCTGCGGCGCAATGCGGCAGCCAAGGTACTGGACGGCCCGGGACAAGGAGGGCCTGCATCGCTGTATCGGTTTGCCGCCAGCGAAGCACAGGGAGAAATCCTGCTGTTTCTCAGCAGCAGCCTGGAGTTGGAAACACCGGACGCCCTCTACCATATGGCTACCCTTGCCCAGCAAAAAAACGTGGGGGCGGTAGGCGCGAAAATCGTCACGGTAGACGGCAGGATTTGGAGCGCCGGCACAGTAGTCGGGTTGCAAGGGTGGGCAGGCCATCTGTATCAGGGGGCACAAGAACGCTGCAACGATGCGCTACAACGTCAATTTACCCAAATCATTCGCAATGTTACGGCGGTATCTGGGGAGTGCCTGATGGTAACCAAAGAGGTATACCGCCAGATTGGCGGTTTTGACCCTTCCTTTACCCAGGTCGGGTGGGATACAGAGTTCTGCCTGCGTCTGCGGGAGAAAGGATACTATACGGTTTATACCCCATATGCAGGCTTTATCAAGCATGAGCTTTCCAAAGATTTTCCCCTGCCCACCCAAAACAATTTAATGCGTTGTATTGATGCTTACCGCCCCATGCTGGTACAGGGGGACCCTTACTTTGGGCCACAATACGATTATCACAGTCCTATCCCGGTACTTGCCCTGCCGCCGCAGCCCCCTTTGGAGCTGAATCCAGGGGCCAAATCTGGCGTGTGATACCTATTTTTTTCATTTGGGACTTGACAGATGAATGAAAACCCGGTATCCTGTAAAAGCAGTCTTGCCCAGTTCGTCTAGTGGCCTAGGACGGTGCCCTCTCACGGCACAAACAGGGGTTCGATTCCCCTACTGGGTACCATATCGGAACAAGCTTTTTGTCGCTTGTTCCGATTTTTTAAATTGCAACAAGCGTTACGCTGCCCTCTCCATATCAGTATCATAATATGGAATTGTTGCTATTCAGTTTTAAGGATATCCTTACGTACCCATTTGCATGGATCGTTCTATTTGCATCATGCCTTGCTACAGACAGCTGGTTTCTTCATTTCCTGCATCATGATTTTCAATACCTGGGAGATTTTTTCACGGCAATATGGATACAAAAAAGATTTGTTAAGTGGTAAAGTATATCACATACGCAGTCATGTAAAAAACGCAAAGGAGATAGAGCAAGATGCATGAAGTGATTGTCAATGCCATAGGAGATGCCTGCCCTATTCCGGTGGTAAAAGCAAAAAAAGCTCTGGATGGAATGAAGGAGGCGGGTATTTTAGAAATCCATGTGGATAACGAGATGGCCGTCCAAAACCTGAGCCGTTTTGCGGCCGGGCAGGGGTTCCAGGTAACCAGCGAAAAAAACGGGGAAAAACATTTTTGCGTAAAAATCCAGGTATCAGCATTTCCAGAGAGGAAAGAGGAGACTGTTTCCCCCTCCTGCATTTCGGACTTAAGAGGAGAACAGGTCATAGCCATTGATGGAGCGGTCATGGGCCGCGGGGATGACAAATTGGGGACCATACTGATGAAATCCTTTCTTTATGCCGTTTCCCAGCAGGAGCAGCTGCCACGTACCATGCTTTTTTATAACGGAGGCGCTAAGCTCACCGTTGAAGGTTCCCCTGCTTTGGAGGACATTAAGAGTATGGAAGCGCAAGGCGTGGAAGTGCTCACCTGCGGTACCTGCCTGGATTTCTATGGCCTTAGCAATCAACTGGCAGTAGGATCCGTTACAAACATGTATGCCATTGTGGAAAAGCTGTCCCAGGCCGCAAAGGTAATAAAACCGTGATTTATCTGGATAATGCGGCAACTACCCTGCATAAGCCTCAGCAAGTACTGGATGCGGTAATGCAGGCCATGAGCTCCATGGGGAATGCGGCTCGGGGTACCCATAGCGAGGCGCTTAGAGCATCCCGCACCATATATGATACCCGAGTAAAGCTGGCAGCGTTTTTTGGATGCCCACAGCCAGATTATGTTGCCTTTACGCAGAATTCCACCGAGGCGTTGAACATGGCGATAAGCGGATTGATTGGCCCCAATGACCATGTGATATCCACGGATCTGGAGCACAATTCTGTTTTGCGCCCGCTATATCGCCTGGAGGCGGAGCAGGGAGTGAAGGTCAGCTTTGTTCCGGCGGATCAGCGGGGGTGTATTGACTATGGTGATTTTGAAAAACTAGTGCAAGAAAATACCCGTGCGGTTGTCTGTACTCATGCCTCCAATTTGACTGGGAATATGCTGGACCTGGAGAAAATCGGGCAATTCGCCCACCACCATGGCTTACTTTTCATTGTAGACGCATCTCAAACTGCGGGGTGCCAGCCCATTGATATGGAAGCCATGCATATAGACGCCCTTTGTTTTACTGGCCACAAGGGACTTATGGGCCCTCAGGGCACTGGGGGGCTGTGCTTACGGCAGCAGCTGAACATACGGCCTTGGAAGGTTGGCGGTTCCGGCATACAGTCCTATAGCAAAACCCATCCCCAAGCGCTTCCTGCTCGTCTGGAAGCTGGCACCCTCAACGGGCACGGCCTGGCAGGCCTTTGTGCCGCGCTGGCGTTTATTGAAGAGGTGGGCCTGGAAAATATTCGGGAAAAAGAGCGCATTTTGATGGAACGCTTTTATGAGGCGGTATCCGCTATGGGCGGCGTTAGCGTATACGGGGATTTCTCCGGCAGGGAACGGGCGGCGATCGTATCATTGAATATCAGGGACTACGATTCGGGCGCCGTGGCAGACGAACTCTCAGAGGTTTATGGCATAGCCACCCGCTCTGGCGCGCATTGTGCCCCGCGGATGCACCGGGCATTGGGAACGGTGGAGCGCGGCGCGGTACGATTCAGCTTTTCCTATTTCAACACAGAAGCGGAAGTGGAGGAAGCCATCCGGGCTGTGAGGGAGTTAGCGCAATGAGAGAGAAACAGTTAAAGTGCATTGTGACGTTTCCTTCCACAACCGCTGCTATGGCGGCAGAGCAGTTTTGCCTGCATAAGCAGCTGCCGGGGCGGTTGATTCCCGTTCCCAGAGAGATCACCGCAAGCTGCGGTATGGCCTGGTGTGCCCCGGTGGAGAGCAAGGCGCTGCTTCAAAGGGCTTTTGCACAGGAAAAGCTTGCGTTTGCTGGTTTCTATACGCTAATGATTTAAATCAGGTCTGAAACCATGAAAAATAGTATGTGGTTTTGAAGTTTCAAGAGGCATTAAACTGTAAAAAACTTGGAAATACTGACCTGTTTGCATATCAAGGTAACTAAAAGGACAATGTTTTGAAGCTTTGGTGCCCAAATAGTGCCTTAATTTCCTATGGCGATATGAACGAATGGGCAAATATAAGGAAAAATACTATGCGAGAGCGAAAGCACTCGTTGCTTTTGCTCTCTTGCCTGCCGCATCAGCAGGGGCAGACGGACGGGCGAAGTCCGTTTATCTAAACCGTTGACAAGGGCGGCTGGCTCTGCTGTTTTCAAACAGAAAAGGGAAACTGGTAAAAAATTCATATCCTTGTTGTAAAATAATATTGTATTTTCTATTGCTGATTAACAGAAATGCGGCGAGATTTTATAAAGACGGAGGTTTTGAATATGAAAAGATTAACTGCACTATTTCTTGTTGCAGTTTGTGTTTTGGCATTGGTAGGGTGTTCCTCTACAATCAGCGGAACGGAAGAGCTGATTGCAAAGGCAAGGGAGGAATTGCCCGTTTCTGATGCAGACACAATCGAATTACAATATGCGGGTTTATGTGGTAAAGATGATGCTGCACTTGTTTGGTTTGTTTCGGGAAATGAGTATCAAGCACATTATTATCTACCGATAGAATTTAATGTTGTTGGAGAGAACGAGTACACTTTTGTTCGGTCTTATAAACCTATAGAGCGAGGTATGGATATTGCTGCTTTAGAATGGAAAGACGGATATAGCTTTTTGATTAACAACCCCAATTGCGCTGCTGTAAAAATTACGGATAATTCCGGCACACGTGAAATTTCTATTGAAAAGGACACATATCCTTATGTTTTCTATAATGAGCTGCTTCCGTCTGAATATGTGTTTATCGAACAAGATGGAAACGAAATAAATTGATAAAGAAATGAAGAATTTAAACATGCAGGAAATAATTGCTCTGCTTCTTTTATTTGAGATTTTCTGAAACAGAGTTGAATAAAAGCAAAGCGTTTGGTATATTCCCAACAAGCAAAAATCGCACTTATTGTCGCAGTCAGAAGGACCCCTTTCCCATGATTGCTACGGAATTTTTACATTCATTATCGATCTTTGATTGTTTGGCACATTTCGTTTGGGACAGTGTTGTTTCCTTACCGTATTGATTTTGGTATCTGCAAAGACTTTGTTTGCAAGGCTTATTTTGCCTCTGCTTCGTAACATAAGATGTAAAAACAAGGCCGTTTCCACCATTGTAGGGGTGATGACACTGCCTATGCTTGTAATGTGTATATTCGTATTACCTTGTGGTGCTAAAATAGTACCGAACTTTAAAATGGACTTATGTGGAGATATTAGGTAATATACAAAATAGGGGAAAATCTACATTTAAGGTACGTTCAAACATTTTCTATAAGCATTTACAAAGGCATATAAGACGATTTTCGTCTATAAAATCAATAAAAACAATATGATGTTATAGATACAAAAACAAAGTTTTCAACAGTTTGTAAAGCTTTTCCCCAGGGACGTGCAAACTTGAAAAATGGTGTTATACTGTTCCAGACCAGATGCTTTGGCATCTTAATCAAAGGAGGAACGATATGAAACGATTGGTTATAATGGGCTTAGCAGTAATCTTTGCCTTTAGCGCCATGATTACCGCCTGCACGCCAAACCAGGAGGCACCTCAACCAGAAAGCACGCAGCCAGCGCCGGTTTCCTCGCCCCAAACCACGGCTGTTCCGGACATAACCGAGCAACCGGAGCTCCAGGCTACCCCGGTTGCACCGATCAATCTGGATGAGGTGGAAGAAAAGGCGGAGGCAATGATGCCCATTTTGGACTCTATTGTGCGTACCATGGGGATTGGCGGCACCGTCCCTTATGCCCCAAAAGACGAGGAATTTTTCTGGTCCGTCCTATACCTAATGGGAGAAAACTGGGGAGAAACCCACCCCCTGGTGCAGCGGGATGGCGACACGGTAGTGGTGCCCCGCCAAGTGATGCAGGAGTTTGCCAGCGCTGCTTTTTTGGAGTATAGCGATTTGCTGCCGGTTCCGGAAAGTTACGCACAAACCCTTGCATATGATGAAGGAATGGACGCCTATCGCCTGGCTCCCTCGGATATGGGCAATACCAGCACAGAATTGGAGGATATCGCCATGGAGGGGGATGGCTCCATGATCGTGCGGGTGGCACTATATGAAGAACCGGATACCTTGTTGGGTAAATTGGACTTTACCCTGGTGGATAATCCCTACGTGGGTGGAATTACCCAGCCCAGCTATTATTATACCGTTAGTGCGGCCAGCCTGGTAGAGGAGTAAACTCGGGTTCCTTTTGAAGGGGCTCTGCTCTTTTCTCACCCTTTGGGGCAAGCATAGAAAAGCCCGCACAGCATAAGGATGTACCAGCGTATATGGAACATGGTTTGTTAGAGCTATGAGATGGCCTGACTGTTCCTATGCAGGGGCATAGTAGAGCCCGGAAAGAAACCTGCTTTTTTGGCCGTGATGTTCCGGGAAAAGCCCAAAAACCTACCTGTACCTCCAAAAATAAAGAGCCGATAACCGCAAGTTTTATCTTGCATGTTATCGGCTCTGTGTGGGCGCGGCTGACTTAACGGTTATATGTAATTCTTTTGAGTGAATTAAGCCCCTTGCTTGCACTTCGGGCAGTAGAAAGGATAATTGTTTGCTTCTGCCTCTCTTATTCTATCACGGGTTTTATTTCCCCAAACAGGACAGCGTATCCATTCCGAAATAACGGATGACATAGCTTATCGTTACCGCCTATCCTTATTTCCATATTCAATAGACTTTTTCGTTTCCCTTAATATCCACAACGCATATGCAACGGGAACAACACATAATACAGCAGCGGTTATTACGTCATACAGCAGCGAAGAATGATTAACAGCAAAAATGCTCAAAGAATTAAAAACTCCGTGGGCAATCATGCACGGCAAAAGGCTTTTTCCACTGTAAAATATAATTGTAAATAAAAAGCCAATTGCAGTTGCATAACAAATTTGTAAAAGTGTGGGTATCAAATCTCTACCATTCAGCAAGTTTACAATATGCCCCATGCCAAAGGTAATACTGGAAACAAAAACCGCTAACGAGACATTATCCTTGCACATGGCTTTGAAAAGAAAACCACGGAAGATAACTTCCTCTATGAATCCGACACAAGCCATACTTATAATAAATAAAACAGTTCCGGAAGCAGAAGCATTCATTGTAATGCCATTCCATAAATTTACACTTAAAATCAAAATAAGCGGAATAAAGTACAAATAAATTTTCAATCTTCCCTTGAAAGAACATAACCCGTATTGTTCCCATAGGTTATGCTTTTTTATAAAACCTATAATAAGCAAAACAAAGATGATGCATAGTGGGGCGGTGATGATCTTTTCAAAGCCAAGCGAAGCAGAAAAATTCTCAGCAATACTAAACAAAACAACATAAGCAATAATCCAAACCAATGAAAAATTCAATTTGTTTTTCTCATACAAACGATACATTAAAATCCCTCTTTTGACGCATAAACTGCTCCATCAAATATCAAGTCTAAATCGGATGAAACAGTCTGCTCATCATACTCCATTTCGTTGTTTGCAAACATACTTGCATATCCGTGTGCCAGTAGAAATAATGAACGAAAAATGCTTTTTGCCTGCTCCGTATTGACCTCTGCCTCTTGACTGAGTATAGCGATAACGGGCTGTAATTCTTCTGTATTTATCAATTCAGAAATGTTCTTGCCTAAGAACTCATTGGACTGAAACAGAAAACAAAACAGATTTTTTTCCGTTACCGCAAACTGAATATAATTCAAACCGATATCTTTCATTGGATTATTACTGTGAATATCCATGATATAGGCAGAATGGTATTCATCCGATTTGTCATATACCGCCTTTTTCAATGCCTCTATTGTTTTGAAATGATACATAACGGGTTGGGTGGAGCAAGCTAACTTTTTTGATACAGTTCGTGCATTAATCGTTTCGG
>JAEXFV010000165.1 GCA_023451115.1 Bacillota bacterium
CGTGTACGCCGAAACGGATGAAAACCTTGTGTTTTCGTACTTTGCAGGTTTTGCCGCCCGGCGAAGCGCAGCATAGTAGGCAAAACCTGTAATCTCAAAAAAGTCCAATTGGACTTTTTTGACACACGGAAGCCGCCCCAAGGGCGGCTTTATTCGATGCAGTGCTTTTACGCCGCCAACAGATTAGGCTGGTAGCTGCGGATATACTGGAGCACCACCTCCGCCATGCGCTGATGCCCTTCCGCGTTGGGGTGCATGCCGTCTCCGCTGACATAGCGGCGATAGTCCCAAGCGGATAGCAGGGCGGAGCGAATCATCAAAAGCGGCGTTTTTGTGGCCTGTGCTACCCGCTCCGCAGCAGCATTGTAGCGCTCGTGCCACCAGTAAATGCGCCCTACATTGCCCAGCCATTTCAGGATGTTGCAGGCTTTTTCCTGATTGCCGCCTGTGAAATAGCGGAAGTATTTGTCCGCATCAATGGGCGGCAGGTTAAACAGCACCGGCTGGCTGCCCGCGTCATAGGCTGCGGTCACCATGTCCGTAAGCGTCTGCTCGTACTGTTCCAACGGCGTTTTGGGGAAATGCTCCTGCTCCGGCGCTGCGGCAATGGCGTTCCAGTCAAAGTCGCAGTCGTTGCCGCCCAGCTCCAATGCCACCAGCGCAGGCGGTACCGGGTCTTTTTGCAGACGGTCCTTTAAAATGTCTTTTGCTGCTGTGCTCACACAGCCAAATTTTGATAGGTTCACCACCGCCGTTTTTAACTGTGCCGCCACCAGCGAGCAAAAATCCTGCCCCCGCAGCAACACATGGCGCCCCCGCTTTTCATCAAAAATAACGCCTTTGGTAATGCTGTCCCCCACCACCAGGATGGGGCGCTGCACCACAGTGCCTTTTTCCGTTTCGGTTAACGCTACGGTTGTTTCTAAATTCACCAGTTCGGACATGTTTATCCCTCCGTAAGCAGCGAGCGAAGCTGCTCTTTGTCCAGGTCTTCGCCCAACAACAGGTGCAGGCCAAAGCCGTCCAGCAAGGCGAAAAAGCTGCGGCTGAGTTTGCGGAACCGGGCGGCTCCCGGCTCGGACATTTTTAAAGACCCCACCTCTAACATCACAGTCCATTCCCTGGCCTTGGCGGCAAACCGGCGTTTGAGCGACTCGTCCTCCCGTAGCGCTTCGCATTGGAGCACAAAATGCAGCCGCATGGCGTTAGGGTCTTGAAACAAGGCGTCCAACAATGCGCCTACGGCGGTTTTGGCGTCCTGCTCCCGGCCTAAGGTATCAATCCAGGTAAAGATCAAGTCGGTCATCCGGCTGAGATGGTTTTCTGCAATATCTGCAATTAAGTATTCCTTGGAAGGGTAGTAGTAATACAGCGTCCCCTTGGAAAGCTTGGCAGCCTTTGCAATATCCGCTAAACTGGAGGAATGGATCCCTCCTGCGGTAAACAGGGCTGCTGCGGTCTCCCGAATAGCCGCCCGGGTGCTTTCAAAATTCAAGTCTTTTTTCGCCATGATTACGATCTCCTGCATTTTGTCGGCCGACCGACCGAACTCTTGTTATCAGTATAGCCGTTAGGAATGCTTGCGTCAAGGGATAGGATATGAAAGATTTATGAAATTTAAAAATACAGAAAAGACCCGCCGGTTCAGGCGGGTCTTACGAGTTTGGTAAGCACGTCAGGGGTATGAACTTGCTGCCCTCTCTCTCATTTGCAAGTTTAGTATACCACGGGAGGCTGCATGATGTATCACAAAACTATTACGACTTCCTAAAACATCATTGACAAATCCACAATGTTATGCTACAAACACCTGACACAATATTACCTAGGTATTATCCCTGCGCCAGGAGCCCTCAAACACGATTTTTTGCAGCGGCTCCCGCTCAAAGGGCCGCGGCTCCTGGTCGGCATACCCCACAGGCGTAATGGCTACAATTTTAATCTCTTTGGGGATGCCCAGAAGGTTGCGCACCG
Source organism: Bacillota bacterium (assembly GCA_023451115.1). Taxonomy (GTDB): domain Bacteria; phylum Bacillota; class Clostridia; order Christensenellales; family CAG-138; genus JAEXFV01. Next base: position 1,975 of record JAEXFV010000165.1, read on the forward strand.
GGTATTCTGCAAACGCACCCACCCAACAGGTTGCCAGGCCTTCGTTGGCTGCTGCCAGCACCACGTGCTCCATGGAAATGCCGCAATCCACCAAATAATACTCTTTGCCTCCCGTCACGCCGCTGTCGGAAGGGTCTGCGCAGAGCACCAGGGCGTACGGCGCTTTTTCATAACATTCGGCGGAAGGGTTGCTGATCAGCTCGCCCAGCATTTTGCGCTGGGCAGGGTCGCTTACTACGATATACCGCCAGCATTGGCGGTTACACCAGGATGGGGCGATGCGGCCTGCCTCCAGGATCCGGTTCAGCGTTTCCCGGGGCACCGGGTCGTCCTTATACTGGCGGATGCTCCGCCGGGTTTTGAGTACATCGTAAAATTCCATATTGTCCTCCTTCCCCCGAACCTCCCTGGGTTTCGGGGGCTTCACGAAAGCGCAATGCCAAAGCTTGTGCTTTGGCCACCTTCCCAACAACCAATATTGTTCAGGCGGCAAAGCCGCTACGAGCAAGCCATAAGCCGAGTTCTGTCAAAGGGTGACCATCTATCTAGACCTATAGTTGCCTATAGGCTCAAGCGATTACAAGGAGCGTGGCGGGCCGCCATTTTGGGGTTACCCCCGTTGCTCCCATACCAATCTTGCACCAGGTGGGGTTTACAGAGCGGACAAGTCGCCAAGCCGCTGGTGAGCTCTTACCTCGCCTTTCCATCCTTACCTGCAACATGCAGGCGGTTTCTTTCTGTTGCACTTTCCTTGGAGTCGCCTCCACCGGGTATTACCCGGCACCCTGCCCTATGGTGCTCGGACTTTCCTCATCCATATGATATGGACGCAGTCACCTGTCTTACTCGCATTTGCTATGCAAAGCCGCTCACTTTTTGAAAACCATCCGGCTTTCCATAATTTTCCCAAAACCCTTTGGGCTTGGAGCTTTATCACGAAGTAATGCAAAAGCCTCCTGTGCGTTGGCCTTCTATTCCTCTGAGGCGTATAAAATACGCCCGCAGTTCTCACATTCCACAATGCCTGCGCCGTTTGCTACCCGTTTCACTACTACCATGGGCAGAGACATGTTGCATCCGCCGCATTGGTTGTTTTCCACCTTAGCCATAGGCACGGCATGATTTTTTTTCACCCGCTGATAGGCGGATAACAACGCCGGATCCACCAGCTTCGCCTGGTCTTCCACCCGGGCGGCAGCGGCCTGCAAGGGGCCTTTTGCAGCCTCCAACTCTTGCTCGCAGGCCAGGCGCATGGCGTCATATTCTTTCTTGGCTCTGCCCGCTGCGGTGCGGGTAGCCTTGTAATCCTTAGCAGCCTGGTCAATCCACTTGAGGAGTTCTAACAGCTCCTTGCGGGTGCTGGCTATTTCAGACTGGAGTTTTTCGTAATTCTGGCGGCATTCTGTAAATTCTTCGGCAGTACACTCTTCATCTTTGAGCATCTGCTCCAGCTCAGAACCCTCCAGCTCGATCTGCCGCTGCTGCTCGTTGACCTGTTCCTCCAGCTTATCCAGCGCAGCCTGCTTTTGCTCCATCTCCTTTTGCAGCTTGGAGATGGCAGCCTGCTGGTCGCTTAAAAAGCCGTGCAGCTTGTTGAGCTTCACCCGGTTGGGGGTGTTTCTTGCCTCCCGCTCCAGCCGGTCCCGCTCCACATCCAGCGCTTGATATTGCCACAGCACATCCAATTTACCCATTGTGTCTCCCTCCCTCGCCCGTGGGCCGCTTCCCCCGGGCTATCTCATCAGGGCGCGCGAAACGGCGCGCTTTGGGTCCCTGATACTATTAACTCCACTTTACATTGTACCCGTTTGAGCGCCAGCTGTAAACCTTTGATCCACAGTTCCAGCACAGGCCGCTCGGTTTCATAATGCCCGGCTTGAATCAGCGCTACCCCCATAGCGTGCGCTTCCAATCCCTGATGATGCTTGGCTTCTCCTGTAACCAGCACATCCGCCTGCGCCGCTTTGGCCTGGGGCAAAAAATCACCGCCGCTGCCGCCCAGCACTGCAACCCGCCGTATCGTCTGCAGTGGGTCTCCGGCAAATAGCGCCGTTGTATGCAGCTCCCGCTGCACAAAAGCGGCAAACGCCTGCAAGGATAATGGCTGGGGCAACTCGCCTACGCGGCCTATGCTTTGAGTTAGTTCGCTCAGCGCCTCACCCGGCTGCAATAACGGCCTTACTTGGTCCAGTCCCAGCATTTGCGCAAGGACGTCATTTACCCCGCCCAAAGCGCTGTCCAGGTTGGTATGGGCGGCGTACAAGCCGACGCCATGGCGAATGAGATGCCAGGCTGGAGCCGTGTCCGCCAAGCTGTAGTGGATGCGCCGCACCGGTTGAAAGAACAGGGGGTGGTGGCTCAGCACCAGCTGCGCTCCCACCTGCGCCGCCTCTTGCACAACGGGGAGGGTGCAGTCCAGCGCTACCAGCACTTTTGTGATCTCCCGTTGCTCCGGCTCAATCAATAACCCTGGGTTATCCCAGCTTTCCGCCAAGCAGGGGGGCGCAGTGGTTTCTACCAAGGGGATAAACGCTTCTAACTTCATGTTTCTGTTACCTCCGCAGGGCCCTGCCCAAGGCATTGGGGCCGCAAAACGCCCTTTCGTTTCTTCTTTCCGGCCAGCTTATCCGGGTTTGGCGGTTTTACGAAGCGGTTATGTGAAAACCTGGGGTGTTGGCCACCCTTTACCACCCAAAGCGCACTGCCTGCGAAAACGAAAAACGTTACCACATCGCCCGGATCTGCTCCAGCGCCTGGATCTTCTGCTCCAGGGGCAAAGCGCCGCAGGTGCCGCTGGCTTCCAGCAGCCGTGCACGGTGCTGTCCCAGCATCTGCTCCAATAGAGGCAAAAATAGTGGGCTTCGGCTTTCCAATGCCCGGTGCCCCAAATCAAAAAATCCCTCAGGCCAGCCGGCCGGCAGGATATCCTGTTGGTTTGCCACCACGGAAAACACCTGGTATAGCCGCCCGGCATCCCGCACCACCACGTCATCCACTACCCGGTAGCAGTGAAAAAACAAATAACTGCGAATATCCGCTACCGCCCGCATGGGTTGCAGCACCAAAAGGGCTGCGCCCTTCAACGGGGGGACGCAATCTTCCAGAATACGGGACATCAGCGTGCCCCCCATGCCGCAGATGGCCGCGGCCTGCACTTCGCCGGG
>JAEXFV010000029.1 GCA_023451115.1 Bacillota bacterium
TAAGTAGCCGGTTCGATGCAAGTCGGCTATTTTGTATGTGAGGAGAGATTCTTTACGGATGAGTAATTGGATAATTGTTATTCAGGATGGAGGAGAAACCCATGCTGACCCATAGAACCTTTATAAAAAAGGCAGAAAAAGTTTTTGAAGTGTCGGACTATGAAGATCGGGCATTTCTATATTATTTTGATTTTGCTGAGTTTACTCTTGTCAACCGGATTTATGGGCTGGAGGGCGGCAACACGCTGCTAACTGCGGCTGAGGAACGCTTGAATCAGATTCCATGGGTACATGCATGTGAGAGAATTATAGCCGACCAGTTTATTTTTCTCGTGATTGCGGATAAGCCACGCTCGGAGGAAGAACTGGTTTCCATTTATGCTTCGTTTGCAGAGAATTTTATCTCTTCGTACCGCAGCCAATATCCAGCCTGTAATTTACGAACCTATTGTGGTATTTGTCCCGTTCATGGCGGCAACATCGTAGAAGCAGTGGTAAATGCTCAAGTTGCCTGGCGCAAAGCAAAACAAAACTTTATGACTACTGCCGTGGTGTTCAACGATTCCCTAGCGAAAGAATTGACCGAACTACAGAAAATGGAAAGCGAATCCAACTTAGCTTTAAAAGAGGAGCGTTTTACCTTCTATCTCCAACCCAAGGTGAATTTATTAACGGGCAAAATTACCGGCGCAGAAGCGCTGGCCCGGCGTCTTAACCCGACAGGGAGCGTTATTTACCCGGATTCGTTTTTGCCCATCATGGAGAAAAACGGTTCCATTATTGAACTGGACCGGCTGATTTTGCGCAAAGTCTGCGCCCATATGAAGGAGCGCATGGAAAAAGGGCTACCCTTGGTTCGCACCTCGGTTAACCTTTCCCGCCTGCATGTTCAGGTGTGGAATGAGGCGGATGTGCTCCATTCTATCGTACAGGAATTTGGCATTCCGCCAGAATTGCTGGAGTTTGAGATGACTGAAACTGCCATGATTGGGCAGATGAGCGCTGCCATGAGGCTTGGCGGGCCATTAAAGGACCGTGGCTATACCCTCTCTATCGATGATTTTGGCGCAGGGTATGCCGGCGTTATTGCCCTGCAGGAGTTAGATTTTGATGTGCTCAAACTTGACCGGCGCTTTTTGACGGAAGAAGAGCCGATGCATAGCCGCAACCGTATCATTTTACCTGACATCATACATTCGCTGAACAAGCTCCATATTGAGCCGATTTGCGAGGGGGTAGAAACAGCGGAGCAATGCCGGTATCTGGCTTCTATCGGCTGCCCAATGGTTCAGGGTTATTATTTTTCAAAGCCCGTTCCGCCGGATCAGTTTTATCAAATATATGATGAACGAAAGGGACACTTCCCGCTTTTATTTATGAAGCCGTCCCGGGAAAATGAGAGCGCTTATTTATAAAATTAGATTAACGCCCGGAGGAGAGAATTGAAAAGACAAATAGCTATATGCGGATTTTCTTGGTTTTGATGCAGCCTTTCTTAACAAATTCTTTTATTTCTTCAAAGAATTAATCAGAGAAGTTTCGTATAAACTGCTGCGGAACAAAGTTGATTTTATAAAACAAACCAGAACGATGAGAGAATGGAGACTGGAAAAACAAACCGATAGGCTATGCATCTTTATTGATTAACTGCCGACGCAGGGCTTTTCCTTACGTCGGCAGTTAATCAGGGACCTATTAAATATCAATGGTTACTTTGCTTTCCGTCCTGGGCCCGGCCGCAGCGATAAAAGCCTTATGGCAGTTGCTTCCGAGATACTGCGCAAGTACAGCCTCGCTGCTCATTTCAAAACGAATCAACAGATCCATGTTTTCTGAGCGCATGGATGCGTTCTTTATGATCCGTACATCGCTTATTCCAGCGATCTCTTCTGTGACCGGAGAAAGCAGCTTTTCAGCCGCTTTCATAATATACTCCGTATCGTTCTTGTCCTTAAGTTTAATTAAAAGGTAATGAACCATTGCGCGCCTCTTATTTTCTTAAATATAAATCGGCATCCCGATCAGGGGCCCCATAAAGTAGGTAACGACAACGATGACAATCGTCCACATTACCATTAATATCAGGCCGGGCTTGATAGGATCCTTCATATTCCAGTACCCATGCTGATAAGTCAGGACCACGTTTGTCTGGGCGCCGAGCACTGTAGTATGGCTGCCGAGGAACATGGCCGGGAGCAAAATCAGGGAAGGATTCATTCCGCTTGCAAGAACCAGGGGCGTAAATGCTAAGATAACAACTGCAATGAGTCCAAGCGTTGCGTTGGCGCAGAAGTTAATCAGCAGCGTCATTACAAGCGCCATTACCAACATAAGAACAAACGGGGGGAGTCCAATGGTCCAACCAAACAGATTGGTTACCAGCCATTCTCCCAGGCAAGCGCCGGAAATCATATCCGCAATGACCGGCGTAAAACCGATGAGAATCAGGACGTCCATAGGAAGCGATTTCATAGCATCTTCCGGCTTCACCACACCGATGACCGGGAGCATGCACAAAAGGGCGCAGAACAGCGCAGCCACAGGCGTTGGGAATAAGCCGGAAACCATACTGCCTACAAAGAAAATCACGATAATGACCCAGCGAAGTTCAGCGCCTCTCATGGGGCCAAGTTCTCTAAGCTTCTGCTTAAATTGGGCCGTATCCACCTTGTTCTCACCGCTTTTATTTTTTATATGAAAGCATTTCTTGTATACGAACCAGGTAGGAATGATCAAAAGAACGGCGCATACAGAGCCGATTGCGGCCCACTGGTTATAGGTAACCGTATAGGCGCCGTCGGTAATGGACTCGAGCATGGAAATTCCCATCATATTGGTGCTGGGGCTTCCGGTGATCAGAGCCATACCGCCGATCATAGAGGCAATGGGAATGCCAATCATGATTGCCTTTCCAAGGCCGCTCTTTCCTTTTTCTTCGCCCATCTCATCCATAATGGCTATGGAAATGGAGGCCATTACGATGGTTGTTCCAAGGTTGGAAACAAAAGCGGAAATCACCGCTGTTGCAGTAATGATAGCCAGCAAAATCAGCGCCGGAGAATTTCCCATCCTGGACAGGAAGAAATATGCTACTCTTTTTGCGATATTGGTTCTGGAAGCACCCATCGACACGATGAACATTCCAATCATCATAGCAAATGGGGAAGAACCAAACGCAGTGCAGAAGGTTCCGAAGTTGATGAGCTTGAGCAGCAGCGCCCCTACCACCAGAAGAATACAAGATACGCCCATATTCAGCGCGCCGGTAATCCAGATGTAGATTACGGCAACCAGCAACGCAACCGTTGGAGATGCAGTGGGGGAAATGCTGTCCATAGGAATAAGCATAAAAATTATGAATAGAGCAATTGCAATTAGCAGGTTAACGCCTCTTTTTTTTGTAATAGGCTGTCCGGTCTGCTCTCCCTTGATATCAAAGAAAGCACCGCCCGAAAGTTTGTTTTTTTCCATTTATTACATCCCCTTGCATTTATATGTTTTTTCTTTGAATAAACTCAATACAGATACCGTTGGGATCGTGGATAAAGCATATTTTTTCCCGGACATTTGCCTCTTTACATTCCATCACCTTAGGCCCGGTAACAATTTCCACGCCCTCGCTGCGTAATTCGGAGGCCAGGGCTTCCACATCATCCACTAAGAATGCCAGATGCTTCGTTCCCTGGGTCTGCTGATCTGCATGCGGATCCAGCCGTTCCGGCGGAAGAGGTTTTGTATTGTCATGCTGGAACATTTCAATCTCAAAATCGCCTTTTCGCATAAACGCCAGCCTGGCATGGTGCCCTGAAAGATACATGCTGAAAACCAGCTGAAATCCCAGATGCTCTTTGTACCACTGCATGGATTCGTCCAGGTTTCTGACGCTCAGGCTGATATGGAGCGGTTTTAATTCAACGTTCATATTTTAAATCCTCTCATGATATGTGTTAAATTTTTAATATTGCTCCCTCGCATGCCGAAGAGACCATGCTCGCGTACCGTTTTAGCCAGCCGCCGATTTTTCTGTCAGGAGCGCCCTTCCAGTTTTTACGGCGTTCTTCAATCACTTCATCGGGCACGCGCAGATTAAGCTGCCGTCCAGGGATATCAATGTCAATGATGTCGCCTTCTTCTACAAATGCAAGCAGCCCACCGTCCGCTGCCTCCGGAGAAATATGGCCTATGACCGCGCCCCTGGATACGCCTGAAAAACGTCCGTCTGTAATGAGGGCAACTTGACCGTCAAGGCCTTGTCCTGCAATCACTGCTGTAGGAGTAAGCATTTCCTGCATACCAGGGCCACCCTTGGGCCCCTCGTAGCGGATAACCACCACATCGCCCGGTTTCACTTCGCCGTGCAGTATGCCTTGTGCTGCGGCGCTTTCGCTTTCGTATATACGGGCAGGCCCACTGTGCTTGAGCATATTCTCCAGCACAGCACCCTGTTTGACCACCGCGCCATCCGGGCAAAGGTTTCCCCGCATTACTGCCAGCCCGCCTTCGGCACGATAAGGCTCCTCATATTTTCTGATGATCGTTCCATCCGCATCTTTGCTGTTCGCAAGGAGTTCTTTCAGCGGTTTCAACGTTACGCCAACGGTATCCTCATGAATTTTTCCGTGCTTCCATAGTTCTTTTAATATTGCTGAAATTCCGCCAACCTCATAAAGGTCTTCCATGTATACGGGAGCAGCCGGCTGAATTTTACAAATCTGGGCAGTATCATGAGATAAACTATCAATATACGACAGATCCAGCTTTTTCCCCAGTTCGTTGGCAATAGCCGGAAGGTGAAGCATGGTGTTGGTGGAACAGCCCACCGCCATTTCAACCCTTAATGCATTTTCAAATGCGTCGTCGGTAAGGATATCGCTTGGCCGCCTGTTCGCCTTCAGTACCTCCATTACCTGCATGCCGGCTTCCTTCGCCAGCCTCCGGCGCTCTGCTGTAACGGCAAGAATGGTGCCGTTGCCGGGAAGTGCAAGCCCCAGGGTTTCTGTAAGGCAGTTCATTGAGTTGGCGGTATACATTCCAGCGCAGGAGCCGCAGCCTGGGCACGCATGGTCTTCCATATCTTTGATCTGTTCCGCAGTCATGGCGCCAATGCTGAATTTTCCCACCGCTTCGGTAACATCCGTTCCGGCAACCCGCTTCCCTTCAAACCGGCCCGCCATCATGGGCCCGCCGCTGACGAATACGCAGGGCAGATTAAGCCGGCAAGCTGCCATAAGCATTCCAGGCACAATCTTATCGCAGTTGGGAATGAATACCACTGCATCCACAGGGTTTGCGATGAGCATGGATTCAACCGTATCCGCAATCAGTTCACGGCTGGGAAGGGAATACTTCATTCCCATGTGATCCATGGCAATCGCGTCGCACACGCCTATGGTGTTGAATTCAAACGGTACGCCGCCGGCCATGCGTATGCCTGCTTTTACGGCTTCTGAAATCTCATTCAGATGGATATGGCCGGGAATCAAGTCGCTTTTCGAGTTCACTACGGCAACAAACGGCTTTTCTATCTCAACGTCTGTGATGGTCATCGCTTTGAGCATAGCTCTTTGTGGAACTGTGAGCGGCCCCTTTTTAATTACATCGCTTCGCATGGTAGTCTCCTGTTCTTGTTTTTTATTTGCAATTGTTTTTTTCCATTACCTCAATGATGACAGAGGGGTCTTTCTTGGCGTATCCCGTATCCATAGCAATATCATAGGGCTTCTTCGCCTCAACAGAAATTGGGATTGCGCAGTGAACCTTCTCGGCCATCTTTAAAATCAGGTTGTAATCTTTCACCATGAGTTCCACCCCGGAAGGAGATTCGAAATCCCTGGGAATAATATATCGGTCAACCGATCGTTCCAACATCCAGCTTCTGCCCCAGGCAGTCTTAAGAACTTGGTTCAATTCAGCAAGGTCAATTCCAACTTTCTCTGCTAAAAGCATTGCTTCGCAAACCACTGCCTGATTTACCCAAGTGAGCAGCTGGTTAATCAGCTTGGCTTTTTGTCCACATCCCGATTTGCCCATATAACGCACATTTGTGCCGCACATTTCCATAATGGGCAGCGCTTTGTCGAACGCTTCTTTTGACCCTCCTGCCATTATGGCCAACGTACCGGCATTCGCGCCCATGGATCCTCCGCTGACCGGGCAATCAAGGAAATCCACACCGGTTTCTTTGAACATTGCCGCCATCTCTTCTGCCGTCTCAGGAGCGTCAGTGCTGAAATCCATGATGATGGCGCCCGGTTTCACCATGCTCTTTAGCTCACCGCAAACTGCCTTTACTGCATTGTCGTTGGTAAGATTAATGCCGATATAATCAGCCTCTTTTACGGCATCCGAGAGTTCTTGTGTAAGCGTTGCTCCCGCTTCAACCAGCTCCAATACATGCGGTTTGTCCTTTGTGCGATTCCAGAACAGTAAAGACCCATTTTTTTGCAGAATGTTCTTTGCCATTCCAAAACCCATTTCGCCAATACCAACAAATGCTACTTTCAACTTTGCTGCCTCCTTGTTGTTATTCTTCCGGCCCAATTGAATGGAACAATCCTTGGAGTATACCGGAAATCGTTTTCATTCTGTTGCAAAAGTCCAAGAACGGTGTGACAAACGCCTTACTATGTGATATTCTTATCATATAAAATAAGATTTTGTCTGTATATAGTCTTGAATTTGTCTTTATATCCGTGCAAGTGAATTTTGTGCAAGTTTAAAAGGAGTAGTGTATAAAATGGCGTTTCGGTTATTGGCGGTGGGTCATCCGAATTCCCTTTCATTGGTGAAAGAATTATGTGCGTACAAGTTTACGGATGTTCAGGTTATGGAAGTGCCTTTTCAAGATGACGATCAGATAGCGCAGGTGGCAGAAAAAATGAAAAAGCTCATGCTGAACTGTGACGGTATACTATATACCCATAAGGATCCATATAAATTGATTTCAAGGGTAGTGGAGCATACCGTCCCCTGCCGGTATGTTGATATTTCTACCTGGAACTTCACATATTTGCTTTTATATGCCATCCAGAATAACAATATTGACATAAGGCGCATCAGCATCGACAGTGTTGATTACAGCACGATCATAGACGTATACCAATCATTAAACGTCAGCATTGAAACAGTAAAGCCCGTTTTGGTAAGGGTAAATAACCTGACACAGCATTTTGTCACAGACACTTTTGAGGCCCACCGGCAAAATTATTCCCATGGGCTTTGCGACATATGCATCACCTCGATGAGCGCGGTTTATAATTCGCTCAATCAAATTGGCATTCCCGCCTTGTTTTTAGCACCGGATAAGGAACGATATATCAATGAGATCCGTCGGTTGATCCTGCACATAAAAGCAAAGCGCAATATGAATAGCGAAATCGTATTCCTTTCTATTTCCGCATCCCATAGGAATGCGTTTTACACCTCAAATCAACCCATACTATTGGAAAATTATGATATTAGCCAACTCCGGGAAGCCTTGGCTTTATTTGCCCAGCAATTAAATGCAGCAATGGTTACAGTCAGCAACACGGAATATTTAATCATTTGTTCACAAGGATACCTTATGGAAATCACAAATGGTTTGGCGAAATTTTCAATATTGAACGATGTATGTAAGCATACGGCATTTACCCTGAGCATTGGCATTGGCTACGGGGATACAATGATGGAGGCCAAGGCAAATGCAGATGCCGGAGTATGGAGAGCGGCAAGAGAAGGCGGTAACCGGGCGTATATCATTTATAGCCCGTGTGATTTTCTGGGGCCGATAGAACCAAATGAAGAGAAAAAACCGGAAAACGCCTTTATTGAACACCGCTTAGTAATACTGGCGGAATCTGCCGGACTGAGTGTGCAGACCATTTACCAGATAGATTGTATGCTAAAAGCCGCAAATAAAAAAACGTTTACCTCTGCGGATTTGGCTGCTGCCCTTTCGGTAAGCACCAGAACGGCAAGCCGTATATTAAATAAGCTGGAAGCGGCAAAACTTGCCATTGAAAGCGGAAAATATACGGCAACAAGATATGGCCGGCCGGCAAGGATAATGAAAGCGTTGTTCTGATTTCGATGCGCGTATGGAATGTTACAAAAGCGCTATTTTTATAGGCGCATATGATGCTTTTTTCTTATGCAGCCCTAAGCTTTTTTTGCTGTTTTATGGTTTGCATAGGCCCAAAATAGAGATATGAACCTTTGTACAGAGGGAAGCTATCGGGCCATAATTGCCTTCTGGGCGGCAAATACGACAGGGGCAGTCCCCAGCACGATCCCGGGAAACGCCCTTTCAAAAATCAACCATTAGCCTGCTCCATTAACAGCGCTACGAACTGGCTTTTCTTTTCTACGTGTACGCCATGGCCGCAATCAAAACGAACGATATGGCTGCTTTTAATCAGCCTTTGCGCCTGCGCCGCATCTTCATCGTTCATGGCGGCAAGCAGTATACCGTCTTTATCGAAATTTGTCTTTGCCTTCATGATTACGGTATTGCACTGGATCTTCGCAAGCATGTCCGTGTGAGGGATGCCCGCATGGAAGGTGTCCTGATAAAACGCTTCGCCAAAACGTGGGTCATATGCATTCATCCCTTGAAAGGCTGCCAGCGCATACTTGGGCCAGAACGGAACTTTCAGGTTTCTGTCTGGATGCCTTAGCCGGTTCTTCTTTGCCATGAGAACCATCCTGTCGTAAATCTTCGCCTTTATGTCCGGCGGGAAAAACTCCCATGCTTTTTGATGAATGAAGTAATAAAGGACAAAATCGGCTTCCTGTGTCTGTGCGAGAAACCCATGGCACACGGTGGAGAGATCCAAATAATGAAAGGTATGGAAGCGGCGCTCGCCTTGTGAAGAAAAGAGCGGAGGATCTTCCAAAAACAGCGTATCACATAGGTCATATGTAGCGGCGATGTAGGCGGCGATCAGGCCGCCGGAGGAATGGCCTACAATGCTGGGCTTGCTGCCGATTACCGTGCGAATCAGCTCGGCGATGGCGCTGCCAATGGCGCACACGGTATAGTGTTCCGGGTCATGGCTGCTTTTCCCATGCCCGAAGCAGTCTACGGCATATACATGGTATTTCTGAGACAGGGGTTTTATGACGTTGCCATAGCTTGTGGCATCCACACCCTGTGCATGGATCAGCACCAGCGGCTGTTTACCGCCATCCGTCTCAAAATAATGCAGATTTCCGTTTTGGGCATGGAACGTGCGCTCTGTTATTTTCATATTGGCGATTCCTCCGGCCTTATTGCAACGCGCTTAGAATTGGTTCCAGATAACGTTTATCGGTCCAGTCGCACTGGCTGTCCCCAGCCTGCAGCAAGGCAGCCATCCATGGCTCGCACGCTGCGGGTTCCTTTTTTGCCACCATTTTTCTTAACATCTTACAAAGAGTCCTGTCTTTAAAGCTCATTTTATCCGGAGCCCAGGCACCCCGGCAATAAAAGAGAGGAATTGGGCTGAGCTCGTCCTTCATGTTGTGCTGGACAATCCCCTGAAAAGCTGTTTTATCAAATGGAGAAGCGCCTACACAAAAGGCCAAAACTTTTTTACCCGCAAGCAGATCCATGTTCTTTTTCAGGATGGGGAGCCCCGCTATCCCGGAAGCATATATCCCACCGCCAAAAATAACGGCAT
>JAEXFV010000072.1 GCA_023451115.1 Bacillota bacterium
CGGATTTGTAGCACGTTATGGCGGGGATGAATTTTGTTATATACTGTCCGGGAGAGACATAGCCCCTGATCTGGTGAAAAACTGTATTAGAAAGAATCTTGAAGAACTGCAGATGAAAGAACAACACAACAAGGAGTGTTCATTGTTAGTCAGTATTGGATATAATACGCTTTCAAATGCAGAAACAGATATTATAAACGGAATAGCACAGGCGGATAAGTTACTTTACGAAGACAAAAAGCGAGAGATACACAGCAAATAAAAATGAACATAATCTGTTTGTTAAATTGTATGTAGCGAGATTTGCGGCAGGTACGGTAAAAATAATGTGTTAAGAAAATTCCAGTTTGTGTAAGGGTTAGGGATATTCTCAACAAGTGAAAATCATTCTTTCTGTTGCTTTTCCATCCAAAGCACCTCTTGTTCTTGATGCTTCTATTATAACATATTCTCTCGTATCAACATTATCTAATTAATCCTGATATGCTTTTTTTACACGCTCTATAAATTCCTGCATATATTTGGTGATAAATGTGTCTTTTCGATATGCCAGTGAAAAATTCCGTATGATATCTTTCTCGCATATGGGAAAATAACATGCGTTTTCCTTCAAGTGGGCTGTTTCCAAAGGATTAGCTTCCGGGCAAAGTGTCACACAATTGCAGGCCACCGCAAGGCGACAAGCCAATTCGATGCTATGAACGGTGAGTAAAGCAGATGGATGAATATTTTGCCTGGCAAACATTCGATCTTGTGACGTGCGGAAGCCGAAATGCTTTTGCGTAAATATAAACGTCTCATTGGCTACTTCACGAATGCGTATGGTCTCGCCAACTTTCTTTCGCCGGGCAATCTCAGTACCTGGGCCACAGAAGAGCATCACTCGGTCTTTGTGTAAAAATTCATAATTCAGTTCCGTGGACTGATTGAATTCATCCTGGCTTATCAAGGCAAAATCCACCTGTTTGTCTAAAAGCAAGTTGGTAAAAGATGTTGGCGTATGCTCGTGTACGCTAATTTCTACCTTAGGATAGCGTTGCTGATATTCAGGCAAAATGCGGGTAAGCACGATAGAACGATGTGCGGACATTCCAATGCGCAGAGAGCCTTTTGCTTCTCCCTTGAGGTCGCTTATTTGGTTTTCCAGATCGTCTTTCACTTTTTTGATCTGCATAGCGGATTGCAACACCTGTTCTCCCGCATAGGTAAGGCGCATAGGATAATTGCTCCTATCGAATATTGTCACGCCCAGCTTCAACTCCATATTGCGAATTTTTTGGCTGAGCTGGGGTTGCGTCATAAACAATTTTTTCGCTGCAGCGGATATGCTGCCGTATTCCTGTACCATAATGAGATATTCAAAATCTTCAATACGCATAAAAAATTCCTTGCATTTCAAAATCAGAATCGCTATAAAACCACAGTTACCCCAAACCATCGGCTTTGATGGATTTTAATAAAATCTTCTATGGTAGCCTGGGGCTTTTCCGGCTTTTAAATATTACAATTATAAACTACCTGCTATGAGTCCACAAGTTTTAAATATTTTATCATAAGAGCATCTTCATCCGTTCCGTTTCCAACAATCGATATGCTTGCTTCGAATTCACAATTTATTCACTAACGAATTGAAACGGCCCTGCTCCTCGGCGCGTCTTATTGAATGAAAAGCGCAAAATCTAGCGCGAAGGAGGGTATGATGATGACAACCAATCGTTTTCGCCGCAATGGCACCCGTTTATTAGTGCTGTTGCTGGTACTTTGCACCGTATTTGCTTTGGCAGCGCCTGCTCTTGCCGCAGCTACTGAGCAGGTAGCGGCTACCACAGGCCTCAATGTGCGTTCCGGCCCCAGCACCGGCTACCCCATCATTGGCGAACTGAAAAAAAATCAGGTAGTAACCCGCACAGGGACCAGCGGTAACTGGTCTATTATCAACCTGAACGGTGTCAAGGGATACGCTTATTCTGCATATCTCAAGCCAACAAGTGGCGGCGGCAGCACCGTTACCACCCTGTATGCAACGGGCACGGTAAATGTGCGTTCCGGCCCTGGCACCGGCTATCGGGTGGTCAGCACACTGTATAAAGGGGACGCCGTTTCCAAAATTGGTACGGTAAGCAACTGGACCATTATCCAATGGAATGGCGGAACCGCCTATGTATCCAGCGCTTACCTGCGGGCCTCCGGCGGCTCCAATCCAGATGTGCCCTCTGATACGTTGACGCCAGCTTCCGGCACCATGAAAGCCACCGCCAATGTCAACGTACGCACTGGCCCCGGTACCAATTATCCCAAGCTGGGCTTCCTGGCAAAAGGTGAAAAAATCTCCCGCACCGGCGTGATTGGGAACTGGACCCAAGTGCAGTATTTAGGCAAAACTGCATATGTGTTCACCAGCTACCTGACCAAGGTAAGTGGAAACGATCCTGCGCCCACACAAACCATGTATGTCGCTGAGGAAACTGATTTGCGAAAAGGCCCCGGCACTAGCTACCGTTTGGTAGGCATCCTGGAAGTAGGCGACAAGGTCACTGTTTATGGAACCACCGGCAAATGGTCCCAGGTAAAATGCGGTTCTTACGAGGGCTACTGCCTTACCTCCGCTTTATCCTACAATAGCGCTGTGACCAAAACCATGTATGTTGCTGAAGAAACTTCCCTGCGCAAGGGCCCTGGCACCAACTATAGCAAACTTGGCACTTTGGAAGTTGGCGACAAGGTAATCGTTTATTCCGCCTCCGGCAATGGCAAATGGGCCAAAGTACAGTACGGTTCTTATATCGGCTACTGCCTCGCCTCTACTCTGTCTGCCAATAAGCCGTCGACTACCAAGACCATGTACGTGGCGGAGGAGACCGACCTGCGAAAAGGCCCTGGCACAAGCTACCGCTTGGTAGGCATCCTGGAAGTAGGAGACAAGGTCGCTGTTTATGGAACATCCGGCAAATGGTCTGAAGTGAAGTGCGGCACTTATGAGGGTTATTGCCTTACCTCGGCATTGTCCGAAACCGATATCACCACTGCTGCAGGCATGGCCTATGTAACGGATACTGTGCGGGTGCGCGCAGGCGCTTCCACCAGTTATGATACCTTGGGCTTCCTTTATTCCGGGGAAGGCGCAGCCCGTACCGGCATTGTGGGTAACTGGACGCGCATTCAGTACGGCAGACAGAGCGGGTTTGTACCCACCTCTTCGGTGGTAATTCTTACCGGCTCCGCGGTTTCCAAGTTTTACTCTCAAAAAGAGTATGTAACTGCGCCCAGTGACTATATTGCCGCTTATATGATCCCCAAAGGAGAACGCAAATATCTCTATGGCTACCTGGAGAAAGGCGATCGCGTCTTATGCACTGGTTACAACGATACCTGGACGCGCATCGAATGGGATGGCACCGTGTTGTATGTAGATACCGCTTCCATCACTGCAGGATCTGAGGAAGAAAGCGATTACGTCTACAATGATCCTATGTGGATTACCCGGCGCAGCGGAGCCAGGATGTATACCGATGCCAATTTGACCAAGCGTTATTATCATGAAGATAGCGATGGCGAATTGTATGAGGTAATCCCGCGGAATACCAAGGTATATTTCCGCGAACAGGTCGGCCAGAGCGCTTTTAAAATCTATTGGAAGGCAATGGATATTTCCGTGTATATCAGCTTTGACGATGCGCAATAGCGGACGGAAAGCGAAAAATCTCTTGTTTGCTAAAAAGCAGGGCGGATTTCCGCCCTGCTTTTTTATAAGGATGCAAAGCCACAGGCTCTGGCTTGACTCCTTGAAACATTCCACGCCCTAGGGAAACGGCCAAAAGGAACGACTTCAATGCATCATCCCAAAAACTTGCGCACCATATTTTCCTTCTTTTTGGTATAAGGCCGGTAGCGCATGGGTAAATCCAGCCAATTGGCTTTTTTCAGAATGCTCTTTTCATGGCTGAATGTGTCAAAGCTGCATTTCCCATGATAGCTTCCCATTCCGCTTTGTCCAACGCCGCCAAAGCCCATATAAGGAGTAGCCAAATGCATGATGGTGTCGTTTATGCATCCGCCCCCAAAAGAAACTTCCTGCAGCACCTGCCGCTGTGTCTGCCTGTCATTTGCAAACAAATAGAGCGCCAGCGGATTCGGCCTGGCTTTGATGCA
>JAEXFV010000100.1 GCA_023451115.1 Bacillota bacterium
CATCATAGCGTAGAAAACTTTTATGCTTATGTCCGCACGCTTACATCGCCGGCCCCAACGATGCGTGTAGAGCCGTCTTTCAAGCGCACGATTAATCGCCCTAATGCATCAACGTCTTGTGCAACGCCATAAAACGTCTCCTGAATACCAGTCACGCAAATGGATTGGCCAAGTGTGCTGCAGCATTTGCGATAGTCCGAGAGGACTTGGGCGTATCCCTTATCATCTTCACAAGCATCATAAATTGGTTCTAGCGTATCCAGCAATTTTGTCAACACTTCAACCCGGTCAAAACGCCTGCCCGCTTCCTGCATCAGGGAGGATGCTGTATTTACCAGCTCAGGTGCAAAGCTCTGGGTATTCACATTTAATCCAATCCCTACAATAATAGCCTCTAATGTTTCCAGATTGCCTTCCATTTCCAGCAGAATCCCGCTGATTTTTTTTAGCTGAGGCCCTAACAAAACGTCATTTGGCCACTTAATTGAAGGCAATAGCCCAAAAGCCGAAACGGCCCGGTATACGCCTAGAGCAGTGCCGATGGTAAAGCGAGGAGCATGCTGCGTTTCCATTTTAGGACGCAATACAAGGCTCATACAGATATCTTTTCCAGGGGAATTGCTCCAGTTTCGGCCGCGGCGGCCGCGTCCTGCAGTTTGTTGCTCGGCCGTAATCACAGTGCCGTGAGGGCAGCCCTGCTGTACCAGTTCACGAGCAATCATATTAGTGGATGGCGCTTCTAAAAGGGTTGATAAGTTTCGGCCTAAATCATGGGTATGCAATAACGGCATAATTTCGTTTGCCTGCAAGCGTTGTGGCAAAGCAATGAGCCGGTATCCTTTCCGGGTAACTGCCTCGATCTGTACCCCTTCTTGTTGTAAAGCCTTCATGTGTTTCCATATGGCAGCGCGCGTGACACCTAATTTTTCGCTAATCGCTTCCCCAGAAATAAATTCGCCGTTACATTGCTTCAATAAACGGAGTATTTGTTCCCGCATAGAATGTCTAATCCTCCGATCCTTTGTCGTTGTCATATTCCAAGGCGCAAACTGCTTTGCGCGCGTCCTCGTAGGAATAGCCTCTTCCCAATAGCCGGCGCATCATTCTCACATTGGCTTCTTCTGCAGAAATATTTCCACGCTCCAATTGCGCTGCCACTTTTTTTGCTACCGCCAAGGCATTTTCTTCTTCCTGTTCTTTGGGCACTTGCTCTAATGCTGCCAAAATAATATCTTTTGGCAGCTCATGATTGGATAATTGCTGATATAGCTTTTGCCGGCTAACCGGCTTGGTTGCCAGGCGGGAACGCACAAATTCCTGAGCATAAGCCTGATCGTTTAAATATCCTAATTCGATTAGTCGATCAACAACCTGCTGTACCTCATATTCGCCATATTGTTTTTCATCCAGATGGCGTTCTACTTCGCGTATGGTACGTGGGCGGGAAACCAGGTATTTTAACGCAACATCCATTGGAGATAATCCTTTGGATGAGCAAGATTGTTTCTTTGCCTGATAAATTTTATTTTTCATGGCCTATGCCTACCATCCTTATACATTTTCTATCCTAGTATATCAAATCTTTTTCGCAAAAACGAGGGGTAATCCCCCTTAAGCATACATAGGGGATTTGCCCTGATGCCATACTAACCATAGCGCGCCGTTGGGCGGCCAATATAGACTATTAGGAGGAAATTTCCATGCAAGACACCAATCCTTATTCCGGAAATCCGCTGCAGGTGGATGAACAGTCCCAGCAGCAGGCTTTCAATCCAAATGTGCAACAGCAGCAGCAAAATCAGCAGCAATCGCAGCAAGGCAAGAGCCAGCTGGGCAGCAAGGATCTGAGCATGATTGAAGATATGCTCAATCATGAGGCTATGGCCTACAAAAAATGCTCCCTGTTTTCCAGTTATTTCACGGATGAGTCTCTCAGCCATATGGCAAACATGGCAGCAGCCCATCATAAGCAGCATTTTGAAGCGCTGCAAAGCTATATGAGCCAGCATCAGTAAAGGAAGGAGAAAATATCGCTATGACACAAAATCATGCCACTATGACGGAAAAAGAGCTGCTTACTGACCTCCTCAACAATGAAAAGGATTTGGTAAAAACATACGCAACGTTTCTTACGGAAGCGGGCTGTGAAAACCTCAGACAGATGATGGAACGGCATCTGATGGAGTGCGGGCAAGATCAATTCACGGTATTCCAGCAGATGCAGCAACGCAATATGTATCAGATGAAAAAAGCCTCTGCACAAGAAGCGCAGCAGGCCATTCAAAAATCTGACCAGTTAAAGCAGGAAACCGGGCTGTAACCAAAAGTGGCGTATATACGCCGCTTTTTATTGGTCAAATTGCTGTTGATCCATAGCATCGGCTTCTTCCTCAAGACGAATGCGCTGGCGTAACATTGCATGAAAGGCTAATTCATCCAGGGCTGCCGGCGGCTGCTCTGTTCCCATACAGGCTTTGCATTGAAAAAAGCAGGCCGGGCAGATGCAGCCGCTTTCCAGCCCCTGTTCATGTTGTACCATATAGGCTCCACACTGTGGACATCCGCAACGCATAATATCCCTACTTTCTCTCTAAATAAATTGATTATAGCACAGCGAATTAAAAATGTTTATGAATTCCTGCAATCATTTCTGCACACCCGCCGCATTTATGATACAATACTAAAAAGTCCAGCGCCTAGGAGGGCCTTATATGAAACGATGGTTATGCGCCATAATGGTTTTCCTGCTGTTGCAGTGCAGCGTATCCAGCAGCTTTGCAGCAATTACGGGGGATGTGAATGGAGATGGTATCATCTCTTATGAAGAATATGGCGAGCAGGTATCCATGATTCAGACCCGTTTGAGGGAGCTGGGGTATTTCATGTTTAAACCCACTGGTAAATTTCAAAGCTTGACGCGCACCTGCACCATCGCATTTCAATCCAATCAGACGGATGAAAACGGTGCGCCCATTATTGCGGATGGCACAGTTGGAGAGCAAAGCTTAAGTATTCTTTTTTCCACTGGGGCATTGCGGGCGCCTATCGGACAAAATGTTCGTTTTCCGGCGCTGCAAAAAGCAACGGGAACACAAAAAGAAATTGGTCAGCGCGTTAACTGGGAAACCGTAAAAAATAAGTTAGTGGTTGGCCTCCATTATCAAATGATGGATTTTCAAACCGGGGCTACGTTTGAAATGATCTTTACCGGCGGCGAGCAGCATGCTGAAATGGAATGCGCTTCAGCTACGGATACTACTGCATATAAAAGCCTATATGGTGGGGAATTTAATTATTATAAGCGGCCTATGCTGGTGCAGTTAAATGGCGAATGGGTGGCATGCTCCCTGCAAGGCCAGCCCCACGGTGAGGATACGGTATCCAGCAATGATATGGACGGTCACGCGTGCTTGTTCTTTGATGGAAGCCGCTCCCATGTAGGCGGATTGGCAGATGTGGAGCATGTAAGCAACATTAATACAGCAGCCGGACAGTAAGCACATATATTAATAGCCTGCAGTCAAGAATACCAGATTGCTATCTTGGCTAAAGGTATTTACGCTGTATAAAATTAGTACTTCGTCGATATCATGCTGCAGAATATAGTTGATATAATCTGTTTTATAATATCGCAGATCTACCATATGGATCTGGCTATAGTGCGCGCTCAAAAGCGGCGCTAAAGCGTGCCCAAAGGAATCCTTGATCAGAAGCAAGTTTTTTCCATCTTCGTTTCCAGTGTGGATAATGACTTTGCTGTGGTTCCCATCCAAATAAACAGAATATTGATCCCGGGTGTCCAACCGGGGATATGAAAAATAACTTTCCAGGGTGAGCAAAAGCGTATCTCCATCATAAATCTGGATTTGCGGATTTGGAGCGGATAAGGGTTGCCAGCCTTCCAAAATATCCGGGCTAATCCACCAGGCTCCGCTTTTCGCCTGCAGCGTCCCGGAAAAATTGGACGATAGCATGCGCTTTTGAAACGCCTGCTCGGGCAGTGGCGCCTGGCCCAATGCTTCCATAATGGCAGTATAACCATAATAAGCCCCTTGCATGGTCCAGTGGTGATCCGTTTTATAATATAACATTTCTTCCGCTGCATGCTGCTGCAGGGTTTGTGCTATCGGGATAGTGGGGAAGGTGAGCATATTCTCTACCGCTTGCAAGGCGTCTTGCTGATTGTGTTCCAGTGAAAAAGCGGGCAACTGCGCTTGCTTTATCCAAATGCTATCAGGAATAAGCCCAAAGAACACGGGAACTTTGACAAGATCATGGAAACGCTGTACATATTCGGCATTCTTTTCAAGGTTTGCACCGCCTTGATAGTCTTGCAGCAGCGACCCGTCTTTCCCGAAATACACGCCATTGTTCTCCCGCTTTCCCAGAGTATATTCACTCAAGGATTTTAGTCCGACCCAGCTGTCTCGCCCAGGAAACTGATCAGTCATATAAGTTTCAAAGTCTTTCGTCCACCCCTGCTCAAATAATGCCTCAAAGGAAAAATCCGGAAATTCCTGCAAATAGCGATTTTCCTGTTCAGAAAACGTTTTATCCGGTATTGCCCAGAAAAGAACGGCGAATACACTAATAAAAGCCACAAATAGTAGCGCTAGTATGTGTTGTGTTTTGGGTTTGTTTTTCATAATATTGATCCCCTTTTATGTTAAAACCGAAAATATAGGAAAGGATTATAGCTGGCGTCTACCAAGTAGGCTGTGCATAGCACCAAAACCAGCATGCAAAATACAGGCTGGCACCATGCTCCCAAACCAGTAGCTTGCCCAAACAATCGGTTAGCCCATTTTTTAGGACCCGGGGTGCTTCCCAGTATACCTATGGCCAGTAGCGGCATCCAATAGATTAATCCAAATAAACCACGGCGATCGATCCACATTTCGTTTCCCGCTCCAAACAAAGCCCCAATATAGGAAAAAGCGTGGGGGAGAGAGGGAAGCGCAAATAATGCCCAGCTAAACAGCACCAGCACCAAAGTATAAATATGGCGAGCCCATTGTGGAAGCTTTTGCAGCACGCGAATGAAAAAAGCCTTTTCCAGCATAAGCAGCAGGGCAAAATATACGCCCCAGGCTAAGAAATTCCAGCTAGCCCCATGCCAGAAGCCCGTTAGAGCCCAAACAATCAACAAATTTCGATATGTTTTCATATGGCCTTTTCGGTTTCCTCCCAGGGGAATGTACACATACTCGCGGAACCATGTGGAAAGAGAAATGTGCCAACGCCGCCAGAAATCAGTAATGCTGGTGGCAACATAGGGATAATTGAAGTTTTCCGGAAAGGAAAACCCAAACATGCGCCCCAGGCCGATGGCCATATCGGAGTAACCGGAAAAATCAAAATAAATTTGCAGGGAATAGCCGGCTAGTCCCACCCAAGCCCCCAACACGCTGAGTTCTTGGGCAGGCTGCGCCTGATATAAATCCCATAAAAGGCCAAAGTTATTTGCCAGCAATACTTTTTTTCCAAGGCCAATTAAGAAGCGCTGCACACCCAAACCAAACTGCTCCATAGTTTCCTTGCGGTCGTTTAAGTCCTTCGCTATATCACGATAGCGCACAATAGGCCCCGCGATCAACTGAGGGAACAAAGTAATATAGGCGCCAAAGCTCACCAGGTTTCGCTGTGCCGGGGCTTCGTTGCGATAAACGTCAATGGTATAAGACATACTTTGAAAAGTATAAAAGGAAATGCCGATAGGCAACGCGATATTGAAAGCGGGCAGATCTTCTAATCCAGGAATAACTCTCAAATTTTCTATGAAAAAATCTGCATATTTGAAAAATGCCAACATGGACAAATTGATAATAACAGAAACCCATACCGCGGCTTTTGCCTTTTTCGGTGCCAATGTACGATACTTTCCAGCAAAATAACCACAAGTATAATCCAGCATTGTAGAAAAAAGCATAATGGAAATATATACTGGCTCACCCCATCCATAAAAGGCTAAGCTCACCAGAAACAGCACAGGGGTGCGAAAATGGCGAGGAACGATATAATACAGCAGTAAAACTACCGGAAGATATAAAAATAAAAACAGCAGGCTGGAAAAAACCATAAATACCTCCTGGCTTTTGCTTCGCGCGAACAGAAAAAGGGCAGGAGGCCTGCCCCATAATCCCTGGATTAGCCCTGAAGGGCCTGATCCACAATTCCTTTTGCCTGGTCGGCAAACTCACCTACGATAAAGATAACATATTTGCCATTCACTTCAAGGATCGCATTTTTCACCAAGTCGTATTGATCCGGCAAATACATGCTCCATTGTTGTTCCAAAGCGTCTTTTCGACCTGCAACAGACGTTTTAATTGCTGCTGCAGCATCAGCGTCTGTGGCCTCAAAAAGAGCTACTTCCGCTGCGCGTATATTCACCATTGCCATATGAACCTCATATTCCGCCACTTGATCCATAGGCAATTCCGGATATAAGCTGGAGAGCGTTTCTGCATCTATTTCCCCCATAGATGGCATCTCGATTTCCTGCTCCATGGTATCCCAAACGGCATGTATATCCATAGTTGCTTCCTGCTTTGGGGAACAGCCTATGATGCCCATCAATAAGGTTAAAACCATTCCAACACAAATTATGCTGCGTTTTTTCATTTTTTGTTTCCTCCCATTCTTGGCAAGTATAAGATTTATTTTGCCATGTTCTAAAACGGCCATTCATAAAATACCTGCTGTTATGCCTTTTATAAAATGAAAAGGAGCGTGCGCGCACGCTCCCTGCCATAAAACTGCGCTGTGTTATGCCTTAATCTTCTTAAGATTGGCAAAACGGGGGAGACCATTTTCATAAACCATTTTCGGTGCGCCTTGAATAAGGGGGAGAATATAATCCAAATACGCTTCGGTAACCCCGTTGCCTTCTTTGTTAATCCACTCCAAGGGGAACTTCTTTTCCGTATTGGCTACATCCGTTAGCTCCATCAGCTTAATTTTGCAAACATACTGCCCATTTTCGTCATATGCACGCTCAAAGCCCACCATTTTATCCGTTACGCCGGATACAGCGCACTCAACTGCAGTTTTGCCGGAGAGGAAAGACTCCTCAACATCCGTCTGGGAAGCGCAGTGAGCGGCGCAGCGCTGCAACAGAGAAAATTCAATACCACGCACTTTAGCGCCGGTTTCGTTTTTAAGGATATTTGCCAAGGTAGACGCCAAGCCCCCAAGCTGTTTATGGCCAAAAGCGTCCACAGGGGCGTTTTCTGCGCCATATTCCGCAATCAGCTTACCGTTTTTATCATGGATACCTTCGGATACGGCAACAATGCATTTTTTATTTGCTGCATATACCCGCTTGACATCCGCAATAAATTGCTCCATATCAAAATCGCGCTCCGGAAGGTAGATCAGGTCCGGCCCTTTTCCAAAATGAGAAGCCATGGAGGAAGCGGCGGTAAGCCAACCCGCATGGCGGCCCATAATTTCCAGCACACAGATCATACCAGTATCATATACGCGGGCATCCAGAAAAATCTCCATGCAGCTGGTGGCTACATATTTGGCAGCAGAAGCATGTCCGGGGCAGTGGTCGGTGCCGAAAAGGTCATTATCAATGGTTTTGGGTACGCCCATAATGCGGCATTCATATCCAACCTTTTGCATATATTTCGAAATTTTATTGCAAGTATCCATGGAATCGTTACCGCCATTATAGAAGAAGTAACGGACGTCATATTTTTTAAAGATTTCAAGGATACGCTTATAATCCGTGTCGTCTACATCGCTGTCCTTCAGCTTATAGCGGCAGGAACCCAAAGCGGAAGACGGCGTATGCAGCAGCAACTCCAGTTCAACCGCATCTTCTTCTCCCATATCATACAGTACATCATCCAGTACGCCACGAATACCATGGGCAGCACCATAAACCTTAGTGATAGCAGGGTTGTCTAACGCAGTGCGGATTACACCATATGCACTTGCATTAATAACAGAAGTTGGGCCGCCAGATTGGCCAATAATGCATGCGCCTTTTAACGGTTCACTCATAATTTCATATTCCTCCATTGCAAAAATAGTATTTTAATTGCTTATAGCCTTTTTACATTACTATACTACATTTTTAACAGGATGCAAACCGGTTTTGCCGGATTTTCTAAGAATTATTGCTTACAGAGCCATACCTAGATCCATGTGGCGCTTGATTTACCAGCAGTAAATAATTCCTACCGAGCCGTTGCCCAAATGCGTACCGATAACCGGGCTTAGATCTTCCAATTCAATTTCAATGCTATCACGAAAACGAGCCCTTAATTTTTCGATACAGCCTAAGGCTCCTGCCTCGTTTGCACAGTGCAACACAGTAAGGTATTTTAATTTATCGGGCAGTTCCCGAATCATACGGTCAAACACTGCCCGCATCCCTCTCACTTTGTCGTGGGCAACCAAATAGCCATCCTTCATCATGAGAATTGGATGGATATGCAGCAATTTCCCCACAAAAAAGCTCAAGTTGCCAACCCGTCCGCCTTTTTTGAGAAATTTTAAATCATCCACAAACATAATGGCATCACTGCGTTTAGCCTGAGCGTTTAGTTCATGCACAATATCCAAACGGGATTTGCCGGCATCGATCAGTTTTCTGGCAATACGTGCTAAAAATTTAATGCTTACCGAGCAAGATAAACTGTCCACCACAGAAATTCTATCCGGGTCGATCATATCTGCAGCAGTCATAAAGGAACTGTAGGTGCCGCTTAGACCATGGGATAAGGATATGGCGATTACCTGATCCCCCTCTTGCAACGCCTGTTCAAAGGCTTCGCAAACGATGCCAACCGGCGGTTGGCTGGTAGTAGGAAGCTGCTCCAGAGTGTTTAGCTTGGTATAATAAGATAGATAGGTTTCTCTCGTGCCTTCTACCAATGTGGTACCATCGCTGAAATTCACGCTTAGCGGCAACGTTTTTATATTTAAACTCTGCAGCTCCTCCTGGGAAAACCCACCGGTTGTATCGCATATCAATTGAATTTTATCCACGCCACTGTCCCTTTCTCTGGTAAGCCCAATTTTATTATTTATTTTAGTATACCATATCCCATAAAAGGGATTGTTGAAGCAATGT
>JAEXFV010000120.1 GCA_023451115.1 Bacillota bacterium
ATATAATATGATTAAGAAAGGAGCTAGAACATGACTATTGAACAGAAGCTAAAAATGGCGTTATCCTATGCTGGAATAAGTCAAGCAGAATTAGCCCGTAAAATCGGTACTACGCCTTCAAATTTTAATCAAAAAGTGAAGCGTAATACCTTAACAAAGGAAGAATTGGAACAAATTGCTGCTGCCCTAAATGGTAAATGGCGAGCAGAGTTTGTTTTTGAGGATGGGACTATTATTTAGTATTATGTGGAAAACCACCCAACCCCACAGAGGAGGCGGCAGATGAATAAACGGTATCCAGATAAATATCACCTTACGCCGGAGCAAAGCCTATTTCTTGCCAAAAAGAAATGGGATGAAAATGTTTATTGCGGCATGAAGATGGAGAACAGGGCAGTTACATTCCCCCAGACAAGAACAATCCTGGACGGGGTTAATGTACCCAATGTGCAACTGGATGATATACAGGCTATTTTGAATATGCGGGATGCTTGGCGTTTTGTGCTTGCTAGTATATCAGAACAGGTAACGCTGGAATATATTTGCAAGCTAAATGAGTACATAGCGCGTAATGAGGCATTGGCATGGGGCACGCTGCGCACAGGTTCCGTTGCAATTTCCGGCACAGATTATATGCCGCCTCTACCTGTAAAAGAAGCTGTTACCCAAGAGCTTAACGGTATCTTGAATGGAGACGTTACTGCTACTGACCGTGCGCTTACAGCATTCGCATGGGGAGCAAGGCGGCAGTTATTCTGGGATGGGAATAAGCGTACTAGCCTTGTGCTGGCCAACAAAATACTATTGGAGGCGGGCGCAGGTATGCTTACTATTAGCGAAAGAAACATGGAGCGCTTTAATGAGCAGTTATTAACTTACTACAACACTGGCGATATGGAGCCGTTAAAGCAATTTCTATATGAGGCTTCCATACAAGGAATAGAGCTATAGGAGCAAACCCACAGAGAACTTTCTCCTGTGGGCTTGTTTTTGCCATTTAGTAAGTTGGTTTATTTTACTGCATTTTTACTGCATCTCTACTGCATTGATGCAGTAAAGCATGGAATTATTTGTAAAAACCGGACAAAATGGAAAACCTGAAAAGCTAGATAAATAGGGGATTTTTCAGTAATTTGGAAATATTTGTTTGTATATAGTTCTCGGTTAACATACCAGATACCCTTCCGCTCCTTGCTGCGGTTCCGAAAAGGGATCGTAACTAGGGGCCTTTTTCTTTTGCTCCATCCTGCTCTTTACCGGGCGGGACATCAAACCATAGCGCAACGCTTCCGGGGCGTGATCCTCCGCACCGTCTTTGACATCCTCCCCGTTGTGATCGTATTGCAGCAGGGGCAGGGTGCGAATCAGGTTTTCACAAGTATAAAAAATTTGCAGATAAGGCTTGCCGTCCGGCGCATCCGCCAAATATTCCCGCACCCGCTGCCAGCCGGTTACTCTGGCGTTATCCGCCTTTAATAGCGGCACGCCTCCCCGCTGGAACAACTCTGCAATATTTTCTCCTGCCATGCGGTCCTCCCCCGGGCGCGCCATCCCCCGACACTGCCAGGCATCCGGCGAGGCTACCGTGTAGGCGATGGTTTCCCCCAGGGAACGCTCCCGCAGCCGGGCAGCCATGGCGCTGGCCAGCATTTGTCTTTGGTATTCCTCCCGGTAAACATAGATATGCCCCTCCGGCCCACAGGCAAACCACAGCGTGGCGCAGGGGTCGTTGTAGCCCCAGTCCATGGCCCGAAACCGGCGCCACCATGTGGGGATGGCGAAGGGCTTGATCACATGCTTGTCCCGCCGGAACTCTTCAAAATACTGCCCTGCCAGCGCGTCCCAATCCCCTTCCAGGTGCGCCCGGCGCAAATGCTCCGGCAGATTTTGCAGTGTCCTGAGGTATTCCGGGTTTGCCCGCAGCAGCGCCCGGTTATCATACACCCGTGCCGGGATAAAGGCGTAATCTTCCGGCTGTTCCGCGTTACGGTAGCGCCGGTCAATAAACAGGCGTTTGACCCAGGCGTGTCCTACGCCCCCTGGATTGCAGGTATAATACATTCTGGGCGGTGCGAAATCCGTACGGGTGGAACGGTTGCAGGTGGTCAAAAACTGCATCTGGCTTTCGGTAAAATGGGTGGCCTCTTCCATGCCAATCACATCATATTCCTGCCCCTGATATTGGTACACATCCTCCTCAGCGGCGCAATATCCCAGCCGGATACGGGAGCCATTTGGAAACAAAAAACAGCGTTCCGTAGCATGATAACGGGCAATCCCGTTTAACTCTGCCTGCAAAGGCCGTCCATGGTTTTCCCTTAACTCCGGCAAGGTACGCCGCAGCAGCAGCAATTGCAGCTTGGGATAGGTCAATGCCAGCAACACGAATTTGCGCCGCATTGCCCAGCTCTTTCCCCCGCCCCGGGCGCCGCCATAGGCAACATGCCGGGCTGTGCTTTGAAAAAATTCCCGTTGACGGGGGTTGGGGTATCCTTGCAATATCCTTTTTTTCATCCGATTACCTCCCAAATCCTTCCTTATCCTCCAGCGTTACTACCAGCGCTGCGCTTCCCTGTTCCTCTTGCTCTCCATACCCCCAACCCTTGAGCAGCATGGCGGCTACCGGACCACTGAGTTCTCCCAGTAACGCCCGTTCCACGGTATGTTGCTCCACCCTGGCGCAGGCAGCAACCAGCGCTGCGCGCACATCCGCCTTCATTCTGCATTTTCCAGGCGCAATCGCCTGCTCCAATTGCTGCCTGCCTACCCCCAAGCTTGCTGCCAGCCCTGCCATAGTGTATGGCACCTGGTAATAGGAAATTGCGCCGCTTTTCAGCGTGACCTGCTCTCTCGTGGCATCGCAGGCAGCAAAATAGTCCTGTGCAGCCTGGAAAACCTCCTGTGCATTCTTTTTTATCTTCATACCATCCCCCCTAATATGCACCCATCTCCCATATCAGCCTACCACGCCGTTGGTGGGATTTTTTCTGAGAAACCTGTGAATTTTGCCTGCTCTGCCTTGCATTTTTACTTTAATGTGATAAACTATTAAAGCATCGAGGTGATAATATGGCACGGGTAGCAATGATCGATTATGGGATGGGGAACCTTCACAGCGCTGTAAAAGCGCTGGAGGCCCTGGGCGCCTCTGTTCGGGTAACCCAGTCAAAAGAGGATATACGCCAGGCCACCCATGTGGTTTTGCCTGGCGTTGGGGCATTCCCTGACGCAATGCAACGCCTGCAGGAAACGGGAATGGATGGCATCATCAAACAAGCGGTGGCCGCAGGCAAGCCCTTTTTAGGCATTTGCCTGGGCATGCAGCTGATGCTGTCCACCAGCAGCGAAGGTGGATTGCACCAGGGGCTGGGCATTCTTCCCGGGGCAGTCACCCTGTTGGATGCCAAAGGGGAAAAAATTCCTCATATGGGCTGGAATGAAGTGACGGACCGGCTCAACTGCCCTCTTCTCAAAGGGGTTTCGGGACGAAACTTTTATTTTGTTCATTCCTTTTGCGTCCAGAACGCTGCAGCAGCTTTTGCAGCAGGCATCACAGAATATGGCCAATCTTTTGCCAGCCTGGTGTGGGACGGCCGGCTTGCCTTTGGGGCGCAGTTCCATCCGGAAAAAAGCAGCCAGGCGGGGCGGCAATTGCTGCAAAACTTTCTCTCCCTGGCCTAACGATAGTCAAATCCGCGAAGCCTGATTTCGCGGAGCGGAGGTAACGCGCAATGTTAAAGAAGCGTATCATCCCTTGCCTGGACGTGCGGGGCGGACGGGTCGTCAAGGGCATCAATTTTATAAATATCCGGGATGCGGGAGATCCTGTAGAAGTGGCACGGCGATATGATCAGCAGAATGCAGACGAACTGGTATTCCTGGATATTACGGCCAGCCACGAGGGGCGGGCCACCGTGATCCAGATGGTGGAACAGGTAGCAGAGCAGGTATTTATCCCCTTCACAGTAGGCGGAGGCATTGCAGAGCTAAGCTGGATCAAGCAATTGCTGCGCTGTGGGGCGGATAAAGTCAGCATTAACTCCCCCGCCCTTATCAGGCCGGCGTTTATCGATGAGGCAGCCTCCCGTTTTGGCAGCCAGTGCATTGTGGTTTCCATTGACTGCAAGCGCACCCCCGATGGAACGTACCGGGTGTATCGCAACGGCGGCCGCATCGACACCGGCAGGGATGCCGTGGAATGGGCCTTAGAGGTGGAGCATAGAGGCGCGGGGGAAATTTTGCTCACCAGCATGGATGCAGATGGCACCAAGGCCGGGTTTGATATGGATATTACCCCTCAGATAGCCCAAGCGGTGCGCATCCCGGTGATTGCCTCCGGCGGTGCGGGCACATTGGAGCATTTTTCCCGAATATTATCCCCCGAAGGCGGCGCAAGCGCCGCTTTAGCGGCCAGCCTTTTCCACTATGATGGGGTTACCGTGGCGCAGGTAAAGCAGCATTGCCAGGCCCAAGGCATCCCCATGCGCATGGAGTAACCCTTTTCTGCATTTTTATGCAATGATTCTCCACTGGGTTCCATACTTTGTGTTATCATTTCCATAGAAAAACAAAAAGGCCACGCTTCACTGCGCGGTCTTTTTCATCTCTTCTAAGCGATGTGCAACCCATTCAGCGTTTTGCAGCTTGGTTTATTTTTTCCAGGCACTCCTTGCAAATATTTTTCCCGCCATAATTTACCAAGTCTGCAGCGTTATCACAAAAGCAGCAGGCCGGCTGATATTTTTTTAGAATAATTGCATCTTGATCAACAAAAATTTCTATGGCGTCCTTTACGTCAATTCCCAAAGTCCTACGCAATTCAATCGGGACTACCACCCGTCCCAACGTGTCCATTTTTCGAACGATGCCTGTCGATTTCATCCTATACCTTCCTAACAATTCATTCCGCTTAGCTAAGAGACGCATATACAGCCCAGAATAAAGATCTACAAACCGCAGAATATTGCCATTGCACTTTTCAATAATATACATAAATGGAGTATTAAGTCAATATAATTATAAAGCTGTTCACAATATTGGGAAACATTACAATTTTTGTATTTTTATGGGGTCTTGTGTACTCGCTTGTAGAGGGGGAAAAGCGTATGATGAGCTGGATTTGGAGCATATTGTTCTGTTTGGGAGCGCTTGTCCTTACATTTACCAAGGGGGGCGATGCTGCCATTGACAGCATGCTCACCGGCGCGCAGGAAGCAGTTACGTTATGCCTTTCTCTAGCGGGGGCATATCTTCTTTGGATGGGATTGCTGGGCGTTGCCCGCAAAGCCGGGCTGATTGACGCCCTCTCCAGAAAGCTGCGGGGGGTATGCGCATGGCTGTTCCCCGGGGCGGGTGAGGCAACCGGCCCCATTACGCTGAACATAGCGGCCAACATGTTGGGCATGGGCAATGCCGCTACCCCCTTTGGGCTGGAAGCCATGCGGCTGATGCAGAAGCATAACCCCAACAAGGCTGTAGCAACTACGGCTATGTGTTCCTTTTTAGCAATAAACGCTTCTGCACTGCAATTGATTCCCACCACCTTAATTGGCCTTAGAGCAGCTGCAGGCTCCTTGCAACCTGCCAGCATTGTCCTACCTTCATTTTTAGCCTCAGCCGCTGCAACGGCAGTAGCTATTGTGGCCTGTAAACTCTGTATGGTGCGTACATGAGCGGAGCGATCGTCCCGCTGCTTGCCGCAGCGGTATTGTTATACGCATTATATAAACGGGTAGATGTTTATGATGCGTTTGTAGAAGGCGCAAAGGAAGCCTTGCCCGTTTTATACCGCATTGTGCCATACATGGCAGCAATGCTTATCGCCATACAGCTTTTTCGGGATAGCGGCGTATTGGACCGGTTTACAGCAATCATTTCCCCTGCGCTTGCAAAAATCGGCATGCCGGCGGAACTGTTGCCTTTGGCCATCCTGCGCCCCTTTTCCGGCAGCGCTGCAATGGCCCTGGTTTCGGACATCTTCCAACATTATGGGGTGGATTCTTTTTTAGGCCTGGCTGCCAGCACTATGATGGGCTCTTCCGAGACGATTTTTTATACTCTGGCTCTTTATTTTGGAGCGGTTGGCGTGCGAAAAACCCGTTATACCCTGCCTGTGGCTCTGCTTGCCAGCCTAGTCAGCGTTATCGCCTCCCTGGTAGTTTGCCATTTGTTTTTCCCCACTTGACCATGTCGAATGCTGGGGAAGGGGTAAATTACAGTTTCTTCTAAAAGCGATGTATGTTATACTAAATATCGGTTTATCGCCAAAGATAACCGGGCCATAGACTTTGGATAAAGTTCACAAGTCCAATTAAAATCCGAAAAACCCGTGGTTTTCGGATCGCGTTGGGGGTTCTCAGTTTAGAGGGGGAAACATGCAGGTTCAAGTATTTGATCTTCCACGGTCTGTTACGGAAATGCAGGTGCATCATAAAACCGTAATTGTCATCGATGTGCTGCGAGCAACATCCAGCATTACCACTGCAATTGAAAGTGGGGCCAAGCAGGTGATTCCTGCCCTGGATCCTGGAGAAGCCATCGCCTTGTATGGAAAGCTGGGCCGAGGCGACAGCCTCTTGGCCGGGGAGCGGGGCGGCTTAAAATTGCCGGACTTTGATTTGGGGAACTCGCCCCTGGAATTCAGCCCGCAGAAAGTACGGGACAAAACCGTAATCTTTTCCACTACCAATGGTACAAACGCAATTCTAGCGGCCCGTAATGCAGCGGAACTCTTCATCGGATGTATGCGCAACCGTACCGCTGCCGCCAAGGCAGCCCTGGCGACGGGAAACGATATTCTCTTACTTTGCGCAGGCACGGAAGGCATGTTCTCTGCAGATGATATTTGTTGCGCAGGGGCTATTGTGGACGCCATATCACAGCTTGCTTCAGAGCCTGTTGGGTATACAGACCTGGCCAGGGTAAGCCGCCTGATATATACTCAATGGCGGGATGGGCAGGCAGATCTTTCCCAAACCTATCACTATGCGCGTCTTTCCAAGCTGGGCTTTCAGGAGGATCTGGCATATTGCTTCCAGACCGATGTAACGGACGCCGTGCCCCGATATGCCAACGGCGTTGTAGTGGCAAAATAGCCCTGGGGTTGCTTCCGGGGGAGCAAGTTCATTTTTACATGAAAAAGAGCAGGCCTTGTGGCCCGCTCTTTTTTTGTGTTGCTTTACGCTTTCTTTTCCACGCCCAAGGTAATGGTTTCCCCGTTCACATCCCATTCCTTCACATACCCTGCGGGTGTAGCCTGTGCCACGCTGTCGCTCAGGGTATCGCCGGCAATCTGGGCGCCAAAGCGGGTAAAGATGTCATGGATCTTCTCATTTCCGGCATAGGTGAGGGCAATATGATCCGTCACCTCAAAGCCTGCTTCCTTACGCATGGTCTGCACCTTGCTGGTAAGCTCCCGCACAAATCCTTCCTCGATCAGCGCAGGGGTGAGGTTGGTATCCAGTACCACGGAAAGGTCGCGATCCGTTACGCTGACGAATCCAGCCTTCTGCATGGGCTCAATGAGCACATCGTCCTTCCCCAGGGATACGCTGACGCCTTCTATACTAAAGGTAAAGTCCTGCCCCTGATTGTGGGCTGCTACCACCTGATCGCCCACGCCCTCGCCCTGGAGGTACACATTGATCTTAGGCAGCACCTTTCCATAACGGGGCCCCAATGTCTTAAGCTGCGGCTTCGCCTTGTAGGAGATAAAGGACGAGGCGTCTTCCACAAACTCTACCGCCTTGACATTTAATTCCTCCCCGATGATGGCGGTATACCCTGCATCCAACGGTTTGCCCTGGACATACATCCGGGCAATGGGCTGACGGTTTTTGATGTTAGCGGTGTTACGGGCTGCCCGACCCAGCACCACGATATCCAGCACCCGGGCCATATTCGCCTCCATGTCCTGGTCGATCAAAGAGGCGTCCGCTACCGGGAAATCGCACAAATGCACGCTTTCGGGTGCTGCGGCATCCACAGAACGCACCATGTTCTGGTACATCTCTTCCGCCATAAAGGGGATGAACGGCGCGCTCAGGCGGGTGAGGGTTTCTAGCACGGTGTAGAGGGTCATATAGGCGGCTTCTTTATCCGCAGTCATCTCCTTGCCCCAATAACGCTCCCGGCAACGGCGTACATACCAGTTGGACAGGTCGTCTACAAACTTCTGCATTTCCCTGCCCGCTTCCGTGATGCGCAGCTCGTTGAGCCGCCCATCCACAAAGCCGACCAGGGAGTTGAGACGGGACAGCACCCAGCGATCCATCTCGGTTAGGTTTTCACGGACCAGGGTGTGCTTGGTGGGATCAAACCCGTCAATATCCGCATATAGGATATAAAATGCATAGGTATTCCACAACGTGCCCATAAACTTGCGCTGGCTTTCATTCACCGCTTCTTCATAGAAGCGGCTGGGCAGCCAGGGCATGGAGCCGGTGTAGAAATACCAGCGCACCGCATCCGCCCCCTGCTTATCCAGAACCGACCAGGGGTCTACCACATTGCCCAGATGTTTGGACATCTTGCGGCCATCCTTGTCCTGCACATGGCCCAGTACAATGCAGTTGAGGAAAGCGGGATCATCAAACAGGCAGGTGGATACTGCCAATAGGGTATAGAACCACCCGCGGGTCTGGTCAATTGCCTCGGAGATAAAGTCCGCAGGGTAACGCTTTTCAAATTCTTCTTTGTGTTCAAATGGATAATGCCACTGGGCAAACGGCATGGCGCCGGAATCAAACCAGCAGTCGATTACCACGGGCTCCCGCTTCATCAGCCCTTTGCACTTGGGGCAATGCACCTTCACATTGTCGATAAAGGGCTTGTGCAGCTCAATATCGTCCGGCACATTTTCTCCCAGCTCCTGCAGCTCTTTGATGGAGCCGATCACATGCACCTCACCGCAATCCTGACAAACCCAAACCGGCAGCGGCGTGCCCCAATAGCGCTCCCGGGAAATGCCCCAGTCGATTACATTTTCCAGGAAATTGCCCATGCGGCCTTCCTGAATGGTCTCGGGAATCCAGTTCACCTTCCGGTTAAAGGCAATGATCTTATCCTTTACCGCAGTCATCTTGATGAACCAGCTTTCCCTGGCATAATAGATCAGCGGCGTATCGCAGCGCCAGCAATGGGGATAGCTGTGTTCAAATTCCGGCGCGGCATACAAGATGCCCCGCTCTTTCAATTCTTCTATAATTTGAGGGTCAGCCTGCTTTACAAATACGCCGTCCCAGGGAGTGCCGCCGCACAGGCAGCCCTTGGTATCCACCAACTGCACAAAGGCAATGTTGTTCTCCCGGCAAACCCGGGCATCGTCCTCACCAAATGCAGCCGCATTGTGCACAATGCCGGTGCCATCGGTGGTGGTGACATAATCGTCAGCAATTACCACAAAGGCTTTTTTATTCTTTGCAGCTTTGGCCGTGCATTCATACAGCGGCTCATAGCTGCGCCCCACCAGGGCTTCTCCCGGGAAGGTGTCCAATATCTCCGCCGCTTCGCCCAACACAGAGGGCACCAGATCCTTGGCCAGGATGAACACTTCTCCATCCTTTTTGGCATGACAGTAGGTCACATCCCCCCGCACACAAATGCAAACGTTGGAAAGCAGCGTCCAGGGGGTGGTGGTCCAGGCCAGGTACGAAGCGTCCTCGTCCGTGCATTTGAAGCGAACAGTGGCGGAAACCTCTTTCACGTCTTTATACCCTTGCGCAACCTCGTGGGAAGACAGCGCCGTGCCACAGCGGGGACAATAAGGCACCACTTTATGTCCCTTATACAATAGCCCCTTTTCATAGATCTGTTTGAGGGCCCACCACTCTGACTCGATGTAGTTATTGTCATAGGTAATATAGGGGTTTTCCATGTCGGCCCAGAAGCCGACCCGGTCGCTCATCTGCTCCCATTCCCCTTTGTATTTCCATACGGACTTTTTGCATTCCGCGATAAAAGGCTCGACACCGTAGGCTTCGATCTGCTCTTTGCCATCCAGGCCCAGCAGCTTTTCCACCTCCAGCTCCACCGGCAGCCCATGGGTATCCCAGCCGGCTTTGCGCAACACGTCATACCCCTTCATGGTTTTGTAACGGGGAATAATATCTTTGATGCATCGGGTCAGGATATGGCCAATATGGGGCTTGCCATTGGCAGTAGGCGGCCCATCAAAAAAGGTGTAAGCCGGGGCGCCTTTGCGGTGCTCACAGCTTTTTTCAAAGATCTTGTTCTCCTTCCAGAACTCCAGCACATCCTTTTCCCGGGAAACAAAGTCCAGGGACGTGGACACTTTTTGATACATACGCACACTCCTCTTGCTTTGGTT
The DNA here is from genome assembly GCA_023451115.1 of Bacillota bacterium. Classification (GTDB taxonomy): domain Bacteria; phylum Bacillota; class Clostridia; order Christensenellales; family CAG-138; genus JAEXFV01. The sequence continues at coordinate 10,328 of JAEXFV010000120.1, forward strand.
ACTTAGCTGTTCCCTATCCGGGCAGAGAAAGCCGGCCATCTACTGAAACCATCCAGGTTCTATACGAAAGGCACTGGCTTTGGCTGCCTTACTACCTAAATAAAAAACCGCGTCCCGAACCTTCGGGACGCGGGAACAAACCTGCGCGGTACCACCCGAGTTGGCGCAATGCGCCCCCTCTTTGCGCGCCAATACGCGCTGCCGCTGTAACGTGCGGGCCACGTGCGGGGTTACTGGCGAATCCTTGCGTTCCTCCCGCCGCTCCTGGGTGATATTCAAGCCCTGCTCCCGCCGCGCTCTCACCACCCGCGGCTCGCTTAGAAAGCGTTTTCGGCTTTACTCGTCCCAATCTACGCTTTTTCCCAATTATCGTTTATTATACCGGGGGAACTGCGGTTTGTAAAGGCTTGCATCCCAGAAAAAGAACAAACCCCTCCTCTTTTGGGGCGTCAGGCTCCCTCCCCATAAAAAAACAGCGCCCATTTGCTGGGCGCTGTTTTGCGCAATACACTTATTTGACTTCCACGGTAGCGCCAACAGCCTTGAATGTTTCCACGATCTTGTCGCACTCTTCCTTGGAGATGCCTTCCTTGAGGGGCTTGGGAGCGCCGTCCACCAGCTCCTTGGCTTCCTTCAGGCCCAGGCCGGTCAGCTCACGCACAGCCTTGATGACCTTGATCTTCTCAGCGCCAACATCCTTGAGGATGGCGTCGAACTCGGTCTTTTCTTCAACAGCCTCAGCAGCGCCAGCAGCGGGGCCAGCAACGGCAACAGCGGTAGCAGCGGCGGATACGCCAAATTCTTCTTCCAGAGCCTTTACCAGCTCGCTCAGCTCCAATACGGACATCGCCTTGATATCGGCAATCAGTTGTTCTTTATTCATGATCGTTCTCCTTTACTGAATTCTGTTATGGTCGTGTTTGGTACCGCAGAGGCATTACTCGGCGGCAGGGGCTTCCTCGGCGCCAGCGGCGGCGGGGGCGTCGCCCATCTTCTTGGCAATCTGGTCCAATACAATCGCCAGGCCGGAAATGGGGGACATCATGCTGCCAAGCAAGCGTGCGATGAGCACTTCGCGGGAGGGCAGATCTGCGATAGCGTTAACCATATCCGCATCTTCTACTTTACCTTCCACAATGCCGCCCTTCATGGCGCACTTCTTGGTTTTTTTGATGAACTCCTTGAGGATCTTGGCGGGAGCAACTGCATCCTCATAACCAAATGCAAACGCGGAGGGGCCTTTGAGCATGGGCAGGATAGCGTCGTCGATGCCCGCAGCCTTGGCTGCACGCTCTACAATGCCATTCTTGAGCACCAAATACTCGATGTTAGCCTTGCGCATTTCATTTCTGAGGTTGGTCACTTCCTCCACGGTCAACCCACGATAATCATAGATAATCACGGATTTGGCCTTTTGGATCTTCTCCTGTACCTCGGCGACCTTGGCAGCCTTCAGTTCGATGTTCTGAATGTTTGCCATGGTTTCACCTCCTTCTTGAACTAATGCGAACAAATCATTCGCAAAAAAAGATCCTTCCGCCGTTAGACAGAAGGATGGAATGCACGCATGTAATAAAACTTGCTCTGCTTTCACCTCGGCGGGATATTAAGCCACGGCCTTAACCGGGCGCCTGCTGTCTTGGGCGAAATATTCTTTTTTAACCTGAATAAGGATACCATGGTTTTCTCCCCTTGTCAAGGGAATTATCCTATGGGTTTTTGCATAAATTTTCTAAATATTAAATCAGCGGAGGGGCCATGGCCCCTCCGCCTTTTCCATAAGGAAATCAGCTTATTTCAGGCAATAAACATACAGCCCCGCCAATACCAGGCCGATCAGGGAAGTCCAGCCAAAGCTACCCTGGATAATGCTTAAGATAATGCTGATAACGGTAAGCACCAGCACGATCATGCCGATTTTTTGGCACTTGTTCAGGTCTTTCGCCTGCACGCCCCAGATTCCTGCCAGCAGTTCCAGCAGACCGGAAGCCAAAGCGATAAGAGCCAACAATAATACCAGCAGCCCTGCTCCAACGTGGAGAGCCATTGTGGCAAATGCACCAATCAAAGCCACTACCGCACCGATCAGCGCTATGACACCAAATACGATGAAGATGATACTGACGACTTTGAACACTGTTTTCTTGGTTTGTGCGTTCATGATAAATACCCCCCAAATAAAAATAATGATTCCCCGCAGGCTGGTACTATAATGCTCCAAAAAGCATTCCAACTCCTGCGGAATAATTATACCATTCTGCTTTGTATTTATCAAGGTGAGTCCCTCCGGCTTTGATATTTCTATTTCACAAAATCCCTAATGTGCAAGAAGCTATGGCAATGTTACGTTATCTTTCTGTTTTCATCCAAATTGAAAATCAATAACAAATGCGTTCTCCTCCTTTGAACACGATACCCAACGTTTCCCGTGTAAACTCCACGCATACTGCAAAATACCCTCCCTGCCCTTGCCTCAAGCCTTATGTTTGCTGTATAATCATACTTTAAAACAGAGATGCTTACAGGCGCAAAGAGCCTCATAAAGAAATTGGCCCACCTGAAACGCCTGTGAAATAGATTAATTTTTTAAAAGGCGGTGCACAGGTTTGGAAATAACAATAGAACAAGTGCGTCATGTGGCTGATTTGGCCCGGTTATATCTCAGCGATGAGGAAGCTGCCCGGCTCACCAAGGACATGGGAAATGTGCTGGAGATGGCGGGCGCTCTTTCCCGGCTGGATACCCAGCAGGTGCAGCCAATGACCCATGCAGTGGCCATTACCAACGTATTCCGGGAGGATGTGTGCGCCCCATGCTATCCCCGGGAAACCATACTGGGGAATTCCGCCAGCCAGGATGGAGAAACCTTTATCGTGCCCCAGGTTGTGGAATAAGGAGAAGGCGCTATGAAGATTACCGATTATACTGCCCATGAACTAAGCGCCCTGCTTTGTGCAAAAGAGCTCTCTGCCCTGGAAGCTGCTAAGGCATATCTGGAGCAAATGGAGCAAACGGATTACCTGGTCAACGCCTACATCACAAAAACCCCGGAGCAGGCCCTGGATATGGCCCGGCAGGTGGATAAGCGCCGCAGCGCGGGAGAAGCGTTGCCGCCTTTGGCAGGGGTACCCTACGCTTTGAAAGACTTGTTATGCACAAACGGCGTTCGCACCACTGCGGCTTCGAAAATGCTAAAGGATTTCGTGCCGCCCTATGACGCCACGGTTTATCAGAGGCTCTGTGAAAACGGCGCGGTGATGCTGGGCAAAGCAAATTTAGACGAATTTGCTATGGGCTCCGCCAATGAAAACAGTTTTTTCGGCCCGGTACACAACCCTCACGACTTAACCCGGGTGCCCGGGGGATCCTCTGGCGGCAGCGCGGCGGCGGTAGCAGCGAAAGAGGCTGCGTTTGCCATCGGCACCGACACCGGCGGCTCCATCCGTCAGCCCGCCTCCCTGTGCGGCGTAGTGGGAATGCGGCCCACTTATGGCACGGTAAGCCGTTTTGGTGTGATCGCTTTTGCATCCTCTTTGGATCAGGTGGGTCCGATCACCCGGGATGTAACGGATTGCGCCCTGGTGCTAAACGCCATCGCCGGCCATGACCGAATGGACGCCACCTCTATGAACCTCTCCTACCCGGACTACACCAGCGCTTTGGATAAGGATGTAAAGGGCATGCGCATCGGCCTGCCCAAAGAATATTTTGGCCCCGCCATCCATTCCCAGGTTCGGGAGGCGGTGATGGCCGCAGCCAAGCGTTTTGAAGCCATGGGCGCCACTTTGGAGGAGGTAAGCCTCCCCAGCATGGAATACGCCCTCGCTGCCTATTATATCGTTTCTTCCGCAGAGGCCGCCAGCAACCTGGCCCGGTATGACGGAGTGGAATTTGGCTATCGGGCGGATAATGCCCAAGATCCCCTGGATCTCTACATGCGTTCCCGCTCCGAGGGGTTTGGCAACGAAGTCAAAATGCGCATCATGCTGGGCACCTATGTGCTCTCCAGCGGCTATTACGACGCCTATTATAAAAAAGCGCAAAAAGTACGCACCCTGCTCAAACAGGAGTTTGACGCTGTGTACCAAACCTGCGATTTTCTTTTGACCCCGGTTTCCCCTACTACGGCTTGGGAGATCGGCAAGCAGGTTCAAAGCCATGACGAAATCTATGCCGCAGACGTCTGTACCGTATCCGTAAACGCAGCAGGGCTTTGCGGCATGAGCGTCCCCTGCGGCCAGGATGCAAACGGCCTGCCCATCGGCATGCAGCTCATCGGCAAGCCGCTGTCCGAATTGACCTTGCTCCAGGCAGCCCATGCTTATGAACAGGAGGGGAAAGCACAATGACCAAGTATGAAACCGTAGTGGGTCTGGAGGTCCACTGCGAGCTCAACACCAAGAGCAAAATCTTCTGTTCCTGCACCACCGCATTTGGCGGGGCGGAAAACACCCATGTCTGCCCCATCTGCACCGGCATGCCCGGCATGCTCCCTGTGCAGAACAAGGCCGTGGTGGAAAGCGGCATGCTGGCAGGCCTGGCCACCAATGGGCAAATCCCGGAGCTGATGCGCAACGAGCGCAAGCATTATTTCTATCCCGACCTGCCCAAAGGCTTCCAAACCAGCCAAAGCGAAATGCCGGTTTCCATAGGGGGCTATGTTACCATCGACCTGGAGGACGGCTCCACCAAGGATATCCGGCTGCACCACATCCACTTTGAAGAGGATGCGGGCAAGCTGATTCACGAGAGCTATGGAGAAACCCGGGTGGACTTAAACCGCTGCGGCGTTCCCTTATTAGAAATTGTATCCGAGCCGGATTTGCGTTGTGCAGCAGAAGCAAAGGCCTTTGTGGAAACCCTACGGGAAATCCTCATGTACATTGGCGTGTCCGACTGCCGTATGGAGGAAGGCTCCCTGCGCTGCGATGTAAACGTATCCGTGCGGCCCATAGGGCAGCAGGAATACGGCGTACGCACTGAAATGAAAAACATCAACTCCCTGCGCAGCGTATACCGGGCCATTGAGTTTGAAAGCAAGCGCCAAATCAAGGTGTTGGAGGAAGGCGGGGTAATCCGGCGGGATACCCTGCGCTGGGATGACGCCAAGGGCATCGCCTATGCCATGCGTTCCAAAGAAGCGGCGGATGACTACCTGTACTTCCCGGAGCCTGATCTGCCTGCAATCCTGGTGGACGAAGCGTGGATCAGCCGCATTCGCAGCCGTTTGCCCGAGCTGCCCCGTGCCCGTCGGGCCCGGTTGGTTCGCGACTATCAGTTGCCTGCTTATGACGCAGGCATCCTCACCAGCGCCCGCCAGCTGGCGGACCTGTTTGAAGGCGCTGTTACACTGGGAGCAGAACCCAAGGCAGCCAGCAACTACCTGATGAGCGATGTGCTGCGCATCCTGAACGACCGTGGCCTGGAAGCGGTGGACATCCCCTTTGATGCCGCCGCCCTGTATGAGCTGATCAGCCTGGTCAACAGCGGAGCCATCAGCCGCTCCATCGGCTCCAAGGTTATGGACCTGATGTTTGATGGCGAAGGTTCTCCCAAGGCCATCGTGGAGCAGCATGGCATGGCCCAGGTCAGCGACGAAGGGGCGTTAAAAGAGTTATGTAAAACCGCTATTGAAAACGCGCCTAAGGCCGTAGCGGATTACCGCAAAGGCAATCAAAAAGCCCTGGGCAGCCTGGTAGGCCAGGTAATGAAGCTGAGCCGTGGCAAAGCCAATCCGGGTTTGGTGAACAAGCTGCTGCTGGAGTTGCTGCAGCAGGCGTAACCCTTTGTCCAAGAAGCCCCCGGAAAATCCCCAAGGGGCCGGAGGAAAGGAAATCACTTGCCCAAACCATACGGTTTGGATCTGTCACTTTGTCGAAATCCCTGCATTTCCATACTTGCAGGGAAGGAGGAAACCATGCTGCTTTATCCCGCCATCGACATCAAAAACGGGCAGTGTGTGCGCCTGTTGCAAGGCCGGGCGCAAGACGCCACCATATATGGCGATGATCCCGTGGCCATGGCCTGGCGTTGGGCCGAACTGGGCGCCAGGCGGCTGCATGTGGTAGACCTGGACGGCGCCTTTACCGGCCAGGGGCAAAACCTGCAGGCAGTGGCCAGCATTTGTAAGGCGCTGCCCCATGTGGCCGTGCAGCTGGGAGGCGGCATCCGTACCATAGCGGACATTCAGGCCCGGCTGGATTTCGGGGTGTCCCGGGTCATCCTGGGCACGATATTGATTGATAACCCCGATTTTGCTCAGGAGGCCATCCTCCGGTTCGGACCGGAGCATCTGGTAGCAGGCATCGATGCCAAAGACGGCATTGCTGCAACCCGCGGCTGGGTGGAGGCAAGCGGCCTGCCTGCAGTGGAACTGGGCAAGCAGTTGTATGCCGCAGGCTTTCGCCACTGCGTGTATACGGACATTGCCCGGGACGGCATGCTCACAGGCCCTAATATCCCCCGCACAAAAGAAATGCTGGAGCAAACGGGGCTTTCCATCATCGCCTCCGGCGGCATGAGCTGCCTGGAAGATCTGGCGGCCTGCCATGCCATGGGCTGTTCCGGCGCAATTCTGGGCAAAGCCCTGTACGACGGCAGGATTGACTTAGCAGAATCCATCCGCCAATACGGCTGAACCACGATCCATCAACGTAATTTCATATTTGGAGGAAACTTCCATGGAATATCAAGAACTGCTCTCTCAAATCAAGTTTGACGAAAGGGGATTGGTTCCCGCCATTGCCCAGGATGTAAAAACCGGCGCAGTGCTGATGCTGGCGTATATGAACGCGGAAAGCCTGCAACTGACCCTGGAAACCGGGCTTGCCACCTACTTTTCCCGCTCCCGGCAGGCGCTTTGGGTCAAAGGCAAAACATCCGGCCATTTACAGCATGTGCAGGAACTCTATTATGATTGCGACGGAGACGCATTGCTTCTTAAAGTGGTTCAGGATGGGAGCGGCGCCTGCCATACAGGGGAGTACACCTGCTTCCACCATCCGGTGCTGGGGAATGAGTCCGTCTCCCGCAGAGGCGCCTCGGTACTGCAAGAAGAGTTTGCCGTTATTTTAGGCCGCAAGGCTTCCCCCCAGGAAGGTTCTTATACCAATTATCTCTTTGACAAGGGCGTGGATAAGATTTGCAAAAAAGTGGGAGAAGAGGCCGCGGAAGTAATCATTGCAGCGAAAAACCGGGCCCCAGAAGAAGTGCGCTATGAGGTGGCGGATTTATTCTACCATGTGATGGTGCTGCTGGCGGAACAGGGCATGACGCCGGAGGAAATCTACGCAGAAATGGAAAAGCGCCGCCGCGATTAAGCCTTAGAGCCTCCAAACCAAAAGCCAAGCAAAGCCAAACCATGACGCCGTCCCCCTGCAGCCACGAGAGGGCCAAGGGGATGAAAAAAGCATCCTTGCCCATTTCGTACCGGGCAGGATGCTTTTTGCTGCTTTATGGGCAGGGAGACAGCGTTATCGCACACCAAACAAAAGGCTACTTGCCCTGCTCTTCATCCTCTCCGTGGAAAGCAATTTGTGCAAACTTGTTGAACATCGCCTTGGGTGGGATGGCAATCCCCCGTTTTTCATCCCCCAACAGGATAATGGTATCTCCAGGGTGAATATCAAATAAGTCTCTGGCCTCTTTGGGAA
>JAEXFV010000124.1 GCA_023451115.1 Bacillota bacterium
TGGATGTTCGCGACAGGGAAATTGTGGTTTCGCCATCGAGCGATAACCAAGTCCATATTGACTATTCTGAAAATAGCAAAGAATATTATAACATATCGGTTTCTGACGACCACATGCTGACGATGACGATGGCAAGTAATAAGGGCTGGACCGATTACATTGGAAAAAAGCCTGCAATAAGCAGCCGTAAAATATTTTTACAGCTGCCGGAGGCACTGCTGAGTGAATTAAAGCTTTCCACAACAAATGAGAATATTTCTCTTTCTGCACTAACTGTTGCGGATATTACCCTTTATACAAATGGAGGCGACATCCTTTTTGATAAGCTGAATGCGGAAAAAAGTATCACGCTCAATGCAAAAAATGGGGATATATCCGGCAGCATTGCAGGGAGTTATAATAATTTTGCTATTTCATGTCAGATTAAAAAGGGAGAGAGCAACTTGCCTTCTACGAAAGAGGGCGGGACAAAGGCATTACATGTTTCAAATAATAACGGGGATATTGATATTGTATTTGTGGATGAATAAGATTTGTAAGAATAACAAATGCTTTGCACCACAATCGAGATGGATCTTCCGACAAAGCAATACCCATTTCGCAACGAAATCAAACCAATATGAAAAGCGGGCAAACGCCCGCTTTTTTTAAGGTGCAGCATCAAAGCCGCTGCTTCGGATGCCTGATTTGCCTTACAGATGTTTATCAATCATCTGGGCAAACGCATTTTTAGGTTTGGCGCCTACGCTTTTTTCTACAGCCTCGCCGTTTTTAAATACGATTACGGTAGGGATGGTCATAACCTGGAAGCGGGCTGCCAAAGCGCTTTGCTCGTCCACATCCACTTTGGCGACTTTTGCTTTGCCTGCATATTCTTCTGCCAATTGCTCGATGAAAGGCCCAATCATGCGGCAGGGGCCACACCAGGTGGCCCAGAAATCCACTAATACAGGCATATTGCCCGCATCAGAGAGCACTTGATCAAACGACTCGTTGGTTAAATGCAGCAGATGTTCACTCATCAATGGTTCCTCCTTTTTCGTTTGGGTTGTCCGGTTGTGTTCCAAAACTTATCATACGCGGTTTAAAGGTTGGCATACGCTGAAATTTGGGTTCCAACAAGCGCAGCACCAGATACACTAAGGCTGCGCCTCCCAACCCCAAAACAATTCCTAACACATCGCTTACCTGTACTCCAATTGCAATGCCTAACAGCAACATGCACAGGGGCAAGATATACATCAGCAAGCTGGCCCGCAAAAGTCCTTTTGCTTCCAGCTCAATCACTACCCAGTCTCCAACACAGGCATTCAGTTCATTGCGCAGCTGCACTTCTCCCTGGTCAGAACCCAGGTAGATGCATCCGCCGCAATGGGCACATGCCTTAGAACGGGTAAATTGCACAATTGCATCCTTTCCCTGCAGGGAGACGACTTGTGCCGTATGCTGCATATCCAGCCTCCTTGTAAAACGCGAGACGCAAAGGTTATTCTTCTACATCCGTTTTGATGCAAAGCTCTTCCAACTGCTTGGGATCTACTGGTGCGGGCGCATCCGTCATGAGGCAGGAGGCAGTCTGCACTTTGGGGAAAGCGATTACGTCCCGGATGGAGGGCGCATTGGTGAGCAGCATCGCCAAACGATCCAGGCCATAAGCCATGCCACCATGAGGTGGTACGCCATATTTGAAGGCCTCCAGCAAAAAGCCGAAGTTTTCCCAGGCGCGCTCCTTGCTAAAGCCCAGCACCTGGAACATTTTTTCCTGCAGCTCCTGGGAGTGGATACGGATGGAACCGCCGCCCAACTCCGTGCCATTGAGCACGATGTCATAGGCTTTGGCACGCACACTGCCTGGATCGCTTTCTAACTGATCCAAGTCTTCATCCATGGGGCTGGTGAAGGGATGGTGCATGGCCGTAAAGCGTTTGTCTTCCTCGCTCCACTCCAACAGCGGAAATTCTGTGACCCACAGCAAATTGAACTTGGTGTTGTCAATATAGCCTAGCTTCCGGGCCAATTCCAAACGCAATGCGCCCAACGCGGCATAGACCACAGGATTTTTGTCCGCAACGAAGAAGAGAATATCGCCTTGTTCTGCGCCGGTCCGCTGGAGGATCGCTGCAATTTCATCCTCGGAGAGGAATTTTGTGATGGGGGATTGCATTCCCTCTGGTTTTAGGCTGATCCAGGCAAGTCCTTTGGCTTTATAGACTTTTACAAACTCGCCCAAAGCGTCCAGCTCCCGGCGGGCCAGTTTATCCACACAGCCTTTTGCGTTGATGCAGCGTACGCTGCCGCCCATGGCTACAGCGCCCGTAAACACCTTAAAACCGCAGCTTTTTACAATATCGGAAACATCCTGCAATTCCAGGCCAAAGCGGGTATCAGGCTTATCTGAGCCGAACCGGTCCATGGCTTCCTGCCATGTCATGCGGGGAAGCGGGAGCTGTAAGTCGATGCCCAGGATTTCATGAAACACCTTTTTGAGGAACCCTTCGTTGACGGACATGACATCTTCCGCTTCTACAAAGGACATTTCCAAGTCAATCTGGGTGAACTCCGGCTGGCGGTCCGCACGCAAATCCTCGTCGCGGAAGCAACGGGCAATTTGCATATAACGGTCATATCCGGAGAGCATTAATAACTGCTTATACAGCTGAGGGCTTTGGGGCAAAGCATAAAAGGAGCCAGGGTGCACCCTGCTTGGCACCAGATAATCCCGGGCACCTTCCGGAGTGGATTTCCCCAACATAGGCGTTTCGATTTCGAGGAAACCGTTTTCATCAAAATAGGAGTGGGCAATTGCGCACAGCTGATGCCGGAGCATAAGGTTTTTTTGCATGCAGGGGCGGCGTAAATCCAGGTAACGATATTTGAGCCGGATTTGTTCGCCGGTTTTGGTGTTATCGTCAATTTCAATGGGAGGGGTTTCGCTTTTGCTCAACAGCTTCATATCGGTGACGCGCACTTCAATTTCACCGGTAACCATTTTAGGGTTAATCATTTCCGGCGTGCGCAAAACCAGCTTTCCTTTTGCGGCCAGCACATATTCCGAGCGGATACTTTCAGCCTTATGGAATAGCTCGGAAGAAACCGCACCGCTGTCGAACACGATTTGCAAAATGCCGGTACGGTCACGCAGGTCAACAAAGATCAAAGAGCCATGATCCCTGCGCACATCCGCCCAACCCATGACGATTACTTCCCGGCCTACATCGTCCTTGGTGAGCTTGGCGCAGTAATCGGTGCGCTTCCAGCCCTGTAACAGTTCGCTCATACTTTATTTTACCGTCCTTTATATATCAGATTTTTTATTCAGGTTATTCGTGCAGCAAGGCTGCCAGCGCAGCGGCATCCAGCGCAATTTCCTGCTCTGCGCCCAATTCCATATCCTTCAGCTTCATTACGCCCTGGGCAAGCTCATTCTCACCTAAGGTAGCCACATAGCGCACGCCCAGCTTGTTGGCATATTTAAATTGGGCTTTGATGCTGCGGCCTACATGATCGCACTCCGCTTTTATTCCCAGACGGCGCAGCTGATAGGCAAGCTGGAAGCCTGCCAGACGGGCGGCATCGCCCATAGTGGCAATATAAACATCAAACAGCGTAGGCCTGGGGATTACCACCCCTTGGTTCTCCGCCACCAGCAGCAAGCGCTCCAGCCCCAGGCCAAACCCCATGCCAGGCATCTCGGGGCCGCCCAATTCCTGCACCAGGCCGTTATACCGGCCGCCCCCGCACACTGTGCCTTGGGAACCAATATGGTTGGAAATGATTTCAAATACCGTGCGCGTGTAATAATCCAACCCACGCACAATATACGGGTCGATACGATATGCTACGTTCATGGACTTCAGGCAGGCCTCAAATTCCGCCATGTGCTCTTTGCAGTCGTCACATAAATGGTCAATGATTACCGGCGCATCATGGGCAATTTTTTTGCAGCCCTCTTCCTTGCAATCCAATACCCGCAAGGGATTTTTTTCAAAACGGGTTTTACAGGTGTCGCATAGTTGGTCATAATGGCTCTGCAAATAAGCTTTGAGCGCCTTATGATACGCGGGACGGCAGTTGGGGCAGCCAATGGAATTGATGTGAACTTCCAGATCTTTTACGCCTACCCGCTCAAAAAGTTCCAGGGCGATGGACACACATTCGGCGTCTGCGCTGGCCTTAGGCGCGCCAAAGATCTCAACACCGAATTGATGATGCTCGCGCAAACGCCCTGCCTGGGGCTTTTCATAGCGAAATACCGGGCAGGTCAAATAATATACCTTGGTAGGCTGCGGATCGTTAAACAGCTTTTGTTCAACAAACATACGCACCATGCCTGCGGTGCCTTCCGGCTTGAGGGTGATGGAGCGGCCGCCCTTGTCTTCAAAGGTGTACATTTCCTTCTGCACAACATCCGTAGTATCGCCGATGCCGCGCAGAAATACTTCGGTATGCTCAAATACAGGGGTGCGTCCTTCGCGGAAACCATATTTGGCGCAGATTTCTCGGATCAGCCCTTCGATATATTGCCACTTATAACTTTCCTGGGGGGTAACATCCTTCGTACCCTTGGGCGCTTGGAATTCCATACATCAATCCTCCTGCTCTTTTCTGCATGTTACAAAACGTTGCCGCAATTTTGAAATAATAAAAGGGTCTCCTGCCCCATGGAAAAGGGACGGGAAACCCGCGGTACCACCCTGATTGAGCTGAAAACAGCCCCACTCGCGCCATTTAACGCCGGCATACGGCCCAGCCTACTAGGAAAATCCGTTCGGGGGGCAGCTCACGGGGGTCTTTCACAAAGCGGCGGCACACTTGCAGCTTTCAGCCACGGCGGCAAGTCTCTTATTGCCCGCTGGAAATGCCTGCTACTCTCCCGGTCATTGCCTTTGAAAAGATATTATAC
>JAEXFV010000026.1 GCA_023451115.1 Bacillota bacterium
CCCAAAACGTTCCACCGGGATGCTCAGATGCCGCCATCTGCCATCGATATCCGTCATCTTAAAATCTACAATCTTAATTCCTTTTTCTCTGCAAAGCTGTTGAATTTCCTCTAGTGTTTTTGGCATATGATCTTTCTCCCTGCAATAATATGCGTGCTTAGAATTTGCTGTTCTGCCTGCTATTATAACATCGAGTCTGTTTTTTGCAAGAAAACTTTTATTCTTTGCAGGAATCGATGCATTTGAGCTACCCGCTTTGTCCGCAACCGCTCCCTCCACGTTCTACAGCAAACGATGTTACTCCGTGCATGTTAATGCAGCCGCAATATCCTTTTCCACCAAGGGGCGCATGCTGTCGTTATACTTTCCAGCGTCCGCCTGCAGCAGGCAGGCTCTGATAGCAGGCTTCAGCTCCGGTCGAGCCTGGGAAATATACCGTAGATTTTGGATACATTGGCGGGCAGTAATGGGCTTTTCATCCACTACATGTTCCAAGTATAACCCCAATGTGTTTTGGAGTTTATCCTGGATATCCCACCTGGCATTGTGGGCAAGCAAAATCAATCCTCGTGTACGCACATAGGAATTTTCATTGCCCAGCATTGCCACGAAGCTATCCCAAAATGGGTAAAGCAGGTTGGATTCCTGGCTTATTTTCTGCAACTGTTTGAGCGCCTCACAGGCCGCGACTTGGTCATGGCCTGTAAGCATTTGGATCAACTGAGGAATATTCTGCATAAAATCCCCTTCCTTTCCCCGCTATTTCATGATGAAAACCAGCTTATATTCGGCCTCAAATGCCGCTGCTTATGCAACTCTTCACCTTTGTAGCTTCCCAGAAAATAAAAAAGAGCGGGAATTCCCGCTCTTTTTATCATACATTAGAATTTCGCAGCGTTGAACTTGATGCCAGGACCCATGGTGGTGGAAAGCACCACGCTCTTGAGGTAGGTACCCTTTGCAGCAGCAGGCTTGGCTTTCACCAAAGCTTCCATCAAGGTGTTCAGGTTCTCTTCCAACTTTTCAACGCCAAAGGAAACCTTACCAACGGGGCAGTGGACGATATTGGTTTTATCCAGGCGGTATTCCACTTTACCGGATTTAATCTCGGAAACGGCCTTGGCCACATCCATGGTTACGGTGCCGCTCTTGGGGTTAGGCATGAGGCCCTTGGGACCCAGCACACGGCCGATACGGCCGACCACGCCCATCATATCCGGGGTAGCTACGCAAACGTCAAACCCAAACCAGTTTTCCGTTTGGATCTTCTTTACCATATCCTCATCGCCAACAAAATCTGCGCCGGCTTCCAAAGCCTCACGGGCCTTATCGGCCTTGGCGAATACCAATACGCGCACCTTTTTGCCAGTGCCGTGGGGCAGTACAACCGCGCCACGTACCTGCTGATCCGCGTGACGGGAGTCAACGCCCAAGCGCACGTGAACCTCTACGGTTTCATCAAACTTGGCCTTGGCAGTCTGGGCGAGCAGCTCCAGCCCTTCGTGGGTATCATACAGCTTGGTGCTGTCAACGAGCTTCTTGCTATCGAGATAATTTTTACCATGCTTCATATTCGTATCCCTCCGCTTACTCGCCTACCAGCACGCCCATGCTGCGGGCGGTGCCTTCGATCATGCTCATGGCCGCTTCTACGCTTGCTGCGTTGAGGTCGGGCATTTTGAGTTCCGCAATCTCCTTGACCTGCGCCTTGGAGATGGTGGCCACTTTGGTCTTGTTGGGCACGCCAGAGCCGCTCTCGATGCCGCAAGCCTTCTTGATCAGCACTGCTGCCGGAGGGGTCTTGGTGATGAAGCTGAAGGAACGGTCCGCATACACCGTGATTACCACGGGGATGATGAGGCCGGCCTGCTTGTTGGTGCGTTCATTGAACTCCTTGCAGAAGCCCATGATGTTTACGCCGTGCTGACCCAAAGCAGGGCCTACCGGCGGCGCTGGCGTTGCTTTGCCAGCAGGGATTTGCAGTTTTACATAACCTGCAATCTTCTTTGCCATTGCTGTTTCCTCCTACAAAATTTTCACAGTAGTCCGTGGTAAATGGGGTGCCCCCCCTCCCACGCTATCCTAATCGCGGGACGTTGCTTGTCCTGCGTTTCAGGCTTTGGTAACAGGCGAGCCTTACAGCTTCTGCACCTGCACAAAGTCCAATTCCACCGGCGTTTCCCGCCCGAACATGGAAACGGTAAGCTTGATCTTCTGGCGCTCTGCATCCAGCGCCTCCACTTTGCCGATGAAGTTTTCCAGCGGCCCGTTGATTACCCGCACATGCTCGCCAACCTCGATGTTGAGCACAATGGGGATACGCTCTACACCCATGGCGGTGACTTCTTCATCCGTCAGGGGGATGGGTTTGGATCCTGGGCCTACAAACCCGGTTACACCCCGGGTATTGCGCACTACATACCAGGTTTTGTCGTTCATCAGCATTTTCACCATGACATAACCAGGATACACTTTGCGCAAGGTAGTCTTTTTCTTGCCGTTTTTGTCGATTTCGATGGTTTCCTCCGTGGGATATTTCACTTCCAGGATTTGCTCCTGCAAGCTCATGTTTTCCACGGATTTCTCCAAATCTTCTTTTACTTTGTTCTCATAGCCGGAATAGGTATGCACCACATACCATTTTGCATCTTCACTCATATCGTTCCGGCCCCCTTTCTAAAAGCAATGCGCGCGGCAGGCATTCAACATTACGCGCCAATGGAGGCGAGCAGTTGTACGCCAGACGAGAACAGGAAATCCAGCAGGCCGATCACAATCGCCATGCCGATAACGAACGCCAATACAGCGCCCGTCTGGGAAATCAAATCCTTCTTGGTAGGCCAAGTCAATTTTTTGAGCTCGGCGATAACCTCTTTAAAGTAACGGATGGGATGAAACCGCCGTTCCTTCTTCGGCTTGCTTGCCTTCTTCTCAGTATTTGCCATCACAATTCTCCCCAATACGGTAGATTTTAATCCAGCGACAGGCTATTTGGCCTCTCTGTGGATCGTGTGCTTACGGCAGAAGCGGCAATATTTGTTGAACTCCAGCCGATCAGGATCGTTTTTCTTGTTTTTAAAGGTATTGTAGTTCCTCTGTTTGCACTCGGTGCAAGCCAATGTAATCTTCACGCGCATCTTCTTTTACCTCCCTGGAAATAGACACGGAGGACAGATGTTACTGCCCGAACCGCAACCATCAAAATCAAGCCCCATTCGCGGGACACCTTCACTAATCTATCATAAAGCGGAAAGCCTGTCAATTGTTTTTTGCCCAAATAACGGGGATTTCCCCCTAATCCGCTCCGTTATCTCCATGGGATTGGCAGAATAAATTCTTCCTGTGACGGATCCGAGGCGTATTTTTCCTCCAGCGCCTCCGGCTGATCGAAATAGGTATAGTCGTCCAACACAGGAGAATAGGTATAATTCCGAATTACGCCAGCCGTTTCATCCACCTGCATTAGCCTAAGGTATCCAGATCCCCCCACATCCCCTGCCGCCTGATAATTGGCCATGATCTGGTATACCCGGCGTTCGACGTTGCCGTCCCCATCGTCATCAAAAGTATCCTCCACATAGCCCACCTGGTATCGATGGCCGCACAGCACCAAATACAGGTTGGGATTGCTGCGAACCACTTTTTTGTACAATGCTTTTCCGCTGTCGCTTAAGGTCAGGTCGTTTTTAAAATAATCGTGAACGCATAGCACGCCTATCCGCTCCGGATACCGAGCCAGCGTTTCGTTGACCCAGTGGATACAATCCCCGTCAGGCTCATAGCTCGCATAAACAAAAAGATACTTCGTATCCCCTAACTGCACCAGATCATAATGGCAGCGGTTGTCCTGATAGGATTCGCCATAGCAGGCCCGTGAACTTTGGCTGGCCTCGCCAAAATACTTTTTATAATAGGTAAAATCCCCCCTGCTGGTACCCACGTCATGGTTGCCCGCCAGTACCCCTCCGGGGATATCCGCTATGGTCTGCATGGCTCTCACGGCAACATCCCATTGCGCTTCATCATCATAATGGTGCACCAGATCCCCGGTGTGCGCCACATAGCCCAGGTTCATCCGGTTCCGGTTGTCCTGCAAGAAGCGGGTCATCGCATAGAATGTTTCCGGATATTCCCGGCTATAGTGCTGGGTGTCCGTAATCCATGCAATGGTGTAAGCCCCATTTTCCGCCCGCAGGGGATCCGGCAAAGCAACCGGAGTAGGCTGCGTTTGCTTAGGCCGTATTACCTCTACCGCAATGGACTGCTTGGGCGTGTTTTGCAACGGAGGGGCAGTGTTTTCTTCCGCAGTGCTCCCGTTGCCCAACAGCCCTGGCAGCACAAAAGCCGCTATCATCAACAAAGCCGCTCCTGCAGCAACATACAACGCAGCTCTGCGCGCAGATATTGTAAGAAAAATCCATTTCCTGGGTTTGCGCCCCATTGCGCCGCCTCCTTCCACCCTTGCAAGGCAGTATACTCCATCCAGGAGGGATACTCAAGCACTCCGCCAACTTTCACCATAAGCGACAAAAATCCTGGATTAAAATCCGGTTTTAATAGGAGTACTAAAATTCCTGAAAGGCTTTATATTGCTTTTGCCTCCAGCCTATGGTATCATTTTGTTCGGTATCCGGCGGTGAAGGGCATCCAGCAAGTGTGCCGTGCTATCGTTTGTTTTCATAATTGCACAGGGAGCGGTATCGAAGTGGTCACAACGGGGCTGACTCGAAATCATGTTATAGTGAATAGAGAGTCTCCGTTTATTCTATAAATCGAACATGGAGCGGTATCGAAGTGGTCATAACGGGACTGACTCGAAATCAGTTGACGGGCAACCGTCCGTGGGTTCGAATCCCACCCGCTCCGCCACAAACCCCTGAAAACACTACGTTTTCGGGGGTTTTCTCTATTCTGCCGTGGTGCTCACTTCTGCCGTTTCCTGCTGAATGGTGCCCTTGGTGCCTTGATTTGTGGTGCCTGACCTCCTTATACGAAAAAGTTGCCATTCGTAATATACATTGAAAATGTATGTTGTGGTGCCCTAATGGTGCCCGGATTCCCTAAAACACTATAAAAAGCAGCGTGGAGCTTTAAGAAGATACGTCCCTAAAGCTCCATTTCGCTGCTTTTCTTTTTACCGGGTTTCTTTGCTACCGGTGCCGTGGTTGTAGCTGCCGCTGCTTCCTTTTGTGGATGCAGCGCCTTGTGGTAGGTTTCCAGCACCGTCTTTTTTCGGTCAAGGCGAACATCGACATACTGCGCCGTCACCGCGTCAAAGTTGGTCGAGATACCCAGCGACATACCGATGCCTTTCAGCGTATGCCCCAAAATCTCACCGACAGTATAAAAGTCGCCGGTGAGCTGGTGCATATTGGTGGCCGCCGTGTGCCTCAAATCGTGGAAACGCAAGTGCGGCAATTCAAGATGCCGGATAAGCTGGCCGAAAGCGGTTGATACCGCATCACGCCGGAATGGTGCGCCGTCCGGTTTGGCAACTACCAAATCGTTATCATAATAAGGCGCTCCCGATGCGACGGTCAGCTCCTGGCGGCGCTCCTGCAAAGCAAGCTGCTGTTCAAAGTAAAGCCGCGTCTGATCTGTGATGGGCAGGATGCGGTCATTGGATTTCGTCGGTGCCATTTCTGCGACTTCCTTTGTTCCAGCCGGGAGATTGAAAGGTAACTGCTCCACTACGCCGAAAGTGTTGTTTTGAAAATCGACGTTCTTCCAGCGCAAACCGAGGATTTCACTCAAACGCAAGCCATACATTCCAGCCAGCATGACCGGCATTTCCCATTCTGTGCCGATGACCTTGCTCATAAACTCCTGCATCTGTTCGATGGTGTACGGGTCGGGCGTCTTACCCTGCTTTCCGAACTTGGTGATGATGTCGCGGGCGGGGTTTGTTTCGATGTAGTGATATTTCCGTGCAGCTTCCAATGCCACGCTCAAAATACGCTGCGTGTATTTGACGCTGCTGTTTGAAAGGCCTTTATCAAAAAGCTGCTGAAAGAGCTTGTCCAGCATGGCCGGGGAAAGCTGGTTGAGCTGAACATGGCCTATGTTGGGGACGATGTGGTTCTTAATCCAGCCTTGATAGCTTGCAAAGGTGCTTGGACGCAAATTGGCTTTGCCATGGGTTTCTATCCAGTCCTCCATATACTCCTTAACCGTCTGCTTCCCCTGCGAGGACATGACTGGCGTGTAGGTCGGGTTTAGCAGCTTAGTTTTCATTTCGGCCTCATGCTGCGTGGCTTCTTTCTTGGTGGCAAAGCCGCGCTTCATGTAGCTTTTTCTGCCGTCCGGCGCGTTGTACTTGATATTTACATCGTAGACAGTTCCGGGCTTGCCGGTCAAAACGCCGTTGCCGTCGCGCTTGTTTTTTACCTGTCTTGATGATACGGCCATACGTTATCCCTCGCTTTCCGCAGAGGGGGACGCTGCTACTTTGGCTTGCTCGTACCATTTCCAGATTGCGGCGTCGGCAATCAATGGCCGGTTGCCGTTCTGTATGTATTCCAGTTCTCCGCGCTCCATCAGTTCACGGAGCTTGTTTTCTCCAATGCCGGAAATACGGCTCATTTGCTCAACCGTTTTCAGCATAGGGAGAACGGGGGCGGCGCTGGTCGTTTCCTTTTTCGCCATAGAAATACCCCCTTTCATGGTTTGGCTCAAAAGGTGGATATTCAAAATAGGCAAAAAACGGACGGCTGTTAGCATACCCCAAGGGCACTTCCTTCGGGCGCAGCTCCACGGGAGTTTCACCCCGGCCCATATTTATGGGTGCGTCGCACAATGCTTTGTGGGCGTTCAATGCGAGAGTATCTTCAACCCGTCTGCGCGTCGTCGCCAGCAAGCCGCTACGCTTGCTTTACGGCGTGGGTGGTGGTCGCTCCGCTTTTCCCTGCGGGAAAAGCATCATGGCGCACCCGCCGCGTGGCTCGGAACAGACGGAACGTATCCGCTTGCCTTATGCTGCGCCGGTGGCCTCCCACCGGGCTTTCTTTGTCAAGGAGCATTTTAAGAGCAGTGCCGCGCAAAGCTGAAAAGGGGTGGAAAGT
>JAEXFV010000076.1 GCA_023451115.1 Bacillota bacterium
GCGTAAGACTGGTTCCGAGATCAAAATGTGCGGCGTTGGTAACATCTACGACCAGAACCTGATCAGCGTAGGCGGCGAGGCTGTGGAAGGCGTTATCTTCCCCTCCCTGTTCAATGCTGACAGTGCGGATCCTGTAGTACAGAAGTTCGTTGCTGAGTTTGAAGAATCCACCGGCGGCATCATGCCTAACCACATCGGTTCTCTGACCTATGACGCCACCATGATGATCATCAATGCCATCAAGGTCACCAACTCCGTTGATCGCGAAGCCATCATGAAGAGCATGTACACCACCGCTTATGAAGGCGTAACCGGCAGCTGCATCTTTGGCGAAACCCACGAGTGCATTAAGCCCCAGGTTATCTTCGAAGTTAAGGATGGCGCGTTTGTAGAAATCCCCAACCTGCTGTTTGCTTCTTGGGACGAGTTCATGGCTAGCGATAGCTTTGCAGCGTAAGGTATCACTGATTACCAGAACCTTTACTCAACTATACATGGTTTGTATAGAAAGCGTTTGAAAGTAAGTCAGTCTATTAACTTATAATGCTTTGGGTAAAGCAATGTAAAGGCTGCTTTTTCGCCGCATTGCTTTACCCTTTTCCATATTACGGCTGTGTCTGATACACCGCTCAGGTGCATAATGGAGGAGAAATCATGTTCTTCGATCAAACAGTGAACGGGTTATCCGTGGGAATTGTCTACGCATTGGTTGCGGTTGGCTATTCCCTGGTTTTTGGAATATTGCGTATCCTTAACTTAGCGCACGCGTCCCTGTACGCATTTGGCGCTAATATACTGTTGGTATTTATTTCGCTCAATTTCGGCATTGGCTGGGCGCTGGTAGCAGCGGTTATCCTCACCGGTATTGTTGCGATGGCGTTTGACTATTTTCTGCTTGCTCCCTTGCGTACCAAACAGGGTAGTGGCATCATGAGCCTGATTACGGCGGTAGGGTTTAACTATGTGGTGCAGAACCTCATGATTGCCTTCCTGGGAAGCGGGCGCAAACAGTTTCCTGACATTTTCGGTTCCGGCTTCTTCAATATCTTTGGCCGCCAGGTACAGGCGGGTCAGGTGTATTTGCTCATTATATCTCTGATTCTGTTATTGGTTTTGATGTTCATCGTGTATAAAACCAAACTGGGCATGTCCATGCGTGCAACGCAGCAGAATGCTAGGGCGGCCAACCTGATGGGCATCAACGTGCGCAACGTAATCTCCATTACCTTCTTCATCAGCGGCGTGTACGCTGCCATCGCCGGTTTCCTGATTGCAGGGTATTATATGATGGTTTATCCCACCATGGGTGTTGTAGTAGGTAATAAAGCGTTTGCAGCGGCGGTGTTGGGCGGTATCGGCCATCTGCCCGGTTCCGTAATCGGTGGCCTGATCGTTGGTCTGGCGGAAACCTATGTAACGGCCCTGCTGGGTGGCGGCTATCGTGACGCAATTGCGTTCGTTATCCTGATCCTGGTATTGATCTTCCGGCCTAACGGCTTGTTTGGCAAAAAAGAGATCGTTAAGGTCTAGTGGGAGGAGAGGTTTAACATGTCTAATAGCAAAACGACAGGCTTTCGGTCTTTTATGGACAAGTATGGCGTGCGCTACGGTGCTTTGCTGGCGCTGGTAGTGGCCATCATCTTTCCCCAGTTGGGCCTTGGAAACTACTATAGCCGCGTAGGCATCATCATCATGGTGTATGCCGTGCTGGGCTTGGGATTGAACCTGGTAACCGGTTTGGCTGGCCAGATTTCCATGGGCCATGCTGCGTTTTTCGCAGTGGGCGCGTATATTGGCGCGGTTCTTACCAAGAACTATGGCTGGGACTTCTTTGCAGCGGCGCCCGTGGCAGCCATTGGCGCAGGCCTATGTGGCCTCTTGCTGGGCTTACCCACCATGCGGCTGTCCGGCGCATACCTGGTTATGGTTACCTCCGGTTTTGCGGAAGTGGTAAAGATGGTTACCATCAACTGGAAGGATGTTACCAATGGCGCTCTGGGTATTAAAAACATCCCGGCACCAAACTTTTTCGGCATTGAATTAGCGATTAAAAACAACGGCCTGTATTACCTGGCGCTGGCAATCCTGGTGCTGTCCGTGCTGGTTGTTTATGCCGTTAAGTATTCCAAGATGGGCCGCGCTTTGCGCGCCATCAGCGATGATGAGTTGGCGGTTGTCTTGATGGGCATCGACACCAACAAATACAAGATTTTAGCGTTTGTTATCGGCGCTATGCTGGCAGGCCTGATCGGTGCTTTCTACACCAGCATGCAGGGCTATATCGACCCTTATACGTTCAGCGCGGATATGTCCACTTTGATCCTCTGCGTTGTGCTGGTAGGCGGCCGCGGTTCTATTGGCGGCATGATTGTGTCCGCCTTCATCCTGATGGCCTTCCCCGAGGTTCTGCGCTTTATGGCTGATTACCGTTTCGTCGTATACGGCGCCATCCTGATCTTTATGATGCGCTTCAAACCCGATGGCATGTTTGGCGGCAAGAGCAAAAAACCGTATAAGCTTCCTAAGGGAATCGTATTAGACAAAGTGGGGGACAAATAATATGGCACTGCTTGAAGTAAAAGGCCTTACCATGCGGTTTGGCGGCCTCACGGCTGTAGACAACGTGGACTTTGAAGTAAATGAAGGCGAGCTGGTTAGCCTCATTGGCCCTAACGGCGCAGGCAAAACCACCGTGTTTAACGTGTTGACCGGTTTGTATGGCAGCGCGGAAGGCGAGCGTACCTTTAACGGCGTATCTCTGAAAGGGAAAACCCCCCAGCAGATCGTTGAATTGGGCATGAGCCGTACCTTCCAGAACCTGCGTTTGTATCGCAGCATGCGCGTGATTGAAAACGTTATGGTTGGCCATCACATTAAAACCGATTATAATTTCTGGGATATGCTTTTCCGTACCCCTAAGTTTAAAAAGGGCGAAGTAGAAGCGACTCAGAAGGCTATTGATGTTCTGGAAGACATCGGCCTGGGCGGAATGCGGGACCGTTATGCGGACAGCTTGCCCTATGGTGAGCAGCGCAGGTTGGAAATTGCCCGTGCCATCGCCACTGGCGCAAAGCTGTTGTTGCTGGACGAGCCGGCTGCCGGTATGAACCCTGCAGAATCCGAACAGTTGATGATATTCATCCGTTCTTTGCTCAAGAAGGGGTTCACCATTCTGATGATCGAGCACGATATGAACGTGGTAATGAACGTATCGGATCGGATCTATGTGCTTGACTTTGGCAAGCTGATTGCTACGGGCAAGCCGGAAGAAATCGCCAAGAACCCGCGGGTTATCGAGGCATATTTGGGTGGAGGTGCCAGCGAAAATGATGCTTGAAATTACTGGGCTAAATTCTTATTACGGAAGTATTCATGCGCTTAAGGGCATTGACCTTCAGGTAAACGAAGGCGAAATCGTTACCCTGATCGGCAGCAACGGCGCTGGAAAAAGCACGACGCTGATGTCCATTACCGGCCTGCAAAAATCCGCTCCCGGCAGCAAGATCACCTTTGAAGGCAAAGACCTTCGGACGATGTCTCCCGCGCAGATTGTAAAGCTGGGTATCGTGCTTACGCCGGAAGGCCGTGAGGTATTTCCTGGGCTTTCCGTTCACGATAATCTGAAAACAGGGGCGTTTACTCGCAAAGACGCCAATGAAGTAAAGGCGAACTTTGAGCGGGTATACAAGTTGTTCCCACGTTTGAAAGAGCGTGTGAACCAGCCTGCAGGCACCCTGTCCGGCGGCGAGCAGCAGATGCTAGCCATCGGCCGATCCCTGATGAGCAACCCCAAGCTGCTGATGCTGGATGAGCCTTCCATGGGTTTGGCGCCTAACCTGGTTGCTATGATCTTTGAGCTTATTCAGGACATTAATAAGCAGGGCGTTACCATCTTGCTGGTAGAACAGAATGCAAACATGGCGTTGAAGATAGCTAACCGGGGATATGTGCTGGAAACAGGCAATATCAAATTGCATGGAGATGCAAAAGACCTGATGAGTAACGATGAAGTTCGAAAGGCGTATTTGGGCGCTTAATTTCTTACTTACACCGTGTTATGGAGAAAGCGGCTCACAAACACGGGGCCGCTTTCCTTTCAAACTCCCGACATTTTGCGTTTGGAGCTTTTGATTGGGCCTTTGCTAAGGTTATACCTCGCCCCTAAATTGGCGGCTGGCAGGGCCAAACCATTTTGTTCCCTACGCCAGGGTATTGGCGATAAAATTTTACGGAGGAAAATCAAAATGAAAGTTGTCCCTCAGATGATCGTGATGCTGACCAACAACGACCTGACCACACCGGATGCGGTGGAGTTGTTTGAAGGCGCCAAGAATGCTCCTGCAAATTACTGGGGTTTTAAGGATGTTGGCATTCCCTACGATGCGTTGGAGGATCTCCACAAGCACATGAAGGACGCGGGTAAGACCACCTTCCTGGAAATTGTAAAGGAAACGCCGGAAGAGATCATGGAATCCGTTCGATTCGCTGCGAGAATTAAGGCGGATTACATTCTCCACACCAAGTATACTCCTGAAATTCAGGCGGTTTGCGATGAAGGCGGCGTGCGCTACATGCCTTCCCTGGGCAAACATGTAAACCACAACCTCACCGGCACCATTGATGAGATCGTGGCGGAAGCCAAAGAGTTGGAAGCAAAGGGCGTATACGGATTTAAGCTCTCCGCTTACCGTTATGTAGACGGCGATCCCAACGAGCTGCTGCGCGCTGTAATGGCGGCTGTCAAGTGCCATAAGTGCGCTACCGGCAGCGTAAACGATTATGCCCGTCTGGACGCGCTCAAGGAGAATGGCGTTGAAATGTTCACCATGGGCGGCGCGCTGTACAATCATAAGTTTGGCGGCTCCTTTGCTGAGCAGATCACCAACGTGATTGAGTATCTCAATAAATAACTACAACTGAGAAAGAGCCTTGCCTATGGATATAGGCAAGCTCTTTCTTGACGTAACGAAACGATATCATAGGAGCGAACTGTCCCGTTATAAAAGCTTTGGCTTTGGAAAATGGCTTATGATGCAAACTCCCGGATTTTCTGGGAGTGAAACATAGAATGAAGGAGGAAGTATTTCATGTGGACCGATGAAATGTTTGGCGTAAAAAAGCCTATTATTGCCCTGCTGCACTTGGATCCTTTGCCCGGCGATCCTGCTTACTGCGGCTGCATGGAGCAGGTGTTCGAACATGCCCACGAAGATCTCATGGCCCTGCAGGCAGGCGGCGTAGACGGCGTTCTGGTAGCCAATGAGTTCAGCATGCCCTATTCCGCTGAAACCGAGTATTCTACCGTAGCGGCAATGGCTTATCTGGTGGGCCGGCTGAAAAACGAGTTTAAAGTTCCCTATGGCGTAAATATTATTTTGAACGGAGCAGCTGCCATTGATTTGGCTTCCGCAACCGGCGCAAAATTTGTGCGCAGTGCGTTTACCGGCGCTTATATGGGCGAGTATGGCGTCAATCTCCCCAACAATCGTAAGGCTGTGCGCCGCAAATATGAGCTGGGACTGAAAGACCTGAAGTTGTTCTACAAGGTTAACCCGGAAAGCGACCGTTATCTGGTAGACCGGGACATCGAAACGGTTACCAAGGCCATTGTGTTCCAGACCAACGTGGATGCCCTGTGCGTTTCTGGCGCCAGTTCCGGCGGGGAAACCAGCTCCGAGCTGTTGGCAAAGGTCAAGAAGGCGGCGGGAGAAGTACCGATTTTCTGCAACACCGGCGTGACCATTGACAACGTAAAGGATAAGATGAAGATTGCGGACGGCGCTTGCATCGGCACTTCCTTTAAGGAAAACGGCAAGTTCTGGTATACTCGCGTGGATGTAGAGCGTGTCAAAGCCTTTATGGATGTCATGAAGGAAATCCGCGCCTCCCTGTAACGCAGAAGATACGGAGACTTGGCGGCTATGAAAAAATATTTTTTAGGCATTGATATCGGCACGTTTGAATCCAAAGGCGTGCTGGTAGATGATAATTTTGAGGTGGTGGCTACCCATGCTACCCCTCATGGCATGGAGAACCCCAAACCCAACCACTTTGAACATGATGCGGAAGAGGTTTGGTGGAAGGACTATTGTATCATTTCCAACGCCTTGATCCAGAAGACTGGCATTGACCCAAAGCAGATTGCCTGCGTGGGCGCCAGCACCCTGGGGTGCGACTGCGTAGCGGTGGATGAAGAATGCCACCCCTTGCGCAAGGCCATCCTCTATGGGATTGATGCTAGAGCGGAAAAGGAAATTGAGTATCTGAACGAATACTATGGCGAAGAAAAGATCCAGGAGATGTTCGGCCACCCTCTGTGCTCTGACGATGTGGCGCTGAAGATTTTGTGGATCAAAAACAACGAGCCGGAAGTGTACGCGAAAACGTATAAGTTCCTCACGGGTTCCTCCTTCATGGTGGCCAAGCTGACAGGGGAATATAAGATCGACCACTTTTTGGGGAAGTCTTCCTTTATACCCATTTACAATGCAGATGGCACGGTAAATGAGAAGGAGTGCGCCTTGTTCTGCCGCCCGGATCAGGTTGCCCAGTGCGCTTTGGTAACGGATATCGCGGGCTACGTAACCGCAAAGGCAGCCAAGGAAACCGGCCTTGCTGAAGGCACTCCTGTGATTGTGGGAACGGGGGATTCCACCGCGGAGTCCATTAGCGGTGGTTTGGTGGAGCCAGGCAACGTGCTGTTCCAGTTTGGCTCTTCTCTGTTCTTCTACTATTGCATGGATCATATGGTGGAGGATCCCAAGCTGCATATCAGCCTGTTCACAGTGCCCAACACCTTCTGCATTGGCGGCGGCACAAACGCAGCTGGCACATTGACCCGCTGGGTGCGGGATAACTTCTATTTCGATGCCCTGGAAGCGGAGAAACATGGGGGACCCAACGCCTATGGCGTGATGGCGCAGGATGCGGCGCAAGTGCCGGCGGGCTCTGATGGCCTGATCATGCTGCCTTATCTGTATGGCGAGCGCAGCCCCATCCACGATCCCAAGGCAAAAGGCGTGTTGTTTGGCTTAACGGGTAAGCATACCCGGGCCCATATCAACAGGGCTGCCCTGGAAGCAGTGGGATACACGGTATATCAGCACGTTAAACTTTTCCAGGGGAAAGGACTGCCGGTAAACTCTATCATCGTGGCAGGGGGCGGCACCAAGAACCAGGCCTGGATGCAGGCGGTAGCGGATATTACCGGCGTGCCGGTGGAACTGACCCGGGACTTCCAGTCCGCCAGCTACGGCGACGCCATGATGGCTGCCATTGGCTGTGGGGCATTGAAGGATTTTGCGGCGTTGAAGAAGGCTATTCCCAAGAATACCATCATTGCGCCCAACATGGAGAACCATAAGCGTTATGCACCCCTGGCGGAATTGTATGACGAGCTGTATCAAAACAATAAGGCTCTCATGCACCGCCTGGATGAAGTCACAAACGGTTAATGAAAGGAAACGCGCTTGGCCGTGCCGGCTGGCAGGGGCAAGCGCCATGCCTTTTTTGAGCGCTGGGGCTTCACGAGGAGCAATGGAAAAGCTCCCCTTTGGTCACCTGTTTCTAAATTTACAGATTTAGGGGCAAACCAATTCAGTTTCAGGTAAAATAATTTTGCAGTATGCTTGATACACAAATTTAATTCATTTGGAGGGATTACGAGATGCCACAGTTACGCAGAGAGCAGATCGCT
Organism: Bacillota bacterium; assembly: GCA_023451115.1. Lineage (GTDB taxonomy): Bacteria > Bacillota > Clostridia > Christensenellales > CAG-138 > JAEXFV01. The sequence continues at coordinate 7,697 of JAEXFV010000076.1, forward strand.
GCGATGAACATCCATTACCGGCTGTTCCCGTTTGAATACTTTCTCAAAGCCCAGCAAGATCTGGGCATGAAAAGCATTGAGATGTGGTGCGGCGCGCCGCATTTCCTGCTGGGATATGACGGATATGAAGATTGTGCGCAAGTGAAGAAAATGGTGGAAGACCACGGCTTGCAGGTGGTAGCGTTTACCCCTGAGAGCGCGGGCTACCCCTTCACACTGTGCGGATGGGACGATGCGGTCTATGAAAAAGCGCTCAAGTACTTTGCCAACGGCATTGAGGCTGCTGGCAAAATGGGCGCTAAGGTTATGCCCATCAACTGCGCCGGCGGCGCGAAGGACCGGGATCCCCGCTATGCTTTTGAACGTGCGGTAGCATCCCTGCGCAAGCTGGCTCCTGTTGCCGCGGATAACGGCGTCACCTTGGCGGTGGAAACCATGTGCCCCGAAGCTTCCGTTACCATCAACACACTGGCTGAGCTCAAGCGGGTATTGGACGCGGTCAGTCATCCCAATGTAAAAGCCACGCTGGACGTTTGCTCCATGAGCGTTGCCTATGAAACCATGGAAGAGTGGTTTGCTTCATTGGGCAAGGACATCGTCCATATTCACTTTACCGACGGCCGCCCCTATGGCCACCTGGTATGGGGCGAGGGCCTGCATCCGTTGGACGATTATATCCAGGTGCTGAACGACAACGACTATCAGGGATATCTGGGCCAGAACCTGAACGTCCGCGGCATGGTATTCGATCCTGCGCTGGTGGACGACGAGAAGGGCTATATTGGCCAGGATTTTGTGCCGGAGAATTATTGGTTCAATCCTGTGGTTGTTGACCGGAAGAACATGGCGGCGTTTGCCCCCTACCTGGCCGACTAAGGGAAAGGAGCAGAATAGTTATGAAATACTTCAGCAAAGACCGGTTTTGCAATTTCAATATCCATTATGCTGTGCTGCATACTTTGGAATACTTCTGCGAGTGCATGGAAAAGCTGGAAGTCACAAACGTTGAGCTGATTGCAGGCCACCAGGGCTTGTTTATCGATCACAACGGCATCCAGGACACCACGCAAGTGCGCAAAATGCTCAAAGACCACGGACTCAAGGTGGGTGCTGTTTCCGCCGAGAGCTGCGGCTTCCAGTATCAGTTTGCGGTGAAGGGGAAGGAGTACCAGAAGAACACCTTTAACTTCTTCGCCAATGGCATCCGCCTGGCCGCAGAGCTGGGTTCTCATATTCTCCAGGTAAACTCCGGCTGGGGCTACTGGAACGAATCCAAGGAAGAGGGCCTCAAGCGTGCAGCAGACATGCACCATCGCCTGTGCGAAGTGGGCAAGGAATACGGCGTGTATCTGGCGTGCGAATCCCTGCGCCCCCAGGAATCCCTGATCGGCTACAAAGTAGAGGATATCAAAACCCTCTTTGACATGGTGGATCACCCCTACTTCAAGGCGATGATCGACACCTGCGCTATGGGCGTTGCCGGGGAAACCCTGCAGCAGTGGTTTGACGTTTTCGGCAGCGAAAACATCATTCATACCCACTTCCAGGACGGCACCCCCTATTATCACATGATTTGGGGCGAAGGCAAACACAATCTGAGCGAATTCCTCAAGGTGCTGTATGATAACAATTATCAGGGCCTGATCAGCCAGGAGCTGACCATGGGCTCCTATTTCCAGGATCCCTTTGAATACGATAAACGCAACGTGGCCGTATTTGCCGAGCACCTGTATTAATCGCTGGGGAGGAGCAACACATGTCCAAATTATTGTTGGATCAGCTTGCGGCGACCAATATGGTCTACGCTAGATTTTCCTTCCAGTATTTCCTGGATTCCATGCAGCGCTTAGGCGTGCGCAACATTGAGGTATATGGCTGCAGCCCGCACTTCCATTTTTACGATGGGGGGGACCCGACTCCCAGGCTGAAAAAGCAAATCCATGACAGCGGCCTCAAGGTGATCTCCATGATGCCGGAGGAAAACGTATATCCGGTGAATATCGCCGCAAAAGAAAAGCGCTTGCGGGATAATACCATTGCGCTATACAAAAAATTTATGACAGCGGCTGCAGAGCTTGACTGCCATCAGATGTTGCTTTGCCCTGGACGGCCTTACCGGGATATGCCCTATTCCGAGGGGTATCAATACTCCAAGGATTCGGTGGAACAGCTGGTAGAGTACGCCAAGGAAGTGGACGTGGTGCTTTGCTATGAAAACCTGCGCATTGGTGAAAGCACGCTGGCTACCAACCTGGAGGATCTGAACCGCATGGTCACAGAGGTCAACTCCCCTTACCTCAAATGCTGTGTAGACACCGTGCCGGTATATGCCGCCCATGAAAAGGTGGAGGATTATTTTGCTGTGATGGGCAAGAACATCCATCACTTCCACCTTAACGATGGCGCGCCGGACGGCCACCTGATGTGGGGCGACGGCACCCAGGATCTGGATGAACACCTGAACGCCCTGCGCAAATACAATTACACCCGCTATATTACCATGGAGATGGCGGCGGGCAAGTACCGGCTGGATCCGGAAAAGTATTATGCCTTGAACATCGAGTACCTGCGCCCTCACTTTGATGGCGGCGACCTGATGGGCTCCAACGAAAGGAGTGAGTGATGGCGATGAAGATCAACAAAGAAACCCTTTGCGTAGTCAGTATGCCTTACTGGCATCATACCCTGGAGTACGGGCTGGAAAGCGTCGCTTCTTGCGGGTTCCAGAACGTGGAGTTCTGGGCTGCCTCGCCTCACTACTGCTATGCGGATTATACCGCGCAAGAGCGCAAAGCTCGCAAGCAGGAAATCCTGGCCATGATGAAGGCCCGCGGATTAAAAATGCCTGTATTTGCTCCGGAACAGATGGATCTATATACGCTCAACATCGCTTCCCCCGAGGCATATATCCAGAGTACCAGTATGGACCGCATCATGGAGTACCTGGAGGACGCGGTGGAGTTTGGCGCAGGGGCAATGATGCTGGGCACCGGATGGCAGTATCTGGACGATCCCAAAGAGGAGAATTACCAGCGCAGCATCGCTGCGGTGAAAAAAATCGCCGCAAGAGCCCAGGAATTAGGGCTTACGCTGCTTATCGAACCCATGGGGAGAACATCCGGCACGTTTGTGTGGGATTTACCCACCCTGCAGCAGTACTTGAAGGATGTAAACCTTCCCAATGTCAAGGCTTGCCTGAACACTGCCGGCATTCTGGAAGACGAACATTCCCTGAAGGAGTGGTTTGAGGGTTTGCAGGGCTGCGTAGGCCATGTGCATTTTGCCGACAAGGGCGGCAAAATCTTGGGAATGGGCGGCGCGGATGTAGACAGCGAGTTGCATCTTTTGGAAACGTTGGGGTATGATGGGCTGGTATCTCTGAATATCACGTTCCGGGATTGCTGCATCAATCCGGACAGGGCCGTGTTCCCATCAGCAAAATGGCTGAAAAAGAAAGGCTTTTTAGAGGACTAACGCTTGAAATGTCATTGCATTGGAATGTATCCCGTGCCCTTTTTTGGGCGCGGGATGGGTTTCGTTTTCGGCATGTAATAGGCAAATAAACGACGAAAAAGGATAGGCTAGATAGAAGCGCTATGGAAAATAAAGCAAAGGCCCTGTTGAAAAACGCGCCGTATCTCCTGTTTTTTACGCTGTATTGGGGGGCGGCTTCCTTTTTTGAGCCATACCTAAGCCTGTTTTTGGACTTCAGAGGTCTGAATGGGGCACAAATTGGCGGGATTCACTGTGCACTGTATGTAATCACGCTGATCGCGTCTTTTTTTATGGGATATTTGTCCGATAAGACTGGCCGCCCGAAATTGGTGCTGATTTTGACCATACTGGGCGCTATGGCTGCAACCTGGTTTACCAAAGTGTCGCAAGGGTTGCTGGAATTGGCCGTTGCCTGTGTCCTCTACGGCTTTTTTACAGCCCCTGCAACGGATTTGGCGGACAAAATCGCCATTGAAAACACCCCAAATGCCATGCGCTTTTACGGAATTTTCCGCATGGGCGGTTCCGTAGGGTACTGTATTGGTACGGTATTGGCTGGCGCAGTCATTGCAAGCTATGGCTTTCTAACCTCTATGGATATTTATATCCTCACCATGTTTGGCTGCCTCTTGACTTGCCTGTGCATGAAAAGCTCTCATAGAGTAAAAGAGGTGCGCAAAAACAAGGTCCCCTTGAGCCAGATATTTAAAAACCCAAAAGCTTACTATATTTATGGGTGCATGGCGTTTTGGGGCGTGGTGGGCTCAGGCGGGCTGTCGTATGCTTCCATCTATGTATCCAAGATGGGATATGACACCAATTACACAGCAACCCTGATTGCCGCTGCTATGCTGGGGCAGATGCTCATGTTTCTGCTGGTGCCGTATTTTCTGAAAAAGCTGGGCAAAGAGGCCAGCATATCCACTGCGTTGGTGCTGCTGTTCTTTCGGATTTTTGCCCTGACGTTGTGTAGGGAGTTGCCTTTGCCGGTTGTGCTGATTTTGCACCTGATCGGCGGCAGCAGCGAGGCGTTGATGCTGTGCGCGATTGTAGCGCTGGTCAACGACACATTCTCGGAGCGGGTCAGCAGCACGGCACAAACGCTAAAGAGCGTGGCGTCCAAAGGAATTGGCAGCAGTTTGGGCACGCTGGCCATTGGCGTGATGTTCGACCATATGGATGCATTTTGGGTGATGATGCTGGTATCCCTTTCCTGCCTGGCCTTTGCCAGCATAGCTTGGATCTGGCACAAAACTCTGCAAAAAAGGTTGTCCCTGCAAACGGTGCAGGAATAAGATAGCGCGAAACAAGGATTATTTGGATTTTAACGGAGGAGATCAAAATGATTCAAAAAGAGCAAATTGTTGATTTAAGCCAAAAAATAATGCGCAGGGGCGAAAACTTCCCCTTCCATTCCGACTACATTGGCAACCGGCACACCGGAGAGTGGTATGTCATGTCCAATATTTTTATCGGTTCTCATGTGGCGACCCATGTAGAGTGCCCCCGCCATCATGTGAAGGACGGCCTGGACTGCCTGCATTATCCTCTGGAAAACCTGATGGGGGACTGCATTACCCTGGATTGCACCGGCAAGGAAGTGGACGAGCCCATCACCCTGGAAGAGGTAAAACGCTATGAAGGCCAGATCAAGAAGGGGGATATCATCTTCCTGTGGACTGGTTTTGACCAATATCACCGGACAGAGCGTTGGACGGATTACCGCTACATCGCCGAAGATGCTATGGAATGGCTGGTTTCTTTTGAGCCCAAAGCCATTGGCGTGGATGCCTACGGCATTGAAATCCCCGGCGAAGGCACCGGCGAGCCCAACCATATGCGTTGCTTCAATCGGAACATCGCTGTTGTAGAAGCGCTGACCAATTTGGGCGAAATCGCCAACCAGCGCACCACTGTGTTTATGCTGGTGCTGCCCATGGAGGGCGTGGACGCTTGCCCCGTTCGGGCTATTGCTATCAAAGACTAGTGAGGAGGCAGAACGATGAAATTGGATTTTAGCAAAGTAGTGGATTTGAGCCAGCAGCTTTTGCAAAATAAAGAAAACTTTGGCTTCCGTAGCGTGTATTGCGGCACCAATCGCCCGGATTGGTATGTAATGAGCGATATTCTCATGGGTTCCCATGCAGGCACCCACGTGGAGTGCCCCCGGCACCATGATAAAAACGGCTTGGATTGCATGAACTACCCCTTGGAGAACCTGGTGGGAGATTGCATTACCCTGGATTGCACCGGTAAGGAAGTGGACGAGCCCATCACCCTGGAAGAGGTGAAGCGCTACGAAGGCCAGATCAAAAAAGGCGATATCATTTTCCTTTGGACCGGGTTTGATCAATATCACCGCACGGATCGTTGGCGGGATTACCGTTACATCGCCGAAGACGCGATGGAATGGCTGGTTTCCTTTGAGCCCAAGGCCATTGGCGTAGACGCTTTTGGCATTGAAATCCCCGGCGAGGGCACTGGCGAACCCAACCATATGCGTTGCTTCAACCGGAACATTGCTGTGGTGGAAGCGCTGACCAACCTGGGAGAAATCGCAGGACAGCGTACAACCGTATTGATGCTGATCCTGCCTATGGAAGGCGTGGATGCTTGCCCAGTACGCGCAATCGCCATCAAAGAATAGTGAAATGGAGTAAATTAGGGAATGAGCAATAAAAAATACGTTCTGTCGATTGATCAAGGAACCACATCCTCCAAGGCCCTGCTTTTGGACCGGGAGGGAAGGGTGGTTGCGATTTCTCGCAGCACCACCCATTCCCTGTTTTACCCTCAGAATGGATTTGTGGAACAGGATGCGGAGGAGATTTATCAGGAAGTCTGCCGTATCGCACGGGACGTAATTGCCCAAGCAGGGGCTACCCCAAACGAGGTAGCCTGCCTGACCCTTTCGGTGCAAACCGGTGTATTGCTGTTTTGGGACCGGAAGACTGGAAAGCCGGTATACAACCTGGTGGGCTGGCAGTGCGCCAGAGGCCAGGAAACGGTAGATCAGCTTACCCAGGAGGAGCAGAATTATATCCGCAAGATTACCGGCACCCCAATGAACGGGCACTCCATTGCAGCTAAAATGAACTGGATGTTCCAGAACGTGGAAGGGCTGTATGAGCGGGTTAAGTCCGGCGAGGTCATGATGGGCACGGACGAAGGATATTTGGTGTGGCGGTTAACCGGCGGCGCTTGTCACCCCATCGAGTATAACAATGCCTGTACCACCGAACTGTTTGATTTTAAAACCATGGATTGGGATCCCAGGCTAATGAAAAAATTCCACGTGGATGCCAGCATGCTGCCCACTGTTATGAGCAGCGACTCCATGTTTGGGGTAATTCAGGAGCAGGGGCTGGAGGGGATTGAAATTTGGGGCGCTATGTGGGATAGCTGCGCTGCGCTGTTCTCCCACAGAGGGTATAGCATTGGCGACGCCAAGGCGTCCTATGGTACCGGCACCACCATTGTGGTAAACGTGGGTACGGAATTCCCCAAAACCACTACTGACCGTTTAACCATCGGATGGGGGCTGAAAGGGAAAATTATCTACCTCCGGCACGCCAATGCCCTGTGCACCGGCGCTACCATCAAGTGGCTGGTGGATGCATTGGGGATGATCCCCGATGTGCAAAGCTCGGAAGCAGTGGCGGCAAGCGTGGCGGATACGGGCGGCGTTTATCTGGTGCCGGCTTTTTCCGGGCTTGCTGCGCCATACTTTGACGATAAGGCGCGTGCCTGCATCATAGGCATGACGCGGGCTACGGAAAAGGCGCATATTGTCCGTGCTGGCTTGGAAAGCATTGCGTATCAGGTAAAGGCCATGCTGGATAGCGCACTGGAGGTATCCGGGTATCCCTGCGAGCGGCTCTATGCGGACAGCGGCGCCAGCAGCAACGCTTTGTTGATGCAATTTCAGGCGGACCTGCTGGGCATCCAGGTGGTCAGCGAGAACGTGCCGGAAGCTTCCGCTGTAGGCATGGCGTATTTCGGTGGATTGGCCTGCGGCTTTTACGATAAGCTGGACGATTTGGCGCAGCTGAGCAAGTCTCTGCATGTGTATGAGCCAACATGGGACGAGCAGACCCGCCAGCGGCATTATCGCGGCTGGCAGGATGCGGTGCAAAAATCCCATAGCGATCTGTAGCCGTTGGATTGTAGTGGCGGAATGACCCTGCAGATGCAAATGATAGATCAATATTGATATAAAAATTATTTATATCAGATAAGGCCGAAAGAAGAAAACGCAGCAATGTTGGAGGCAAAACCCCCGTGTTTGCTGCGTTTTCTCTCAAAAAGAATGACGGGAAATATGCAAGTAGATACAGGTATACTCGTCGCTTGCATGGAAAAAAGAGATATGATATCATGCCAGTGGTAGTTCCCGACAAGATATAAATTCAGTTTATGGGTCGGGCATAAAATCAGGCACTGGTATGGCAGACTGAGAAGGGTAAACGGAGAGGAGGAAAAGGACAATGGGAGAAAACACAGGTTGCTCGCTGGACAAAAAGCGTGTTCGCGCATTAGAGCTGATGACCGTGGAGCTGCGCAAGCGGATGCTCACAATGGTGCACGATGCGAAAAAAGGGCACATTGGCGGCGCGCTATCCAGCACCGATATGATTGCCGCTTTATTTTTTGAGGTGATGAACGTATCCCCGGATAAACAGGACGACCCCAACCGGGATATCTTTATTTTAAGCAAGGGCCATACTTTGGAGCCTTATCTGTGCGCGCTGAGCGCCCGGGGGTTTTTTGCGGATGAAATGCTCAACACCTTCTGCAAGTTTGGCTCGGAGCTATTGGGCCACCCCAACCGCAGGGTTCCGGGAGTGGAGGTCAATTCCGGCGCGTTAGGGCATGGGCTTTCCATCGCTTCCGGCGCTGCGCTTGCAAAAAAACGGGACGGGCTGTCCTCCAACGTATATGTGATGATGGGAGACGGCGAACTGGCGGAAGGCTCCAACTGGGAGGCGGCCATGTTTGCCGGCAACTATGGGCTGGATAACCTGTATGCCATTATCGACCGTAACCGCCTGCAGTTAAGCGGCCCTACGGAGGAGATCATGCGCTTGGAGCCATTGCAGGATAAGTGGGAGGCCTTTGGCTTCCATGTGGTGAATGTTGATGGCAACGACATGGCTTCCATCCTGGAGGCATTCCAAAGCCTGCGCCAGGTAAAGGGCAAGCCTAAGATGATCCTTTCCAACACCACAAAAGGCAAGGGCGTCAGCTTTATGGAAAACCAGCTGTCCTGGCACGCAGGCGCGCCTGATGATGAGCAGTATGCCATTGCCATGGAAGAACTGGAACAAGAGCGCAGGAGGTTGATGGAACATGAGTGAGTCTATTTGCAGAAAAGCGTTTAGCGATACACTTTTGCAGCTTGCTGCGGAAAATCCCGCCATTTACGCTGTTACCTCGGATGCCAGAGGCTCTACCACTGTGGCTTCGTTTGCCCAAAAATATCCCCAGCGGTTTGTGGAAATCGGCATTGCGGAGCAGAACGAGGTGGGTGTTGCCGCAGGCCTTGCATTGATGGGGAAAATTCCCTTTGTGTGCGCGCCTGGCGCTTTCTTAAGCGCCCGTGCCGTGGAGCAGGTTAAGGTGGATGTAAGTTATTCCGAAATGAACGTAAAACTCATCGGGGTGAGCGCGGGCCTGGCCTATGGCACCTCCGGCATGTCCCATTACGCCATCAACGATTTTGGCGTCATGCGTACATTTTTCGGTATGCAGATTTTTGCGCCGGCAGATGGCTACCAGACGGCATGCCTTACAAAACTCATGGCCAGCGAAAACGGTCCTGCCTATATGCGCATGGGCAGGAGCGCGGTGCCAGACGTGTATGCCGGCAACGAAACGTTCCGGATTGGCAAAGCATATACCCTCAAAGAGGGCAACGATATTACCATTATCGCTTGCGGCAAGATGGTTTACCATGCTATGCAGGCGGCAAAGGAGCTGGAAGGGTTAGGCATCCATGCCCGGGTGCTGGATATGTTCACCGTAAAACCGCTGGATGAAGCGGCAGTGATCAAAGCCGCCAGGGAAACAAAAGGGATTGTTACCCTGGAAGAGCATGTGCACTTTGGAGGGCTGGGGGAAGCCGTTGCAGCAGTGGTATGCCGCAACCATCCCGTTGCCATGCGGATGTTGGCCTTGCCGGACGAGCATATCATCAGCGGCAGCGACAACGAAATTTTGAACTATTATGGCATCAATGGGGATGGGGCTGTAAAAGCAGCCAGGGAAATTCTTGGATAAGCAAGCAGCCATCCCGCAAAAGAAAAGCGATCGTCCCCGCAAAGTGTGCTTTGCGGGGACGATTAACATTTCCCGGAAAGTCAGGAATGTTAGCTCAGGTCGCTGACGATCTTTCAATACCAGCTTCGTAGGGGGATGCAAAGCCCATATCAGTCTCGGGCGTTAGACGCCAATTTCATAGAAGCTTGCAGCCTTTGCGTAAAATTATGCATCGCTTTCTGTATCGTATGCAGACAGTAATTCTGCCGATTTGGTGCAGGCAAAATGCCGGCTATAGTCTGATGTTATGGCAGTGGACAGGGCCTCGAGTTGTTTAACACGTATAGATGTGCTATACTAGATACGGTCAAAATGGTGTTACTGTTATGAGGGGAGGCGTATAGCAATGGTGAAAGTCGGTATCCATTATTGCTATTTTATTGGTACCGGTATTGACGATATCATGGAAAAAATGGAGATCGCCGCAAAAACCGGGATGGATGATTTTGAGTTCGGCGCATGGTATTTATACGATTTGCCGGATGACCAGCTGTAAAGCATTAAGGCAAAGGCGGAAGACCTGGGGATTACCCTTTCTTGCGATGGCGGATTTAATGCATCCAACGACATCACTTCGCCAGACGCAGCTGTGCGGGAAAAAGGCATTGCCATGATGCAGAAACTGCTGGGCCAGTTGGAAAAAACGGGAATCCGCAATATTTCCGGCATCAATTATGGAGCCTGGTTGGGCCGGCCGCAGGTTAATCCGCTCACCATGGATGAAAAGCTGCGGGTCATGGAGCTGAGCGCCCAATCCCTTAAGCCTATTGCAAAAGTTGCCGAGGATAAAGGCATTTGCTATAGCTTTGAATTGGTGAACCGCTTTGAACAATATTTGCTCAACACCGTAGCGGAAGGGCTGCAGTTGGCGGACATGGTAGGCAGCCCCAGCATCAAGCTGTTATTGGACACCTTCCACATGAATATTGAAGAGGATAGCATAGTAGACGCCATCCGCTTGGCGCTTGGCCGGAATATGGTGGGTGAGGTGCATGTGGGAGAATCCAACAGGCGGATCCCCGGCACAGGCAAGACCCATATGGATTGGGCTGCCATATTTGGTGCGCTTAAGGAAGGCGGCTATACCGGGAATGTGGTAATGGAACCCATTGTAACCATGGGAACAGCAGCAGCTTACGATGTGGGCCTGTGGCGTGATTTGACCTATGGCGCACAGCTTCCCCAAATGATTGAGAATATCGCCGTTGGCGGTAGGTTCATTCGCTCCTTCTTCTCTTAGATAAAATGAAAAGTTATAGCGTGAGAGGATGACTTTTCCGCCCGTTTGAAGAAACGTTGTATTTACTTTTTGTATTTCGGGTGGTATATAATAAACTGTATGCAGTTTTACACGATTATAATGTAAAATAGCCGAACAAATGGGTAACTGGCAAGATGCATAGCAGTGTTATATGTATATAGAATAAACAACAGGAGGGACACATGAGCATTCCAGATTTCGAAAAGATGCGGCGCCTGAGTGCAGATATCCGCATCGAAGCGATCAAAGCGATGTGCGGCGCCGGCGGCGGACATATTGGCGGTGCGGTTTCCATCGCGGATGTATTGGCCGTGCTGTACGGCGGGGAAATGAAGATTGATCCCAAGAACCCCAAGTGGGAAGACAGGGACTGGCTGGTCCTTTCCAAAGGCCATTGCGCACCTGGTTTATATGCCGCATTGGCACTCAAGGGCTATTTCCCCATGGATTGGCTGAAAACCCTGAATAAACCCGGCACCCGGCTGCCCAGCCACGCGGATGGCAAGCTGGTTCCCGGCGTTGATATGAGCACTGGTTCTTTGGGCCAGGGCATTTCCACCGCAGTGGGAATCGCCATGGGAAACAAGGTTCATGGCAAGGATAGCTACACCTACTGCATCGTGGGCGATGGCGAGATCCAGGAAGGCCAGGTTTGGGAAGCTTGCGAAAGCGCAACCCACTTCAAGCTGGACCATTTCATCCTGTTTGTGGACTGGAACAAGAAACAGCTGGATGGCAGGCTGGAAGATGTTTGCGAGCCTCTGGATATTGAAGCGAAATTCCGCGCCTTTGGTTTTGACGCCCGCACCGTGAAGGGCTATGACGTAAAGGCGATTTACGATGCGATCCAGACAGCAAAAGACGTTACCGGCAAGCCCCATGTAATCGTGCTGGATACGATCAAAGGCTTGGGCGTTAACTTTGCTGAGGAGAAGGAAATGAACCACTACCTGCTCTATGGCGAAGCGGAAACCAATGCGGCCATTGCAGAAATTGAAGACCGTTATGCAAAGGGAACCTATCCCGGAGGTGATTTTAAATGGTAAAGCTGTGCAAAGAATGGGTGTTGGATACCGTTGAAATGCGTAACGCATATGCGGAAGCTTTGATCGAAGAAGCAAAGGTGAACTCCCAGATTGCTTCTGTAAACTGCGACCTGTGCAGCTCCTGTGGCATGAAGCCCTTTGAAAAGGCGTTCCCGGAGCGGGCTTTTAACATGGGTATTCAGGAAGCCAACGCCTGCGGCGTGGCCGCTGGCTTGTCTGCTACCGGCATGGTTCCGTTCCTGCATACTTTTGCCGTGTTTGCTACCCGCCGGATTTATGACCAGATTTTCCTGTCCTGCGCCTATGCTGGCCAAAACGTGAAGGTCATTGGCATGGATGCGGGCGTGAGCGCCGCTACCAACGGCGGCACCCATATGCCTTTTGAGGATGTGGGTATCATGCGTGTGATGCCGCACATTACCGTGATTGAGCCTTCCGACGCAGTGCAGGTGAAGAGCATTGTGAAACAGATTGCCAACACCCATGGTGTGGTTTATATGCGTATGCCCCGTAAGCAGGTATATCGCCTCTATGAAGAGGGCTCCGAGTTCCAGGTTGGTAAAGGCGCCGTTATCCGCGAGGGTAAGGACGTTACCATTATGGCTTACGGCATGGAAGTGGTAGAAGCACTCAATGCAGCCAAGGCTTTGGAAGCGGAAGGCATCAGCGCCCGCGTAGTGGACATGTTCACCATTAAGCCCATTGACAAAGCTTGTGTATTGGAGAGCGCGGAAAAAACCGGGGCTATCGTTACGGCTGAAAACGCGAACGTCATTGGCGGTTTGGGCAGCGCTGTTGCAGAGATCCTGGCGGAGAATATGCCGGTTCCCATGGAGCGCGTGGGCGTGCAGGACGAGTTTGGCGAGGTTGGCGATCAGGGTTATCTGAAAGATCACTTTGGCCTTACCGCACCTTACATCATTGATAAGGTTAAGAAAGTATTGGCCCGCAAAAAATAGGGTTTGCTAAGGGCGAAAACGCTGGGCCGCCTGTTGAAGCGGCGGCCCAATGAAAACGTTACATAGTTTGCCTGTTAACAGGCAATTATCACCATAATGAGGAGGGAATCATTTTGGAAAAACTTAAGATCACAGTGGGCGGTAAGGAATTTTACGCCACGTTGCTGCAGGACAAGGCTCCTAAGACCATCGCGCAGATGAAGGAGTACGGCGCCATTCATTCCGTGATGCATGCAGCAAAAGTTGTAAACGAAGAAGTTATGTGCCCGGCACCTTACTTCTACGAAGCCAACGAAAACCCGGTATTCGACCAGGAACCCGGTAACATCTGCTTCTTTGCACAGAAGCACACCATCGCGATCTTCTTTGGCGACGTAATCCCGGTAGCAGATTGCCCGAACTTTGCCAAGATCGAAGCAGACTCCCTGCCTGGCTTCCAGGCGGTAGCACGCACTGCGTGGGGGAACCAGGGGCAACCCATCACCTTTGAAATCGTGAACGCGTAAGGGAAAAGGAGAGAGCAAGCTATGTTAAATGCGGTATTGAAAGAACTGGACGCCAGCTACGCAAAGCTGTGGGATACCAAGCCGGCAGAAATCGACAACATCTTTAAGCGCAATGCGAAGAACGGCAAGCATTTTTCCGTATGGATCAGCGCTTATGGCAACATCGAGGACATCGGCGGCAACGCCTATAAGTTCGTGTCCTGGGGCAAAAACAAGATGGGCGACCTGGAAACCATCAAGCAGATTGCTTCCTCCAGCATGAAGGGTTCCTCCGGCGCATTCAAGATCTACTTCGGCATGAATGATTTTGCTGACCTGCTGGTAAAGGTTGGCGACGCTTATCTGGAGTGCAAGGACTACGCTGAGTTTGAAGAACTGTCCAAGAAGATCCATCTGTATGCTTCCCGCATGTTCTACTGGATCGATGGCATGATCCCCTGGGCGAAGCTGTCTGAGACCTTTAACTCTTTGATGGGTCTGTAAAAACATACGCAACCATTGAATGTATCCTGGAATATATCCCAACCCTGCCAAGCTTTGCTTTGGCAGGGTTGGGTTTTATAAAAGCGGTTTATTATATACAATAATAACATGGAAATGTAATTTAAGCGGGGTTGTGACGGCATGCGATACGGACAAATTAAAACCGGCGTTTTCTACGCCAGGCCAAACCGGTTTATTGCAATGGTTGAGGTTGAGGGTACAATGGAGGTTTGCCACGTAAAAAACACCGGCCGCTGCCGGGAGTTGTTGCTGCCAGGCGTTAGAGTGGTGCTGGCGGTTGCGCAAAATCCTGCCCGTAAAACCAAATATGATCTGATTGCCGTTTATAAAGGCGATACCCTGATCAACATGGATAGCCAGGCGCCCAATCAGGTGGCTGCGGAGTTGTTGCCCCGATTGTTTCCCGATGCTGAACGGATCAAAGCGGAATGCACGCGAGGCGACTCCAGGTTGGATTTTTGCATGGAGCGGCAGGGGCGGAAAACATGGGTAGAGGTAAAAGGGGTAACCCTGGAGGAAAAGGGCATAGCCCTATTCCCGGACGCGCCGACCCAGCGGGGCGTGAAACACATTCATACGCTGATATCCTGCGCGAAACAGGGGGACCAGGCTTGCCTTTTATTTCTCATCCAAATGAAGGGGCCCTTTGTGTTGCGGCCTAATCTGGCTACCCACCCCGCTTTTGGCCAAGCGCTATGCATGGCAAGGGAAAAGGGAGTACAGCTGCTGGCTTATGACTGCCTTGTGGCGCCAGGGGAAATTTATGCAGATGCCCCTGTGAGAGTGGATCTCCCGGAGAGTTGCTGAAGGTGATCGCGTTACAATCAAATTTTTGTTTCTGCATTGACACTTTGCGCCCGTATACGATCTAAATGCTTGTTACGGAAGTATAATGCGAAATCCATAGAAATCATAATCAGATTTAGTACATACAAGTACAGTACGATATCCGGATGATATAATATTTTATTGGTAATACCACTAATGTACCCTACAATCAGCAAAATCAGAAAAACGGGGCTTTTTCCAACGGAAGAAGCTGTCTTCCATGACTTGTAAATATTAACTGGCCAGGCAGCGCCGAAACAAAGCAGCATAATAGCTTCAAAAATACTCATGATATTCCTCCTTATATTTTCCCCAATCCGGGATTTTTTCAGCGTTTATCACGCTAAAAATTTTGAAATTATGTTATAAAGGAATTTTTTCACGGGAATGAACATGGGTATCCCAATATGAAATTGCGACTCCTAATACATAGGAAAAACCGAAAGCATCCAACAGATCCTTGGAGAAAAACTTTGTACGGGAAATCTCTTCCATATTTCGCTGTGTAGTAGCGATCAAACGAAAGCGGGGGAATAAGTGGGAATAAGAGAGAAACTGCGCCTGGCATTCGCTGCTCAGGGCATGCAAATGCCTGAGAAGTAAGGGGACTTTATTCCCTTCGCGGTTAGAAAGCAGCAGTTCATCAAAAAGTAAGGATACTCCTTTTTGATCTATTTGGGAACAGTCAACATCAATTACCGTTTGAGATAGGTGCTGCATTTCTTTATGCATCAGCAACGCCAAGTCGTGCTTTCCGGTGCCTGCTTCCCCTTCCAGTATAATTGGAACCTGTGCACGGACTAAAAGACGGATGCGATCCATCATTTGCCTGCAGAGTTCATTAGGGGTATTATAAATATAAAAAGAAACGTCTTTATTTAGGGTTAGGTCCAAAATTTGAACGCCTTTATGATTGGTGGGGCTACTCCCTGTCGGTGTAAAGGAAAATACGGTTGCTTTTTCTCCATCTTCTAACGCCAGAGAATGGCCGCAAACCTGAAAGCATTCTCCGGAGGTTTGGGTATACA
>JAEXFV010000167.1 GCA_023451115.1 Bacillota bacterium
CGCATATACAGCGCCGCTTTGTAGGTTGACCTTGCTTTCATGATCCTCCTTTCCTGAAGCCAAATCAACCTGTGGGGATTACACCATCATCATAGCGAAGACGTGCGATCCGCGCAAAGGTGCGGCGGCTCTGTTTCTATGGTTTCAATCAAAAGTTCCTCCAAAAGTTTGGCGAGCGGCTTATCTGATACGGATTCCGTCGTAACGGAATAAACATCGGACGTTGTCAGGCAGTATCACCTCCCATAAATCATTTTTATGCGCAAAAAAAGGAACTTTGCCTGTCCATGTAGGAGTAGGCAAAGGTTTCTATTCTTGATTGTTATAAATCAGCAGCTTATATCATTTACGCGCAAACAAAAATTTAGCGTCCAGCATGCTCTAAGTCATAATAGTTTCCATAACCGATGCGTAATAGTTGATTGAGAACGGCTTCATCGGAAATTATTGTTATTTATTTCATAATATGGTATTATTATACTAAATTACTATATTTTAAACAAAATAAACGTACAGGCTAAATGCTGAAAGTGCAAAACAGGAGCTATATTCCCCCTTGCTGGCTTACTCTATTTCACTACCGTATAACCTGGTTAACCTTTGACAACAGAATTCTTTTGTTACAAATAACAAAGTCCGGATTATTGTTCAATATATTTAGTATCATCAGATTATAGGAGAGGCAAATGAAAAAATTAACGCAGCTATTTTCAACAAATGGAAACATACACTCTCATGTATTCTTTTTCATTGCGTGTGTTGAAAAATGTGTATCGCTGTGCACAATCCAAACATATAAGAACTGAAATGATTGATGGAGGGCTTCTATGCGTGATTATCCAGCGCATATCCGGACAGGTGCGGATGGCCGGGAAACCATACAAAGCGTAGCAGCGCACTGCCGTAAAACGGCGCAATATGCCGCAGCTTCATTATCGTCAGTAGGGTTAACGAAAAGCGGCTATCTAGCGGGATTGCTTCACGATATGGGTAAAACAAAGGATGCTTTTGCAGATTATATCCTCCGCTCTGCGCGCAATCTACCGGTATGCCGCGGATCGGTAAACCATACGTTCGCTGGCGTGCGATTTCTGCTTGACCACTATCATACGGAACAACTGGAATTTCGAGATGTTGTCTGTGAGCTTCTGGCCCTTGCCGTTGGATCCCACCATGGCCTGTTTGACTGTGTGAATGAGCAGGGAGAAAGCGGATTTCGTCATCGCATGACAAAGCCGGATGCTGGCTGCTTGGAAGCCGCAGAAAACTATCTGCGCTGTTGCGCGGCGGAAGAGGAAATTGACCAACGTTTCCAAGCAGCCGAAGCGGAGTTGACACCTATGCTGCAGCGTATTTGTACGGATATGGTGGAGGAAACTGCTTCTGATGTGCGTTATGAGGAAGAAACGGCCTTCTATTCCGGCTTGCTGGCAAGACTGCTTCTATCCGCAGTAATCGAAGGCGACCGTAGGGACACGGCGGAGTTCATGGGCAACGCAAGTTTCCCTGCTGATAAAACGCCGGAGGAAATGAAGCAACTCTGGGAAGCTTGCCTGCTGAAAGCAGAACGCCACATCGCTTTATTTTCTCAGGATTCACCTATCAATCGTGCAAGATCCATCATTTCAGACAGGTGCCGGGAAGCCGCCGTGTTGCCGGGAGGCATATACCGTTTCAATATTCCTACTGGCGCCAGAAAAACGCTTTCAGCGCTGCGGTATGCTTTGGCGCATGCCGCCCTACATGACAAAAAAAGAATCTTTTATGTTTCTCCGCTTTTGAGCATTCTGGATCAAAACGCTCAAGTGATTCGATCCTGCATTCAGGACGATAGCCTGATTTTAGAGCACCACTCCAATTTGGTGAACACCGGGGAAACGCAAGAGGACTTGGATCTTCGGGAATTACTCACCGAAACCTGGGATGCGCCCATCATTATCACCACACTGGTTCAGTTATTGAACACCTTGTTCTGTGGGCGAACCTCCAATATACGGCGGTTTCACTCATTATGCAGCAGCATTATCCTGATTGACGAGGTACAAACTGTGCCTGCAAACATGCTTTCCATGTTCACCCTCGCCGTCAACTTCCTGACGAAATTGTGCCACGCTACCATAGTGTTGTGCTCCGCAACGCAGCCTTGTATGGAGCGGATAGAGCACCCGCTTCATGCAGCAAAGGATATTATCCCCTTTGATCCGTCCCTTTGGGAGGCATTCCATCGGACAAGCATATGCCCAATGGGCAGCCAAACGCTTGAAGAGGTCGCTGCGTTTGCAAAACGGGAACTAAGAGAAATTGACAGTCTTCTGATCATCTGCAATAAAAAGGATGAGGTAGCAAACCTGTACCTGCTCCTGTCTGACTATGGTGGCAAAATCTTTACCCTGTCCGCAGCTATGTGTACGGCCCATCGCCGCAGCGTGCTCCGGGAAATAGAAACTTCTCTGAAAACACCAGGAGCAAAAACGCTTTGCGTTGCAAGCCAGGTCATCGAGGCTGGCGTTGACATCTCTTTTCAGCGTGTGATCCGTCTCGCTGCAGGAATGGATAGCGTGATACAGGCAGCGGGGCGCTGCAACCGAAACAGCGAGGCAGGAAAAATCGCGCCGGTTTATGTGGTGCCTTGTCGGGAAGAAAGCCTGACAAGGCTGCCGGATATTCAGTCGGGCAAAGATGCAACCCTAGCGCTTTTTACGGAATTTGAACGGCATCCCCATCAATACCGCTGCGCTCTGGATTCGGATGAAGCAATCCGCGCCTACTACAACACACTTTACAGGAGAATGCCAGCCGGGCATTTTGATTATCCAGTGCGGCAAAAGCCTTATACGCTGCTGTCTCTCAACGCGCGCAACGCATGGATGGAATGCGGCAGCGGCGAAAGCTTCTACTTTCGGCAGGCGTTTCGCCTAGCGGGTTCCCTGTTTGAAGTTTTTTCTCAAGACACAACGGATGTGATCGTCCCCTATGATGCTGGAAAGGAAATCATAGTGGATCTCCACAGCAGCCGGGCGGAACACGACGGCGGATATCTGCAGGAGCTGCTGGAACAGGCCAAGCCGTATACCGTTTCTCTCTATACCCATCAGATGGATGCGTTGCGAAAGGAGGGCGCGCTATATCTTACCAAATCAGGTGTATGGACGATGGACGGGCATTACGATGAGAATATCGGTTTCACGATGGAAAAAAATCACTCACTGGAACTGCTGGAGGTGTAATCATGCAGCATGCAAACATTGTGGAGTTTCAGGTCACGGGAGACTATGCTCTGTTTTCGGATCCCGTGATGCGGGTAGGAGGTGAAAAATGCACCTATCAGGTGCCCACGTATGAAGCGCTAAAAGGAATACTGTCCTCAGTGTATTGGAAGCCGACTTTGATATGGATCATCGATGCGGTTCGTATCATGCGACCAATTCAGACTGAAGTAAAGGGAATACGCCCCATTAAGTATGGCGGCGGAAACGACCTCTCATTTTATACCTATTTGAAGGATTGCTGCTATCAGGTGCGGGCGCATTTTGAATGGAATGAAAACCGCCCAGAGCTTACAGCAGACCGAAATGAAAACAAGCATCACAACATCGCCAAACGAATGATTGAAAAGGGTGGCAGACGGGATATATTCATCGGAACCCGCGAATGCCAGGGCTATGTAGAGCCCTGCTGTTTTGGCGATGGCACAGGCCCTTACGACGGAATACCCGAATTGGGATTTGGGCTAATGTATCACGGCATCACCTATGCAGACGAGGCTTATTCCGATGATACCCGAGGAAAGATGACAGCCCGTTTCTGGTACCCAACCATGAAAAACGGAGTAATCACCTTTCTGCGTCCGGAGGAGTGCCCCTTAGCTAAAACAGTGCGGGAAATGGATGTGAAACCCTTTGACGAACAAAGCAATAACTTTATAGGCCTGCGGGAATTCGGGGAGGTGGAATAATGGGGTTGCTGCAAAAAGCGGTAGAAACATATGACTGCTTCGCCCACATCGCGGGAACTGAAATTGAAAATCAGGTGATGCTTGCTCCTATAGCGCATACCACCGTGAATGCGGAACTTGAGATTACACTCAACTACAACGGGAGTTTCCTCATAGCACGGGCTGTGGATAAAACAGAGCCCGCTATTGTAATACCGGTAACGGAAAACTCAATGGGCCGTACCAGCACACAGATAGCGCCACATCCGCTGACAGATCAGCTGTGCTATCTGGCGCCATATAATAAGAAAAAGAACCAGGCTTATATCCAACAGCTTAAAGAATGGACAGAATCGGAATTCTCTCATCCAAAGCTGAAACCAATACTGGCTTATATTGAAAGCGGGACAATTTTACAGGATTTGTCGCGCGAAGGATTGGTAAGCTTTGTAAAAGGAGTACCAGCAAATGAAAAGCTAAGGGTTCGGTGGGTACTGAGCGGGTTGGGCGAGAAAAGCGGCCCGTGTTGGACGGATACAGAACTGCTCCATTGCTTTGAACGTTTCTACGAAAACCAACGGCAGCATGGATTACAGGCAATTTGTATGGTTTCGGGATTAGTGGAAGTGCCTGCCGTGCAGCACCCAAAGGGCATCATCCCAATCAATGGCAATGCTAAATTGATCTCTGCTAATGATACCAGCGGATTTACCTACCGGGGACGGTTCTGCAATGACTCGCAGGCAGCTACCGTAAGCTACACTGCTTCCCAGAAGGCCCATAACGCCTTACGATGGATCGCTGCCAATCAGGGCGTAAGCGTGGTCTACGGCGGACGGACATTTTTGTGCTGGAACCCGCAAGGGATAGAGCTGCCCCGTGTGACAGGCGCTATGCGGCGCAAATCTGCAAGCGAAGAAAAGGCACTACGTCCCTCCGATTACCGTAGGCGGCTGCTGGATGCATTGAACAGCTGGAAAAAAGACTTGCCGGTTCAGGCAGGTGTGGTAATAGCGGCCTTTGATGCAGCCACCACAGGACGTTTGGCATTAACCTATTATAACGAACTGATGGCCTCGGACTTCCTACAGCGGCTTTACGACTGGGAAGTAAGCTGTTGCGCGGAAAACGGCGTCTTTGGCATACAGTCCCCAACCCTGTACAATATGGCAACGTATGCAATGGGGAGTCTCCAAAATGGAAAAATGGAACTGGAGAAAAGGCTGCTAAAGCAGCATATGCAACGCCTTGTATCGTGCCGGGTAGACAGGGCGCCCTTTCCTCTAGATCTTGAGCGGGGTATCGTTCAAAAAGCGTCACGCTTGCTGGTATATGCCGACATAAAGGACCAGCTTTTATTCACCGCCTGTGCGGTGATACGAAAATATCACTTTGATCGAACGAAGGAGGCGTATCCCATGGCTTTAGATGTAAACAATACGAACCGCAGCTACCTCTTCGGCCGGCTTCTGGCTCTTGCTGAGGCGGTGGAGCGCAGCACTTATGACGGCGAAAACAACAGGGACACAAATGCGCTTCGCATGCAGACTGTCTTTGTACAGCGGCCGCTGTATGCCTGGGGAGTGCTTGCAACCAAGCTAACGCCCTATTTTGCAAAACTGGAAAAGACCAAGCCGGGACTTCTGAACTATTATAAAAATCAAATTCAGGAAATCATCGACAAGTTGTCGCCTAACCAAACAGATTTAAACACAAAATTGGAAGACATATATATTCTGGGCTATTACCATCAAAGAGCATACCGCAATAATTCTACCGTGCAAACAGAAAAATAAAGGAGGAACGTAATAATGGGTATCTTGAAAAATAAAATTGATTTTGTGGCATTGCTTGCTGTTAACATGGCCAACCCCAACGGCGATCCCTTAAATGGTAACAGCCCCCGTACGGATTATAACGGCCTGGGTGAAATGAGCGATGTGTGCATCAAGCGTAAGCTTCGCAACCGCATGCAGGATATGGGTAAGGCAATTTTTGTGCAATCTGAGGACCGCTGCGATGATGGGTGTAAAAGTCTCAGTGAGCGCGCCTCAAAAGAAATGGCTAATATCAAAGATCGGGCGGAGTATGCTGCAACCGCATGCAGAAAATGGTTGGATGTGCGCTCCTTTGGACAGGTATTCGCCTTTAAGGATGCAAAGGGTATGTCTGTAGGTGTGAGAGGCCCGGTATCAATTCATCAAGCGGTTAGCGTCTCTCCAGTGCAGGTGGAGGACATGCAGATCACCAAAAGTGTAAATGGCGAAAAGAAGGAAAAGGGAGAAAGCCGGGCATCCGATACGATGGGAACAAAACATTTTGTACGTTTCGGCCTGTATAAGGTAAAGGGCTCCATAAACGTACAGCTTGCAGAAAAAACCGGCTTTACCCAGGAAGACGCAGATACGGTAAAAGAGTGTCTGCGGACGCTGTTCATGAACGATGCTTCCGCCGCAAGGCCAGATGGCTCCATGGAAGTATACAAGCTCTACTGGTGGCAGCATGACTGTAAGGATGGCCAGTATTCCTCGGCAAAGGTACATCGCTCTGTTCGGGTAGAGCAGAAGGCACCTGGAGAGATACCCTCCTGTATCGAGGATTACATCCTGATTCTTGATCCGCTTGATGGGCTTGAGCCTGAAATAATGGAGGGTATGTAAGGATAATTATCTTGCGCTATCCGGCATTCAACATTTTCTTTTCTGTCCGAGGCAGTGGGCTCTAATCCACATTGAGCAGCAGTGGGCGGATAACGGCTTGACTGCGGCAGGCGAAATACTGCATGCTCGGGTTCATGACCCCTTTCTGAAAGAAAAGAGGGGCGATCGGCTGGTCGTTCGCGCCATGCCTGTAGCCAGTGTGGACCTTGGCGTACGTGGCGTATGTGATGCAGTGGAATTCATTAGGGACGAGTCCGGTATTACTCTGTATGGGCAAGACGGTAAATGGCGTCCGTTTCCTGTGGAGTATAAACATGGCAGTGGCGCAGCACAGGAAGCGGACAGCGCTCAACTATGTTTGCAGGGTATATGCCTTGAGGAAATGCTCTGCTGCAGAATAGACAATGGGTTCATCTATCACGATGCACTGCGGCGGAGGGAGGCAGTTGCATTCTCTGACGAGCTGCGAAAACGGGTACGGGATGTCGTGGCGGAAATGCATCGGCTATTTGAACACGCCCATACTCCAAAGGTTCGAAAACGCCCGGGATGCGGTTCCTGCTCGCTGCGGGAAATCTGCCTGCCGGAGTTGGGGCGGAGCCTGCCAGTTCATACTTATATTAGCAGAGCGCTTGGAGAAAAGCAGGAGGATGGGATATGAAGAAGCTGCTCAACACTCTGTATGTGACAACGCCGGAAACCTATCTCGCCTTGGATGGAGAAAACGTAGTTGTCTATCTCAATGATGAAAAAAAACTGCGTTTGCCCCTGCACACTCTGGAGTCTATCGCCTACTTTGGGTACAAAGGCGCCAGTCCAGCCCTTATCGGCGCTTGTGTCGCACACGGCGTGCGCTTATCATTTCTAAGCCAATCAGGACGGTTCCTGGCGGCTGCGGTTGGGCAGGAAAGCGGCAATGTTCTCCTGCGCAGAACCCAATACCGTATCGCTGACGATGCGGTAGCCAGCGTACGGATTGCCCGCGGCTTCATAATGGGAAAACTGTACAACAGCCGGCGGATATTGGAAAGGGCAATTCGGGATCATGGCTTGCGTCTGGATGCCAATGCTATACGGGCATCCTGTACAGTTCTTTCCGAACAGCTTTCAAAGGTGGCTATATGCCAGGATATGGAAAGCCTGCGCGGATTGGAGGGTAGTGCCTCGGAACGCTACTTTTCTCATTTTGACGATATGATTTTAGCGGAAAAAGATGCATTCCGCTTTCCAGGAAGAAACCGTAGGCCCCCTCTTGATCCTGTCAACGCCATGCTCTCCTTTGCATATGTCCTGCTTGCGGGAAGCTGTGCATCAGCTCTTTATCAGGTGGGGCTGGATCCTTATGTTGGCTTTCTTCACAAAGACCGCCCAGGGCGAACATCGCTTGCTCTGGATCTCATGGAAGAATTTCGAAGTATTCTCGCAGACCGACTGGTACTTACTCTGATAAACAACCGGGAAGTTCGCTCTGGTGACTTTGAAAAAAAAGAAAACGGAGCCGTTCTCCTCAGTGACAAGGCGCGAAAGGCACTGCTTTCTGCGTGGCAGAGAAAGAAACAAGACACCTTCCTGCATCCATACTTAAAAGAAAAGATTCCATGGGGACTGGCCCCCTATGTACAGGCCCTTCTGCTTGCCAGGTTTCTGCGGGGTGACCTGGACGCCTATC
Organism: Bacillota bacterium; assembly: GCA_023451115.1. Classification (GTDB taxonomy): domain Bacteria; phylum Bacillota; class Clostridia; order Christensenellales; family CAG-138; genus JAEXFV01. The sequence continues at coordinate 8,264 of JAEXFV010000167.1, forward strand.
CCCCGCTATTTTGGAAATGAGAGGAGGCAGCAACAATGCTTGTTTTGATCACATATGACGTAAGCACAGAAACAAATGCAGGAAAAAAGCGTCTGCGGCAGGTTGCCAGGCTATGTGTAAATCGCGGTCAAAGAGTGCAGAATTCGGTTTTTGAGTGCTTACTGGATCAGGCACAGTTAATAAAGCTCCAGGCATCGCTGCAACAGATCGTGGATCCTCAAACTGACAGCCTTCGATTTTATTTGTTGGGTAATCGATATCAAACAAAAATTTGGCATTATGGAGCAAAACCAGCTTATGCACCAGAAGGAACATTGATTGTCTGATGTGGCATAGTGCGAAGAGTAAGTAAACATTGTATCCAGGTAGGTTCGCACGAAAATTAATAAAATTTGGGCACAAATTATCTGTTTGCAGTCAAAGAATTATGCTAGAATATCAATATGTAGGCTGTTCTGGGCACTGTCTACAATATCTGGCAGTCGCTCCCCACACGGGGAGCGTGGATTGAAATTAATCAGTATTGTTTCCAAATCGGAAACCTCTGGTCGCTCCCCACACGGGGAGCGTGGATTGAAATTTTATTCCAAGCAAGTATACGCATGAGCAAAACAGTCGCTCCCCACACGGGGATCGTGGATTGAAATGCATGTTTTTAACAAACGAACGCTATATTGGTAAGGGTCGCTCCCCACACGGGGAGCGTGGATTGAAATCGCCAAGGATAGGGTATAATACACATCGTTTGACGTCGCTCCCCACACGGGGAGCGTGGATTGAAATATCG
>JAEXFV010000178.1 GCA_023451115.1 Bacillota bacterium
GAATAGCACTGCCTTATGAAACCATGCCTTATATCGGACGGTTTGTATGGAGGCTATTTTCCCAACAGCACATAGTCCTTGGGGTTTTGCGGCTTGCCGTCTACCAGGAAGCCAAAGTGCAGATGGCTTGGCAGCATGCATTCGCTTACCGCTGTGCTGCCCACATAACCGATCACTTGGGCGGCCTGCACCTTATCCCCCGCTTTTACGGGCACTTCCGGTTTCAGATTGCCATACAGGCTCTGCTTGCCCCCGCTGTGGGATACCAGAACCACAGTACCCAGGGCGTTGTCCTCATAAACCTGCTCCACTTCCCCGTTGAGCACGCATTTGACCTCTGCGCCGGCTTTTGCGCTGATGTCAATGCCGGGATGTGTGGTCCACTGTTCCAGCGTTACCGAATAAATGAGTTGATCCGCCGCGTATTCCCATACAATGTCGCCCTCCAGGGGCGCGGCAGCTTTTGTAGCCTTCTTTGTTTCCGGCTTGGGCGTTGCAGCGGAAGGAGCAGGAGTGGGGGAGGGGCCTGCCGTGGGGGTAGGGGTAGCCATAGCCTGGGTTAAGGCCTGATCCCGGCTCTGGGATGCTGCCTGGGCTATTGGGGTGGCGGCAGGGGGCGTGGGATCAGGCTCGTCCACGGGCAGCAGGGTTACTGCTGCCGCTATGCCGATCACCGCAACGCATAGCCCCAACACCACGGTGAAGCCGTTGCGCTTGAGAAACCCCGACGCTTTTTCCTTAAAAGCAGCATAACGTTGATTTTTTTGTTCCATATATGATTGGTACCTCCTGTGCCTGAAATCTTGAAGTTTCAGGGCTTTCATCCTGTTTTTTAAAGCCTTGGTGTGAGTATTGCCGGATTTCACCCTGTACAAACCTTGGAGATTTGGCCGGTATTTTGAAAATTAGGCAGATTTTCGTGAAGATTGTATGAATTTTGCCGCAAAGCATTTCTTTCCTCAGCCCATATCGGTATAATCAATAGTATAGGGGCATCTCATAAGGACAATGCTATGCTAACTAGGATAAACCATAAGATCAGGAGGGATGTTTTCAATGAAGCGCAATCGTAAAATACTTGCTTTGATGCTGGCGCTGTGCACCATGTTGTTATTGGCTGCGCCTGCGTTGGCAGCGAGTACCATGCAGGCTACCACGGCGCTGAATGTACGTTCCGGCCCCGGCACCAAATATGCCATTGTGGGCGAGCTGTACAAAGGCCAAACCGTTACGGTAAACAGCACAACAGGCAATTGGGCGTATATTACCTACGCAAACGGCGCAAAGGGTTATGCCTCGTTGTCCTACCTCAAGGGCACTTCGTCTTCCGGCAGCGGCGCGGTTTCCTCTGGCAACATGGTGGCTACGGCTGCGGTAAACGTGCGCTCCGGCCCCAGCACCAGCTATGCAAAAGCAGGGGAGCTGGCAAAGGGTCAGGTGGTGGAAAAGGTAGGTACTTACGGCAACTGGACCATGATTAACTGGAACGGCGGCGTAGCCTATGTTTCCAGCGCTTATCTGGCAACCTATGGCGGCAGCTCTTCTGGCAGCGTGCAGGGAAAAGAGCTGATGAAGGCCACCGCCGCGGTAAACGTGCGCTCCGGCCCAGGCACCAGTTACAGCATAGTGGGCGCCTTGTATAAAAACGATACGGTATACAGCACCGGCGTTACCACCGGCTCCTGGATGCAGGTGGTGTATCGCAACCAGGTTGCTTATGTGTCCAAATCGTATTTGACCCCAGCATCCGGATCGTCCAGCTCGTCCGACGGCAATTATGCCTATGCGACTACGGACATGAAAGTGTACATGCGTGCCAGTACCTCCAGCTCTATCCGCGGGTATCTGGAAAAGGGCCAGAAAGTGGAAGTGGTCAGCGTTTCTGGTTCCTGGACCTGCATCCGCTATGGCTCCCGCCTGGGGTATGTGCGTTCCTATAATCTCACGGATGAAGAATATTCCGTAAAGGATACTACCGGCATCGTCTATGCCACTTCTTCGGTTCCGGTTCGCTCTGGTCCCAGCACCAGCTATAAAATCCTGGGCTACCTCTATTCCGGCAACAGCGCTGTGCGCACTGGCGTTTCCGGCTCCTGGACCAGAATTCAGTTTGACGGCCAGGCGGGCTATGTGCAGAGTGACCGGGTAAAAGTCATCACCGGCAGCAATGGGAATATGACAACGGCTGGCTATTATCTCTACTGCAAAGCGGATAGCACGGCCGCCTATTCCATTCCCAACGCTTCCTCGGCTTACCGGTTGGGATACCTGTATAAAGGCGAACGGGTCTGGTGCACTGCCAAAAACTCCTCGTGGGCACAGTTGCTCATTCAGGATACGGTGATGTATGTCCCCATGAGCAAACTCAGCGAGTCCCGTGTGAGCGGCTCCGGCAGTTCCTCCAGCATAGGCACCGCCTACATCCGCTATGATGATACGGATCTGTACAATCGAAACAGCACTTCCAGCAGCATTGTGGTTACTCTGGATAAGGGCGCAAAAGTGACGGTGCTGGATTATAGCGCTACTTGGGTATATGTAAAATATTCTTTCCTCAGGGAAGATTATTACGGCTATGTGAAAGCATCCTGGCTGGAGTGGGATGACGATGATGACGAGGATTACTGGATCAGCGGCAAAAATATTGAAGCCTATGTGCTGGAGGATGATACCGACGTTTATAAAAATACCAGCACTTCCAGCAAAGTTGTGATTACCCTTTATGAAGATGACGAAGTAACCATCCAGGGCTTCGACGGCATCTGGGCTTATGTGAAGTACAGCTACCGGGGTAATGTCTATTACGGTTACATGAAGAAAGCCGATCTGGACTGGTAAACAAAAGCACAAAATGAAGTTGCCCCCTGGGGTGACCATTCTAATGCGAAATAACAAAATGCAGCGAACAGGAGTTGGAGCCAACGCCCCAACTCCTGTTTTATTCCATTCTTTCTAGCATTTGTGGCAAGATTCGCATTGACAAATGGAAAAAGCATGTATATACTAATAACATAGCTGTATGACAGCTATTCAGCTCTATATCCTGATGGGAGAATGAGTATGCAAAGAAAAATGCAAAAACCCGATATCCTAGCAGCTTATGTAAAAAGAGAAATTGAAGAAATGATTGTATCCCAGGGGTTGAAACCAGGGGATTGTCTGGGGCCTGAAATTCCCTTGGCGGAAAGATTGGGCGTTAGTCGCGTTACGCTGCGGGAAGCATTGCGCTTGCTGGAAAACGATGGTGTGGTCGTGAAGAGAAATGGCGTAGGCACTTTTGTAGCCACACCCGAGCATTTTATTTCGGGCAGGTTGGAGGTTGATTTCAGTCTCAGCGATGCTGCGAGCGCCGCGGGGATGACGCTTTCCACTGTGGTGGCAAAGGCACAGGAGAGGGAACCTTTATCCCGGGAGAAAACTAAGCTGCAGCTCAAAGAGGGGGAAAAGGTGTTTTGCTTTGAGCGTATGCGCTATTATGAGGGCAAATGCATTGTGCTGTCATTCGATACCATTCCTTCCCGCATTTTAAAAGAAAAAGAAATTGAAAAACTGGCCAATCGTTCGTTGTATTCTTTGCTGGAAAAAGAATGCGGCTATCAAATCGTAATGGGGGAAGCGGTGCTTTCCGCTACATTTGCAACCCAGGAATTTGCACAGGTAATGGGGGTTAACCTGGGAAGTCCCCTTATGTTAATCGAGCAGACGGATTTTGATCCCCAGGGAGCGCCTGTTCTGTTTTCCAGGGAATATTACAATTCCCGTATCTTTAAATTTAAAATCAGCAGGCAGAGAAACCTGGAACAACATGCGTTAGAATATTTCACATCTGAAAATAAGGAAGGATAAGTATGGACACAAAAGCGTTAAGAAAAGAATTGATCCGTTATGTGCGGCAGCTTTCCCAATCGGGATGGGTGGTTGGAACATCAGGAAATATCAGCTTGCGCAACCCCGATGACGGCACAATGTTAATCACACCCAGCAGCGTGGATTATCAGCAAATGCAGGAAGAAGATCTGTTTTTGGTTCATCCCGATGGCAGCCTGGAAGGAGGTCTGGGCAGGCCAACTTCCTCACTGGCGTTTCATAAGCTGATTATGCGGCAGCGTAAGGACTGCATGGCCATTATCCATACCCATGCCCCTTATGCCAGTGCAGCGTCCGTTGTTACAGATGCAGTCCCGGCAGTTACACTGCCCACGGCTTTGTATCTTGGCGGAGCCATCCCAGTGAGCCCGTACGCTGAAAACGGAAGCCAGCAGGAAGCAGAGAACATCATGTCTGCATTAGGGCAAGAGCATAATGCGGTATTAATGCAAAATCATGGCGTGGTAGCCATCGGCGGTTCGTTAAAACAAGCATGGGATAATATGGGGCATGCGGAAGAATGCTGCCGCATTTGGATTTATGCAAAAAGCACTGGATTGCCTTGCAGCACGATTTCGTGTTAATTTTTTTAATCCATGCTGTATAACAGCTATGCAGCCATACAAAATTATTACAGTGGGGGAATAATATGTTAGTAAATCTAAAGTTGGCGCCAAATGCCGATACCATGTCTTATATCGATCAGGCATCTATCCCAAATGAGTATAACGTGATCACTACAAGCGATTATCTCACCGTTGCAGATGCCATTCGTAAGCTCATCATCCGTGGTGCACCGGCAATCGGAGTGTCTGCAGCCATGGCAGTTGCGGTGGCTGCACGTAATTTGCAGGCTCAGGATACTAAGCAATTGCACCAGAGTGTATCCGAGGCAATCGATTTGTTGGCTTCCACCCGCCCCACGGCGGTTAACCTGTTCTGGTCTCTGGATAAAATGCGCAAAGTGGCTCAGCAGGCGGCTAGTCTGGATATGGAAAGCTATCGCAAAACCCTGGAAAACGCAGCGCAGAAAATTGCTGAGGAAGATGTTTCTACCAACCGGCAAATGGCAAAATATGCTGCGTCCCTTATCGAGGATGGAGATACTATTCTTACGCTGTGTAACGACGGCGTGCTGTGCTCTGTGGAATATGGAACAGCAGGCGGCGCTTTTGTGTATGCAGCAAAGGAAGAACACAAGATTATTCACATCTGCGTAGCAGAAACACGTCCCCTGTTCCAGGGCGCGCGCCTCACTGCATGGGAACTAAAGCAGGAAGGTATCCCCTATACGGTCATGACGGATAGCATGATGGCCTATGCCTTTGAAAACAAGAAAATTACCAAAGTGATACTTGGCGCTGACCGGATTACTGCAAATGGAGATACTGCAAATAAAATTGGCACGTATACAGCAGCGATCCTGGCAAAGCATTATGGCGCGCCGTTCTATGTGGTAGCACCCAGCTCTACGCTGGATTTAACCATGCAGACTGGAAAAGAAATTGTAATTGAGCAGCGCGATCCCAAGGAAGTGACCACAATCAATGGCAAGCAGATAGCCCCTGAAGGATCCGACGTGCTAAATCCAGCGTTTGACGTTACGCCTGGGGAACTCATAAGCGCCATCATTACAGAAAAGGGGATTTTCTATCCTCCCTATAGTTACGAGGGACTGAAAATCAACGTAGAAGAATAACCCATACAGCTTAAGGAGAGAGACCCTATGCCGCTAGTGGATTTACACACGCATATTTGCCTGAGCAAAGCCGAGAACATGCTGGGGTGGTGCAAGCAACAGGGCTTGCACACCCTGGGAATTTCGGAGCATGTGTATCAGCTGGAAGAAATCAGGAGCATATTCCCGGAATTTTTTCTGGAGGGCACGGTATATTCCATCAATGAATATTTGGCGGTGTTTGAAAAATATAAACAAAGCAGCCTGGAGTTGCTGATGGGGCTGGAGCTGGACATTTTGCCAGGAAAAACAGCTGCTATGTGGGAACGCCTAAAGCAGCTGCCTTGGGATTATGTAATTGGGTCTGTGCATGAGTTGGATCGTTGGGACATTCATTGGGAGCATCGCTTTAACCAATGGCAGTGCCATGAGAAATGGCGGCAATATATGCATCAGCAAATGGAATGGCTGAAACAGCGGCAGGGTAATATCTTAGGACATCCAGTACGTATGGCGGTGAGCGTAACGGAATTTCCGTCGGATTTGGAAGAGTTGATAGCCGAACTGGCCCAATGTGCTCGGCAAAACGGCATTGCCATCGAACTCAATGCACGGGATTATCGCATCGCGCCAGAGCTGGTAGATTGCCTGGTACGCCAATGTGCGAAACAGCAATGTATGGTTTCCGTTGGCTCGGATGCCCATCAGCCGGAGGATATTTGTCGGGAGTTTGTTTCGTTACGAAGCTTGCTTGAGCGCTATGGCATTCATTACATCACCATATGGCAGGAGCAGCGTCCCATATCTTATCTGATAGACCAAACAGAATAGGAGTGTAAAGTTATGCATGCTTATGAAATCATTATGAAAAAACGGGATGGAAAAGAGCTCTCCAAGGAAGAAATTGAGTTCTTTGTTGAGAATTTTACCGCAGGTAAAATTCCGGATTATCAGATTGCAGCCTTTGCAATGGCAGTCTATTTTCAGGGCATGGGTTGGCGTGAGCTAGCCGATTTCACCATGGCTATGGTACAATCCGGCGACCAGATCGATTTAAGTGGTATTCCCGGCATTAAAGTTGATAAACATAGCACCGGTGGCGTAGGCGATAAAACTACTATCCTGTTGGTGCCGTGGATTGCAGCAGCTGGCGCTCCCATTGCCAAAATGTCTGGAAGAGGGTTGGGGCATACTGGCGGAACCATCGATAAGTTGGAGTCTATTCCGGGATTCAATCCGAATATGTCCCGGGAAGAAGTGATCCAAGCAGTCAATGGCATTGGCGCTGCCATCGCTTGTCAAACCGGTAATTTGGTACCTGCGGATAAAAAGTTATACGCCATCCGGGATGTGACGGGCACGGTAGAAAGTATTCCGCTGATTGCCAGCAGTGTGATGAGCAAGAAAATTGCCGCAGGTGCAGATGCCATTGTGTTAGATGTAAAAATTGGCAGCGGCGCTTTTATGAAGGATCTTGAAAAAGGCCGTAAGCTGGCAAAAACCATGGTAAAAATTGGCGCATCCCTGGGGCGGAAGACCGTAGCAGTATTGTCCAATATGGATCAACCGCTGGGCTTTGCAGTGGGAAACTCCATTGAGGTCATCGAGGCCATCGAAACCCTAAAAGGGAATGGGCCAAAAGATGTATGCGAGCTGGCGATTTCCCTGGGAGCCCAGGTGTTGGCGTTGTCGGAGAAAGTGAAATCTGTTGAAGAAGGCCGCCAGCGTATGGTGGATGCTTTGGAAAGCGGTGCAGCCCTGGCCAAATTGCGGGAACTGATTGAAAACCAAGGCGGAAATCCCGATGTGATCCAGCATTATGAATTGTTGCCCCAGGCGTCCCTGGAAGAAGAGATTTTGGCGCAGCAAACCGGTTATGTCCAGGCGATTGACGGTCAGGAAGTCGGTATCGCCATTAAGGGGCTTGGCGGCGGCCGGGAAACCAAAGACGACGTGCTGGACCTCAGCGTGGGAGTTATGCTCAAGGCCAAGGTGGGGGACTTTGTAGAAAAAGGACAATCCATCGCCACCTTATATGGAAACGATAGCAAGAAAATGGCGGAGGCCAAAGAACGAATTGTTTCCGCTTACCGCTTTGGCCAAAAAAAGATTGCCCCTCTGCCCATGGTGCTGGATGTGGTAATGAAAGACGAGGTAGTGGATGCATAGTTACGATGAGCTGGTAAGGATGGCCAGGCAGGCTAAGGAAAACGCCTATGTCCCCTACTTTGGGTTTCATGTGGGAGCGGCACTGGTGGCAGCAGATGACAGGGTGTTTACCGGTGTGAATATTGAGGGCGCATCCTTCGGCGTCACAGTGTGCGCTGAGCGTACGGCTTTTTATAAGGCGGTGTCCGAAGGGGTCCGGGAGTTTAAAGCCATTGCGGTAGCCAGCGACAGCGAGGAATATATTTATCCCTGTGGAATATGCAGACAGGTGATGTCTGATTTTGTAAAGGATGATTTTATCATAATCTGTAGCCGCGGGGACGGAAATTATCAGGTCAAAACATTTGCAGAGCTTTTAC
>JAEXFV010000020.1 GCA_023451115.1 Bacillota bacterium
GGCATAGGTACGGGCCTGCGCGCCATCCACCAGCAGGCTAAAATCATCCCGGTGGGGGCCGGCGGTGGTTGCTCCCCGCAGGCTGTCCCGGGGCAGCGCTGCCATCATCTGAGAAAACAGTGCCTCCGTTAAAGCCGCTTTTTCCTGCAAAGGCAAGGCGGGATGGTAGGCAAGGGTCAACTGCTCTCCGCCGCCGGTCAGGGCCTGGTGAGTATCAGCGGCAATTTTGCCTACCCGCTCTAAAAAACGGGCTCTCTCCAACATGATTTCCGCTCCCAGGGAAGAAAGCTGCTGTGTCCACACTTCCAGCAAGGCGTTATCCAAGTGGGAATATCCCTTGATCAGGGCGTTGCGCTGGCGAAGTGCAGCATTGTATTGCTGCAGGCGGTAGTAATAAGCTGGCTGGAGCTGGGAAAGCTCCATGTCCATAAAACGCCGCCGTTCTCCCGGCCCCTGTTTCACCAGACGCAAATCCTCCGGGGAAAACAGCACCACATTCAGGCAACCCAACAATTCCCCGGAGCGGGAAAGGGGTGTGCTGTCTACCGAAATGGCTTTGCGTTCTTCCCGCCTGAGGCGGCATTCAATGCGGTGGGAGCCGCTGCGCTTTTGCACATCCACCCCAACAAAGCCGCCGGGCTGACCCATGCGGATCAGCTCCCCGTCATGGCGGGTGCGGTGGCTGCGCCCCAGCGCACATAAAAAGATGGACTCCAGCACATTGGTTTTGCCTGCGGCATTTTCTCCCGACAGCACGCAAAGCCCAGGTGCGGGGACAAAATCCAGCTTGGCATAGCTGCGGTAGTCAAAAAGCCGTAAGCGGGTAATCTGCATGCTGCCTCCTGAGGCATACGGGCTTTTTCGCTACACAAAAAAAGCCCCTCGGGTCTTCTCAAATAGTATAACATAAAATCCGTTGATTGACCAGCATATATATTAATGAAGGAAAAGATTGTTTTGCTCCCAAAGCCTGAAACCCGCCTGCTCAATGGCACAGGCAAAAAAGCGGCAGGGATGCTGCCTGCCGCTGGAAAAGGAGGAATATCACGTGCAAAACCGCTGCCTGCTTGGCTGCAGGGCAGGCAGCGGGAAAGCTTATTTGCCCACGCAAAAGTTTTCAAAAATACGGTCGATTACCGCTTCATCCACATCCCGCCCTGTAATGGAGCCCAAGTGGCGCAGCGCATCCTGAATATCCGTGGAGGCACAGTCAAACCCGGAAAGGGAAAGGGCCGCCTGGGCGTTGGCCAGACAATCCAGCGCCTGGCCCAGGGCGCTCAGATGGCGGGCGTTGGTTACATACACAGAGGAAAGGGCAGCCCCTCCGCAGCGCTGCACAAGAGCGTTTTGCAGCAAGTCCAGCCCCAGCCCCTGGGGCGCGCTGATGGGAAGCGCCTGTTCGCCCGGCTCCAGCGGCAGGTCGCCCGGCTGCCAGCAGCTGGGCAGGTCGCATTTGGTCTGCAGCACGAAACGGGATCTGCCCCTGGTTTGATGCAACAGGGACACATCCTCCTGTGTGAGCGGGACGGAACCGTCCAGCAGCAGCAACACAATGTCCGCCTGTTCCAAAGTTGCCCAGGCGCGGCTGACCCCCAAGCGCTCCGCTTCATCCTGGGTTTGGCGCAGCCCCGCCGTATCCACCAGCCGCAGGGGAATGCCCTGTAATTGCAGGCTTTCCTCCAACGTGTCCCTTGTGGTGCCGGGCTGGGAGGTGACAATGGCCCGCTCCCGGCCCAACAGAGCGTTCATCAGGCTGGATTTGCCGGCGTTGGGCCGCCCTAGCAGGGCTACGCACACGCCTTCGCGCAGCAGGCGTCCTGACTGGCCTTGCCGGATCAGCCCCTGAACGGCGGCAATCGCCTGCTCCAGGCCGGTGGGCAGGGCGGCAGTAACGTCTTCCTCCAACTCTTCCGGGTAGTCGATGGCAGCGCCGATGGCGCTTTGTAAATCCAACAGGCTGTTTTCCAAACCTACAATATCCTCTTTCAGCTTGCCCTGTAATTGGCACAGAGCAGCCCGGGCGCTTTGTGCGGCCTGGGCGTTGATCAAATCCATTACCGCTTCCGCCTGGGAAAGATCCAGCTTGCCGTTTAAGAATGCGCGCCGGGTAAACTCCCCGGGCTGGGCAGGGACGAAGCCCAGGTCCAACAAGGCGTTTAACACATCCTGGGCTACCTTGGGGCTGCCGTGGCAGCTAAGCTCCAACAGATCTTCTCCCGTGTAGCTGTGGGGGCCAGGGAAAAACACCGCCATGGCGTCGTCCAAAATGACATCATGATGGCGCAGCAGCGCATGGGCCATCACCCGGGGGGAGGCGGCAAGATCTTTGCCGCACAGGGAACGGGCCGCTTGGGCGCACAGGGGGCCGCTGGCCCGTAAAACCGCAATTGCCCCGCCCACCGGGGTGGACAGGGCGCAAATGCTGCTTGCCATTACCAAACCTCTTTGTGCCATTTTTCCAGTTCAAAGGGCTCGGTGCGGGGCCGAGGCTCGCCTGTAGGATGGCCCACCGCGATCACGCTCACCGGCCGCATTTGCTCAGGCAAGCCCAACAGCTGCTTTACCGGTTCATAATGCTCCCGCTCAGGGCAAATGCCCAGCCAAACGCCACCCAGGCCCAGGGCATGGGCGCAAAGCAGCATGTTTTCGGTGGCTGCAGCGCAGTTTTGAATGCGGTATTCCTCATTGTACTGCTGAGCCGCTTCATCCAGGCCGGAAAAATCCGCTACCGTCACAATGGCCAGGGGCGCTTGCTTGAGCATTTTCCACCATTGGGCGGCGTCCGCCATGGCATTGAGCACCTTACGGTCTGTAACGGTTATCATGCTCCAGGCCCGGCAGTTGTTGGAGGAGGGGGCGTGCATCCCCGCTTTTACAATGGCTTCCATCTGCTGGGCAGATACTGGGTCGGAAGAAAACTCCCGCCTGCTCCTACGGGTAAAAATGGCTTCTAATGTGTCCATACTGTTGCTCTCCTTTTGCTGTATTAAATATCCATATCCCGTACCCCTAAGGGTTCGGGGACTACTTGACAACGGGGCGATGTCAAAGCCAAGGCTTTGACACCCTTCCCCCATACCTCTGAGAGTTGGAGGGCTTGACAACGGGGCGATGCCAAAGACAAGGATTTGACCATCCCCCTGTAAACCGGGGCAAGCCGACTATTGTTTGAGATACATCAAAGCCAACAGCCGCTCTACCAACCAACCAGGCAATATCCGTTTGAGAAACACAAATGCCCGGTAACTGCCGCCTACCACTTTGCGGGCGGGCGGGTTGGACTGATAAACGGCTTTGATCACAGCCCGGGCTACCTGGCAAGGCGACATGCCATTTTGCTCGTCCCGCTCCATACGGCCTACTGCGTGGGCCAGTGCGCCCTGATAGGCCGGGTTTTCCTTTGCTGCGACAGTGTAGGCCCTGGCTGCGGTAAAACCGGTTTTTACATCTCCAGGCTCAATGAGGGCAGCCTTTACCCCATAGGGGGCCAGTTCCAGGCGCAAGCCCTCGGTGAGCATGGCAAGGGCGGCTTTGGAGCTGGAATACAGGGTTTGAAAGGGGATGGAGAAGATGCCGCCCACAGATCCGATGTTGATCACCAACCCCTTCTTCTGGGCACGCATCCGGGGCAACACTAGGTTTAACATGCGCAGCACCCCAAAGTAGTTTACCTCCATTTGAGCCTGCCCATCCTGGGGCGTACAGTCCTCCACCGCGCCGCATAGGCCATTCCCCGCAGCGTTGACCAGAATGTGGATTTCCCCTTCCTGGCTAAGCACCTGCTCCACAAAAGCTTTGGCGCTTTCGTCTATGGTTACGTCCAGCTGCAACAGCTTGAAAAAGCCTCCCCCGGGGATGCCCTGGGGAATATGATCCTGCAGTTTGACATCAGGGGGCAGCGCGCCCCGGCGGCAGCCGCCGTATACCCGCAAGCCCTGAGCTGCCAGCAAAAAGGCGATCTCCCGCCCAATGCCGGACGAAGCGCCGGTGACAATCGCCACAGGCCCGTATGGGTTTTGCTTCATATGATTTTCCCCCGATTATCCTTCGTACGCTTTGTTTTTAAATTTGGTGTATTGCCCCAGCCACACCAGCGGCACAGTGCCTGTGGGGCCGTTGCGGTGTTTGGCGATGATGACTTCCGCCTCGCTGTCGTCTGCGTCCGGGTCGTATACGCTATCCCGGTAAAGCATGAGGATGATGTCCGCGTCCTGCTCAATGGCGCCGCTCTCCCGCAGGTCCGCCATGATGGGCCGGTGATCCTGCCGCTGCTCCGGTGCGCGGGAAAGCTGGGCCAACAACAGGATGGGCACATCCAGCTCCCGGGCCAGCACCTTGAGGGAACGGGTGATTTCGGAAATTTCCTGCTGGCGGCTGTCCGTCTTTTTCGGGGAGTGCATCAGCTGCAAATAGTCGATCACCACCATGTCCAACCCGTAACGGGCTTTATGCCGCCGGCATTTGGAGCGGATTTCCGGCACGGTAGCCCCGGCTGTGTCGTCGATATACAGTTGGCTCTGTTCCATCATAGGCAGAAGGTCTGCAATTTTCATCATTTCTTCCGGGGTAGCGGCTCCGGTTTTTACCCGCTGCATGTCCACCTCCGCTTCGGTGCAGAACATACGCATGATGAGCTGCTCCCGGTCCATTTCCAGGGAAAACATCACCACGCTTTTCCCTGCGTGGAAGGAAGCATACTGGGCGATGTTCATGGCAAAGCTGGTTTTGCCCATGGAAGGCCGGGCTGCAATGATGATCAGATCGGATTTTTGCAGCCCCGAGGTTTTCGAGTCCAAATCGATAAACCCGGAAGGTACCCCGGTGAGGGACCCTTTGAGGTTCATCAGCTCGCCCATTTTGCCGAAGGTGTCGTACATGGTTTTTTGAATGGGCAAGAGAGAGTCCGCGGCTTTTTTCATGGAAATGTCGTAGATACGGCGCTCCGCATCGTTCAACACCTCAGCAAGCTCCCGCTCCCCGTCCAGGCTGTCCTTGGCGATTTGCCCCCCGGCCCGGATAAGCTGGCGCAATACAGAGCGCTCCTCTACAATGTCGATATATTGCTCCACATTGGCGGCGCTGGGCGTATACAGGGCCAGCTCGGTAATGTAGGGCGCGTCCCCTACGGCCCGGAGTTTACCCAGCCTGTCCAGCTCGGCCACCAATGTGACGCTGTCTACCGCGTCGCCCCCATCCCGCAGGCCGCGGATGCACTCAAAAATATCCTGATGGGCGGGCATATAAAAATCCACCGGTTCCAGCCGCTCCAGGGCCAGATCCAGCGCCCCCTGGTCCAACAACATGCTGCCCAGCACAGAACGCTCCGCCTCAATGCTATGCGGGGCGGAAACGGGTGTAGGGGATTGTTCCGGGATGGGGCGATATTCTTCCATTGCAGCCTCCTGGGTATTACTACCATCCCCAACCTGCCGGCGCGGGGACGTCCTCTAAGGTTATGGCAAAGCCTAAGACTATGATTGCCATAGATATCCTTATTATATCGCATGTGATATCGCATGAAAAGGCAAAAGAAAAAGCTGCTCCCCTCTGGGCCTTAATATAAAAGCCGCAAAGGGAACAGCTTGTTTACCCAACAGAACGAGCAAACCGCTACGCCGATTTTTGGTCACCGGGCCAGATTGCACGGATGGTGCCAAAAATATCCTCCTGCGGTACGGTGCGAGGCTCAAAATGAAACAGGCGGAACACCCCTTGCAGAATCATGCCCGAGAAGCATACCGAAACCACGGTACCCACGCCCACCGGGCCGCCCAACAGCCAGCCGATGAGCAGCACTGCAGCGTCAATGATGATTTTTACCAGACCAATGGGCAATTTTTTCAGTCGTTTGCCCAGACCTACCATGAGGGAATCCCTGGGGCCGCAGCACAGCCCGCAGGACATGAACACATAAGAGCCTACCTGCATCAGCACCAGCCCGGGCAGCAAAAAGGCGATGCCTGCAAGCAGGGTGGTCTGCTGGGGAAGGGGATTCCAAAACAGGAACACGTCTACAAAGGTGCCGGTGAGCAATGCGTCCAGCAGGGTGCCCAGGCCGATGCGCTCTCCGATGAGCAGATCCACACCTAGGATGAGAATGCTGGAAATTACCATCACAGTGCCATAAGTGGTATGGGTAACATGGGATACGCCCATGCCAAATACCTCCCAGGGAGCAAGACCAATGTTGGCCTGAATGGTTAAATAGGAGCCGAAAGCGAAAATCAGCAGCCCGCTGACCGCTTTGAGGCTTTTTGTTACATAATGCAGCATGATCAATATGCGCTCCATTCCACACCCCGCAACCTTTGGTTAGGGGCTTTCTTAAAGATGCGTGTGCAAAACCAGAGGCTTGCGCACGGTCCGTTGCTGTCCCCAGGGTTGGAAACTGCTACAGGCCTCTATGCCAAAGCCGGCGGCTTTGGCTGCTAGCCGCTCCGCCATAAAAGGTTGTGACAGGCGAAACTTAGTGTATCAGAAATTGATCGGGAATGCTAGCAGCAAAATGCTGTGAATTTTAGGTGGACGGCAAGAGAGAAAAAGAAAAGCGCAAGCTATGCTTGCGCTCAGACTGTCAAAAAACCAGATTATCAAGAGGCCGCAGCCAATGCAGCGGCTGAAGTTACGCCTGCGCCAGCTTGAGAGCGCCGCTGGGACGCAGCCGTTCCGTTAAACGGCGGAAAGCGGGGATCAGCGCGATCACCACGCAAATCAGCGCGTCAGGCCCCAGGGAAATCATCTGATAACCAAAGGAATATACCCAGGCGTTCATGCCTTCGGGCGCATACTCTGCAAAGAAAACCGCGCCGGAAACCCAGGAGCACAGCACCCGCCCGATGCCGCCCACCAGGATACCCAGGGGCAGGCTTTTGGGGAACAGGCCCGCCAGCCCCAGGCAGGCGAACGCAAACAGATAATCCAGGAAGGGCTGCACGGGATGGACAGCGATAGGCTCCTGCAAAAACTGCAGCAGGCCGAAGACAAAGCCCGCCAACAACCCTTTCTTCACGCCAAACCAGTGGGCGTACAGGCAAACGGGCAAAATGCTGGCTACCGTGATGGAGCCGCCCTGGGGCAGTTCAAACAGCTTCAGGTAAGAGAGCAGGAAGGACAGCGCCACGCACATAGCCCCGTATACCAGCGCCTGGACGCTGTTTTTCTGGGGGGACGAACTGGCCTGGCTTTTACGGGCCCGCACCAGGGCAACGATGAGCACGGCCACCAGCACGGCAGCCAGCCCCAGGCTGATATACGTTACCGCAGGCAGCCCGGAAAGCTCTTCAAACAGGGAAAAAGTCATGAAAGATGCCTCCTTTTTATTTTCCAGCCGCTGCGCATTGCGAACAAAAAGCCCGTATCCTAGTTGGATACGGGCAAATGGATTTGGTTTCGCTTTGCTCCGCTTCCCTACGTTAGGATGATCTAAGTCAGGTTCAAAGGGTCACTCTCAGCTGTCCGGCAAAACCGGGCAACGCCCCCAGCGGTTGGATATTCAATTTACAGCCTCAGTATAGCCTGCCTTTGCTCTGGTGTCAATAGGCATAGGGCTGGAAAAAAGAAAGCGGGCAAAAAACAACGGGTTGTTTGCCCTTGAGGCGCACTTATTCCGCAGGCAGCAGGGAGCAACGGCTTTGGGTAAGGCGGAGATTCATGTCCTGGCTGCCTGTCATAAACCGGTCGATCAAACGTTGGAACACGACGTTGCAGTTTTCCGGCGTAGCCTGGCATAGCAGCAGGATATACTGGGAAGGAGAAAAACGGGCCATAATGTCGCTTTTGCGCAGGGTAATCAGCGCAATGTCCTGCAACAACTGCATGGCGGCGGAAAGCTTGCCTGCCAGAGGGACTTCCCCCCGCTCATCCGTAATAGTAAACAACATCAGCGACATGGCCTGGTTGGTGCGGGATACCAGGCTGCTGTAAATATCAAAAATCTGGCGGAACAAGTCAAAATCGCACAGGAAAGGCCCCCGCCGCAGGTTAGCCGTACGCAGACTCTGTTCTATCAGGGCCACATCCGTATCCACATTTCCCATGGGTTTGGCGATTTGGTTGTACAAATCCGTAATCATGGTTGGAATTTTTGCACCCAGAGTATCCCGGAATAAATGGCCCGCGTATTCATAATGCTCCAGAGCCGCCTTATAATCCCCGCTTTGGGTTAACGTGCGGATCAATAAAGCGTGCAGGGTTTCATCATAAGGCTCCAACACGATTCCCTGACGGCAAAGCCCTAGAGCGGGCTCAAAGCGGCGTTGCTCCAAAAAAAGTTGGGCCAGGGTGATGGCAGCGTTGAGATACATGTGGCTGTAATAGGTGCGAAGGGGGGCTGTCCAGCTGGCAGCAGCGGCACGGGGAAGCAAGGCGCCCTGGTATAACGACAGGCCCTGCTCCAATAGCGCCTGACGCTGCTGGGCATCCATATCCGGCAGGGATGCCTGGCGGCAAAGCCGCTCAAACTGTTCCGCATCCACAGAGCAGAAAATGGCGTTGTTCCATGCATAATGCCCCCGTTTGTTCTGGATAAAAGGCCGGGTTTCCTCCGGGAAGGCGGTATTTAACAGGGTGCGTACGCGATAAATGATGTTTTTTAGGGCGTTTACCGGCTCGTTAATATCCATATCCGGCCAAAGGGCCGCAATCAGGTCAGACTGGGGGATTTGTTCCATGCGGTGGGTGATAAAATATTCCAGACAATTCCAAACCTGATGCGTGCGGCTTTGATCATCCCGCAATATGTGTTTGCCGCATCGCATTTGGAACCCACCAAGAATTTGAATGGTATATTCCAGATTCCGTTGGGCCATTTTTGTGCCCCTTTCGCTGCTATTCCAGTGAGATTTTCTACAGTTTACCATGGGGGGGCCTGCCTAGCAAGGGATATTATGTAGGAGATTGTCGTATTTATGCTAAAATTGAAACTTTAGGCTAAAAGGGCAGCCAGTTTCCCCAAAATCCAGGGCCTTGGGCACTTGTAGTAGCAAGATCCAAGGACTGCCCCGTAAATGCCAAACGCTATCCGGCCTTTTTCAGAGAAATGGGTACAGCACGGATGAAAAAACGGGATTTGTTCACAGACCTGTGATAAAATGTTTGCAGCACAGGTGATGAACACCCCGTTTTGTGTACGGGAATGGAAAGGGATTTGGCAGGATGCAGATTAGATATGCAACACAACAGGATAT
>JAEXFV010000097.1 GCA_023451115.1 Bacillota bacterium
AAGGAGATTTTAGGCAACCGGGCGCAGCTTTCGAAATGGCAAGACAAATTTCACGCCCATATGAAGAAGCAGTTTCCCATCCTCAAACGGGGCGAGAGCGCACTTGTCACCAAGCGCAAGCACATTCCAACATGGCTGTTCAAGCAATCAGTCAGCCTCATCAAGCAGCAAAAGGCGATTGAAAAGGCAGTTTCCGATATTACCATGATGAACGCAGGAAAGAAACGGGATGAAGCCCTTGCTATGCTGGACAAGTTCTTTCCCCGTTTGGAAGCCCATCTCGGACAGGTAAAGAAGTATCAAGCAACCATTGATTATCTGACATAAGAAAACAATGGGCTGAAAGAAAAGGTTAGGGACGAGGGCAGCATTAAGAAGCAGCTTGAAGCGGCGAAGCTCAAACAGGAAAACGAACAGCTACGGCAGTTCATAAGCAAAATCCCGCCGGAGGTGCGGCGGGAAATACAGCAGCGGCACACACCGCAGAAAGGACGGGCAGAGCGAGATTGATTTGTACCTTGAAAATTGAATATTTGGGAGATACGCGCTATGGCAGATAAGGAAACCCGGCAAGATCAATATGATATTGAACTTCCGCCGTCCATCATAGAATCCTTTGCCCGTTTCCTTGTCCCAGAAATACAGAAATACTATGACAGCGAGCAAGGGCAAAAGGAGTTCGCAGAGTGGCAGGCGGCGCAAGAGCAAAAGAAGCACGATAAATGAATACGCAAAAACGAGGGTCAAGGCACAAAACCTTGACCCTCGTTTTCTGTTTTGACATTACAGCCACACCAACACGGCAAAGCCGCCTTTGAAATAATAGGTGTTCGTGCAATGTCCATTTGGTGGAGCATAGGGGATTCGAACCCCTGACCTCAACATTGCGAACGTTGCGCGCTACCAACTGTGCTAATGCCCCGCGTTTTGCTGCAGGAAATACTATACACTATTTGCAAAGAAAAAGCAAGAGGGGAATTGTATTGAACAATCGCAATATACATGAATATGCGATTAAAGAAGAACACATTTTTTTATCAGGCGATGATCTTGGCAGCTTCTAACCTGGCACTGCAGCTGCTTGGTTTTGCGTACCGCATTTTACTTAGCCGTCTGGCTGGTCCAGAAGGCATGGGCGTATACACTCTGGTTATGCAGGTGTATACGATTGTAATTTCCGTTTGCCTGTCGGGCATGAGCGTAGCGGTTACGAACCTAGGGGCAAATTTATATGCAAAACAAAATATATTAGGCATCCGCAGGCTGGTGCGCTGCGCAATTTGCTGCTTTCTATTATTATTTGCTTTTATTGCCGCGCCAGTTATTGTGCTGCATGACCAAATTGCAGCAAATATATTAGGCGATCCCCGTACAGGGAACGCCCTTTGGATGGTACTATGCTGCATCTTTTTAACCGGATTTGAAAATATCATGAAGGCGGCATTTCATGCAGCCAGATTGGTGCGCTATACTGCTTGCTCAGAAGTCGGAGAGCAAGTGTTTCGAATCATTGCGGTAATAGCCTTATTGACCCAATTGGGTAATGAAGATTACGGCCGCACGGCATTTTTAATAATATCAGGCATGACGATCAGCGAAGTATATAGCGTTCTGTTTTTAAGCGTTTCGTACTGGAGGTGTTTCCTGAAAAAAAGAGGCGGGGGAGACCGCAAAGTCAAAGCTTTGGCAACACAGATGTTTCGAATTGCCTTGCCTGCCACGGGCACAGCGATCATCTGCAACCTGTTTTCATCTGTTGCAACTTTGCTGTTTCCCGTTAGGTTAATGGCGGCGGGCTTTGCAAGAAGTGAAGCGGTAAGTGCACTAGGCGTTATTTCGGGCATGGTAGGCCCATTGATGATGTTGCCATTTGCCTTTGTTAGCGCGGTATGCACGTTGCTGATGCCCAACATTTCGGGCGCAATTGCCGTAGGAAACGAAGCGGTTTTAAAAAGAAAAATTGATAAGGGAATACAGGTCACCGGGTTGATTGCCTTCCCTTGCACCGCTTTATTGCTCCCCTTTATTCCCATGCTAAGCGCTATGCTTTTTCAACAGACGATACCGGTAAAAATGGCGTTATTGTTGGGGATACAAACCATTGTTTCTTATTACCTAATGTCGGTGGTTTGCATTTTAAATGGTATGTCGAAACAAAAAAATGTACTTTTGTATGCTGCTATCGGGGAGATTGTACAGCTGGTTCTGGTGTATTGGCTTACGGGGCTGAAAGCATGGAATGTATATGGTTATATAATGGGGATGATCTGCGGAGATTTTTTACGCGTTATATTGGGATTATCCCGCATCTACCGATCAGTAGGGTTAAAAAAAAGGATATTTTCCAATTACATCGTGCCACTGGCCACTGCAGTCATTTTGTGGGTACTTTCACGATATGCTTTTTTCATCAGCTTAAATGCCACAGGGTCTGCTGCCAAAGCAATGCTCACCGCCTTTTCCCTTTGCGCCATCACCTATTGGCTGCTACTGCAAATGCTGGGGGTACACGTGTTACAGTACATAAAAAGAATTTTTTCTATCCCCAGGAAGGGATAAATTGGCGGTAGCACTGCTGTATAAAAAATCAAAAGCCCGGGAAATCTCCCGGGCTTTTATATGGCAATAAGTTATTTTGTTTTGTTGTAATAGCGGTCACGGGCTACATAGTGGGTATGTAGCAACTCATGGGACTTATGGCCGCAGGGCTCTCCCAGGAATTCTTCATAGATCTTGGTGATAGAAGGATTCTTATGGGATTTGCGGATGGTTTTCGCCTCATCTTCATCATAGGTGGCTTTGGCACGTGCTGCACGGGGATCCACTTCGTAGCGGGTCCTGGCATTTACAATGGGCTGGCCGCCGCCGGTAACGCAGCCGCCTGGGCAACCCATTACTTCGATGAAGTGATAGGTCTTTTCGCCGGCTTTGATGGCATCCAAGAGTTTTGCCGCATTGGCGGTGCCGTGGCAAACAGCGATCTTTACATCCATACCAGCAACGGAAACCGTGGCTTCCTTGATGCCTTCCAACCCACGAACATCAGCATACTCAATGCTTTGTAGATCCTGGCCGGTGAGGATATCGGCCACAGTACGCAACGCAGCCTCCATTACGCCGCCAGTAACGCCGAAGATCACGGCCGCACCAGTGGAGTCGCCTAAGATGCTGTCAAAGTCTTCATCCGGCAGGTTCACAAAGTCGATACCGGCTTGTTTAATCATAGCGGCAAGCTCACGGGTGGTGAGGTTGGCGTCTACATCCCGGTAGCCTTCGCGGCCAAATTCAGGGCGAATGATTTCAAACTTTTTGGCGGTGCAGGGCATAACGGAAACCACAAAGATGTTTTTGGGATCCAGCCCGTTTTTCTCTGCAAAATAGGTCTTGGTGACTGCGCCCTGCATCTGGTTGGGGCTCTTGCAGGTAGACAGATTGGGGATGAATTCAGGATAAAAATGCTCGCAGAACTTGATCCAGCCAGGGCTGCAAGAGGTGATCATGGGCAATACGCCGCCTTCTTTAATGCGGTTCAACAGCTCGGTGCCTTCTTCCATAATGGTCAAGTCAGCAGCAAAGTCCACGTCAAACACGCGGTCAGCGCCAAGGCGGCGCATGGCAGCGGCCAGCTTGCCAGTGCAACGGGTGCCAATGGGCATGCCAAATTCCTCTCCGATGGCAACACGCACAGCAGGAGCGGGCTGGAATACAACAAACTTACTCTCGTCCGCCAAAGCATCCCAAACGGCTTTGGTAGAATCTTTTTCTGTCAGCGCGCCAGTAGGGCATGCGGCGATACATTGGCCGCAGTTGATGCAGGCGACTTCATCCAGGCTCTTCTCAAAGAAAGAACCAACCTGGGTTTTGAAACCGCGGTTCTGCATGCCAATGGCTGCCACACCCTGGGTTTTTTCACATGCAGCTACACAGCGGCGGCAAAGGATGCACTTATTATTATCCCGTACAACGGACGGAGAGAACTCATCAACGGTTTTAATGATGCGTTTCCCCTCAAACTCGATGTCCGTAATACCCAGTTCTTTGGACAACTCCTGCAATTCGCAAGTTTGATTGCGTTTGCAGGTGAGACAGGAACGGTCGTGGTCAGAGAGAATCAATTCTAACACTGCCCGGCGGGCCTGTAGCACTTTGGGGGTAGCGGTTTTAATCTCCAACCCTTCAGAAGCAGGTAGTACACAGGAAGCCTGTAGTTTGCCGGACTTGGCGTCTTCCACCAGGCACATACGGCAAGCGCCAATGTTATTGATGTCTTTCAGGTTGCACAGAGTGGGGATGCGGATGCCGGCGGCAAGCGCTGCTTCCAGGACTGTTGCGCCGTCTGCTACCTGCAGTTCGCGGCCATCGATCTTCATGTTGATCATGGGTATAACATCCTTTCTTGCTCTTTGATAATTAAAGGCCTACCAATCATATTGTATAGAAAAGTATCTATATTCTATATAGAATAATATCTATATGTTAGAAGAATGTCAAGGTATTTATCATGAATAAGGGAGAATTTTCATTGGAAAAATGTTCAATGAAAGTTCATTTGTAAGTAGACGTTAAAATAGATATAATGATGTCGGCGCTATATAGCGCCAAACTGGATGGCGAAATAGAAGGGGGCTACAATGGAACAGCAGTCTGTGCCTCTCATTGATGTGCGTGATGTAAAAAAAATATATAAGGTAGGCTCTGTGGATGTCCATGCGCTGCGGGGCGTTAGCTTCGCATTACAGCGGGGGGACGTTTGCTGTATCGTGGGCCGTTCCGGCTCCGGTAAATCCACCCTGCTGAACGTGTTGGCAGGGCTGGAAGCGCCTACCAGTGGGGAAATCGTTATTGCCAAACAGCATGTGGAGCGAATGACGCAAAGTGAATTGATCCTTTTCCGGCAAAAACATGTTGGATTTATTTTCCAGTCCTTTAATTTGATGCCATACTATACGGCGCTGGAAAATGTGGCGCTGCCCTTGGTGTTCCGTGGTGTAGGGGCCGCTAAGCGCAATAAAATGGCCAAAGAAATGCTCAAAGCAGTAGGGCTGCAAACCCATATGAACCATAAACCAATGCAGATGAGCGGCGGGCAGCAGCAACGGGTAGGCATTGCAAGGGCGCTGGTGTGCGATCCGGAGATCGTGTTTGCGGACGAGCCCACGGGCAATCTGGATTCGAAAACCTCCGATGAAGTGATGAATATGATCTGCGATATCTCCCGAGAGCGGGGAAAAACGTTAATCATGGTAACGCACGATCCCAACATGGCGGCGTTTATGGATAAATCGATTCACATTCTGGATGGTGAAATCGTTGGAATTGAAAATACAGCGTCTCCCAGGGACGACAGGAGGATGGAACAATGAGGGGTAAACGGATTATTGCTTTTGTATTGTGCGCCTGCGCTTTGCTGGCGTTGCTGCCGATGGCTGCGTTAGCGGATACAACAAGGTATTTTAATGTAAAAGTAAATGGTTCAGACGAAAAAGATGCAATTGTTTATGAGATGAACGGAGTGGTAGAAATACCACTTTGGATTACTGATATTGTGGATACTGATGGGGACCAAAAAATTGAAATTTTGAAAATTCAGCCCAAAGGGCAGAAAAATGCTGTTTTATTAGATGCAATTTATGATACTGATGCAAATGGGCAGTTGTTTGTATCGGACAATACAATGTTATTTGTAAAATCAAATGTTGCTACAACAGCAGGAAAGGGAAAACACGATAATATAACGCTACTCGTTTATGT
>JAEXFV010000105.1 GCA_023451115.1 Bacillota bacterium
AGCATAGCCATTGGGAACAACGTGCTCGCGGACGCCATTGAGAAACCTTCAACGCAAAAACGGGATGTATTCCTAATGGCATATTGCCTTAATCTCAGCGATGCGGAGATAGCGCGTCTGCTAAATATAATGGCCAGCACCGTCCGCTACCATCGGACAAGCTCACTCAAATAAATCAAACCACAAATGGGGGTTCCGCATGGAAAATAACAACCTGCTTATTCCATATAACTTAATCGTATCCGCTAACCGGGGAGAGGTGAATGCGCTTCATTCCATCATAGCTTTCTATTCCGGCTATATAGCCACTCTCTCCACCCGCATCTGTCAAGCTGAGTTTGGCAATCGTTATTGATTTACCGATGGAAACCATGCGCTGCCGTCTGGAAATCAAGCTGATTACCAATTCTGGCAGGCTGCTGGCGAAAGTGAAAAAACGTCCATCCGTATTTGCACCCGCTTGGAGCAGATTGCCCAGGAGGGGCATTACCACGGCGGCACCGCCCCCTATGGGTACAAAAGCGTGTTCCTTGGCCGATTGAATAAACATGGTTCTCCTGTCAAAGACCTTCAGGCGGTCGATGAAGAAGCCCGCATCGTAAAACGCATCTTCGATAAATACGTCAACAAGGGCATGGGGATGCATATCATAGGCAATTATCTGTACGATATAGGTATTTCCTGCCGCAGCGGAGGGGTATTTACCAACACCACCATTCGGCACATGCTGGGGCGCGTGACATATACAGGACGTATCAAATGCGGTGAAATGCTTTCTGAGATCATCCCCGAATTGCAGATTATTGACGAAATAACCTTTGCCCGTGCGCAGGAAATGGTCAAAGCCCGTTCCGCCGAATACAGCGAAACCCGAGCCATACCCCGGCATACCTTAGGCGGGACGCTTCTTTCTGGCAACATCTATTGCGCCCATTGCGGCGGAAAACTGATTGCCACCACCAACCCCAAGAAGTACAAAAACGCCGATGGCACAACCACAGTGAGTCGTATTCATCGCTATGCCTGCTACAATAAAGTACGCCATCGCGCACTGTGTACCGGGCAGAGCGGTTATACCGCACGTAAAATTGATAAAGAAATCGACCGCATCCTACGGGGCATTTTTGCAAAGATGAAAGACGCGCCTACAGAGCAACTTGTCAAAATACGCTGTGCCGCAAGAATAGCGGAAAGTGAGACAATGCGGGAGCAGGCAAAAGCAGATATGGACGCAGCCAATTCCGAAATGAAGGAATTGCAGGATGAGGTTTTCAAAATTATCCGCGGCGAAAGCAATCTGCCACAAAGCGTATTGACGGAAATGCTCAAAGTAGCGGAAAAGAAGGTGTACACCACAGCCACCCGGTACCGCGAAGCCTGTGAGAGGGTTAAAAACGTGGATATACTTTGCGAAGAAATGACCCGGCAGCTTGAACAGCTTCAAAGCTGGAGCGTTCTCTATGATAGCGCGGAATTGCCGGTAAAGAAGATGATCGCCACATCGCTCATCGAGCGGGTGACGGTTAGGAGCGACTATTATATGGACGTAAAGCTCAACATTTCCTATGAGCAATTCATCGGCGAAATACAAAAAAGGATTAGCATACTTCGCCTGAAAAACGGGGGAGGCAACACACTGACAGGGCGGATTTTGAATGCTTTTGAGCAAAAGAAAACCGCCAAATCTTAGAAGATTACGACGCGCCCGCAGGCGCTAGCTTCCGGCGCGCCCCCCGCGGCAGAAGAACCTTGTGTAAGAAAAAAGCACACCGAAAGGTGTGCTTTGGTGGAGCATAGCGGACTCGAACCGCTGACATCCACACTGCCAGTGTGGCACTCTACCAACTGAGCTAATGCCCCATATACTCGGCTTGTTTTCCGAACGCAAGTGTTATTATAAATGAATTGCGGATGTTTGTAAAGGAAAATTTGAGGAGTTTTAAAATTTTTTTCGGGAGGATTGCAGTAATACGTTAAAAACCGAGAGAAGATTTTGCGCCTGGGCGATTTTAGCAACGCTTTTGGATTGGATACAGTAAGGCGGCGATATCATATCGCCGCCTTCTTGATGTTGTGGGGAAGAAACGCCCGTTTAACGGCTGGAATATTCCTCCAGCAATACTTTCATAATGGCCTCTGCGCTAGGTGGGCAGCCTTTTACCTGTTTGGCAGCACAGTCACAGCAACGGCCTATGCCAACCCCATCAAAAGGCTGGCCGGCAAATTCCTGGCCGATGGCGATGGGGGACTGATAGGTGCAGCGGTGTTCCCGTTCCAGACGATATAATGCGTGAACCAGGTTGCCATAGCAGGCGGAGCAGGCGGAACGCTGCTCTACGTTGCGGGTGAGCCGCGCCACTAGCCCAGTGCGCGGGGGGAAAGCCGGGGCATCTTGTGGGGTGTTTACATTGATGAAGTCTTTGGGAGATAGCTCCATACTGCCTGCGCCATATTGCTGCGCCAAGGGGATATAAGCCACTTCATAAGGGTCAATCCCCATGAGCTGGCAGCCATATGCATCCAATTGTACCATATCCTCGCCTAACAACATGCGGTTGGTTTGGATCGGGGTGCCGCCTTCTTCAAAGTTCAGGTCGCCGCAAATACTGTCTACGATGGTCAGTGCGGGTTTCAGTTTTGCCGCCAGAGCCGCAATGGGCTTATAAAGGCCCATTGAGTGAAACCGGCGTTTTTCACTGTCCGGCAGGCAACCCTTACAAATTTTCAGCGCACAAGTCATAGGCACCTGACAGTGCCCTTTGAGTACTGGCAGATTGATCAGGTAATCCGTATCCAGGGCTTTGACGCAGATGGACATGGGGCCGATGGCGGTATCCACTTTGCGAGTCTTATCCTGCTTTAAGTCATAAAAAGGGACGTTATATCGCTTGCACAGGGTATCATAGCCGCACGCACGCACGCCGCGCTGGGTACTGTCACCGACCCAAGCCCCTTCCATAACAGCAATATTCCTGTGGCCATGATCCTGCAGATATTGGATGATCCCTTCCAATATGCCGGTATGGGTAGTGGCGCCCTCATCGGGATGTTTCCCCACCACCAGGTTGGGCTTTAAGGCAATGCTGGCTCCTTGGGGGATACGGCTATGGATATTGGCGGTTTCCAGCAGCATTTGGGTCATGGATAAGGCGTCGCTACCGTATGCAACATAAATATTCCGATTCATATGATCTCCTTTCCCTGAAAGGGGTGAATTTTTTAAATTTCAGCATGAAGTCCGGGCTGTATACTACAGCGAGCTCCATTGCCTCTAAGGGCAACAGGATGATAATATCACAGCAATAATACGCGCAGCACGTTGTCAATCAAAAGTGCCATATCATCGTGGCAGGTAGCTTTGATGTCTTCAAAAGTACAAGCGCCGCGCACAGCAGAAAAGACTGCGGTAATTCCCTCTGGGTATACTGCCTCGACTCCCTTGCCAATGGCCCCACATAATGCAATGCAAGGGATATGGTGGCGCTGGGCCCTGCGGGAAATGCCTACCGGGACCTTGCCATGGGCGCTTTGCCAGTCGATCCGTCCTTCACCGGTGAATACCATGTCCGCCTGGGCCAAAGCCTCGTCAAAGCCTGCTGCATCCAGCAACAAATCAATCCCCGGTTTCAAGGAGCCTTTCAGGAAGGCAAACACTCCAGCGCCCAATCCTCCAGCGGCGCCAGAGCCGGGAACCTGGGAAACTTCCACGTGCAAATCCCGCTGCAATACGCTGGCAAGGTTCTGTAAGCCGGCGTCTAATATAGGCAAGGTTTCATCCGTAGCGCCTTTTTGCATGCCAAAGGTATAGGTAGCCCCGCTGGGACCGTAAAGAGGGTTATCCACATCACAGGCCGCGGTGACGGTAAGCGCCGGCAGGGAAGTGGGGGGAACCACCTTGCAAATATTACTCATGTTTTCTGCATAGGGGTTAACTGCATTCCCCTGAGCGTCAAAAAACGCATAGCCCAATGCGGCTGCCATGCCAATCCCACAGTCATTGGTAGCGCTGCCTCCCAGTCCCAGGATTGCCTGCTTCGCACCGTGTTGGGCGGCATGAAGCAAAAGCTGGCCAACGCCATAAGTGGTTGCATGCATGGGATCTAAACGGCCATGTGCCAGGGGAAGCCCTGCGCAGGCAGCCATCTCAATTACCGCTGTGCCGTTGGGTAACCGGCCGTAGGCGGCTTCCAATGGTTCTCCAAACGGGCCGCTGACGGTTGCAATGACCTGCTCGCCGCCGCAGATACGCAAAAAGGCGTCCACCATCCCTTCGCCGCCATCCGCCATGGGAAAGGAGCGAACTTGGGCGTCGGGAATATGTCGGAGGATAGCAGCTTCCCAAATGCTGCAAATCTCTTGAGCAGACATTGTTCCTTTAAAGGAATCGGGAGCTAAAAGAAAACGCTTCATAGAGGGGTCCTCGCTTTCATGCAATTATAGTCACGGCAATGTGCCGAGCGATCCTGCTCTTCCAGGAAATATAACAAGGCTGAATTTTGAAAGTCCATACCGGCAGGCGTTAAAAAAGCAGTATCATCATCAATGGCTAGCCATTTCTTCGCTTGAAGCGCTGGGATTGCCTGCGGATAAGCGGATGAAAAGGGGAGGCCAAATCTGCTTGCAAATGCCTGCAGGGAAAGCCCTTTTACCATCCGCAGACCCAGCATTACGGTTTCAAACATTTCCTCGCTCTGGGAAACTGGGTTGAGGGCAGGCGCCTGTTCCACGCTTTTGCAATACGCATCTAAACCCGCGGGCCGTGCAAAGCGGCTCCATTGCCCCTGTACATGCCAGGCCGAATGCGCTCCTGCGCCCATTCCCAAATAAGCCCCGTTTTGCCAATAGAGCATGTTATGCCGGCAGCAAAAGCCGGGACGGGAAAAGTTGGAAATTTCATAACGCGCATATCCCGCCTCGCACAAAAACTGCATGCCTGCATCCTGCATATCGGCTACTGCATCCGGATCAGGGAGACTTTCCCGTCCTGCATTTACCGCATCATATAACGGCGTGCCCTCCTCCAGGATCAGACTATAGGCAGAAATGTGCTCCGGCTTCAGGGCACAGACGAAAGCAAGCGTAGCCAGATAATCTGCTTGGGCCTGACCAGGTAAACCATGCATTACGTCTATATTCACGTTTTCAAAACCTGCCTTGCGGCAAAGGGCGTAGGTTTCTTCAAACTGTGCGCGGGTATGAATACGCCCCAGGCGACGCAATAAGGTATCTTGCGCGCATTGTAAACCGATGGAGAGGCGGTTAACGCCTGCGACACGGTATTCCCTTAACTTCTCTAGGGTGACCGCCCCAGGGTTGCATTCCAAACTGATTTCAGCGTTTGGAGCAATGGAAAGGCGTGCCCTGATATGGGATAACAAATCGCTGATTGCGCCAATCGGCAATAAAGAGGGCGTACCGCCGCCAAAAAATATGCTGGAGAAGGCAGGGAGGCTGGCGCCCAGGGGAGAAGCCGGGCTTGTAGCGTAAAACTCCAGCTCTTTATGCAAAGCCTCCAAATAAGCGGGTATGCTGCGTTCTTCCCCTGCATAGGAAGGAAAATCGCAGTAACGGCATTTCCGCTTGCAAAAGGGAATATGAACATACAACCCGGCCATACCAACCCGCTCCTTATCCATCTAGGGAATGCTGGAATACAAAACCGAAAGACAATCCATTAGTCGATGCGCAGCACGCTCATGAAAGCCTCACTGGGCACGGATACGGTGCCAATCTGCCGCATGCGCTTTTTGCCCTCTTTTTGTTTTTCCAATAGCTTCTTCTTGCGGGTAATATCGCCGCCATAACATTTGGCCAATACGTCTTTGCGCAGCGCCTTTACGGTTTCCCTGGCAATGATTTTGCCGCCAATGGCAGCCTGGATGGGAATTTCAAACTGCTGGCGGGGGATGACGTCCTTGAGTTTTTCCGCAACCGCCCGGCCTTTATTGTATGCCTTATCCTTGTGAACAATGGTGGACAGGGCATCGCACATATCCCCGTTGAGCAGGAAATCCAGCTTTACCAAATCGGAGCGCATATACTCCTTCATTTCATAGTCAAAGGAAGCATAGCCACGGGAACGGGATTTGAGCTGGTCAAAGAAATCATAAATGATTTCATTCAGCGGCAGAACATAATGGATGTTCACCCGGGTTTCCTCAAGATATTTCATATCCACAAAGATGCCCCGTTTTTCCTGGCAAAGCTCCATAATGGTGCCTACATAATCCGAAGGGCTCATAATATGTGCGTCCACCATAGGCTCTTCCATAAATTCGATTTCCGTAGGGCCGGGCAAATTGGAAGGATTGTCGATCACAATGGTTTGCCCGTTGGTGAGTTTCACATGGTAGATAACACTGGGGGCGGTGGTAACAAGGTCCAGGTCAAACTCCCGCTCCAGCCGTTCCTGAATGATTTCCATGTGCAAAAGGCCCAAAAAACCACAACGGAAGCCAAAGCCTAACGCCACGGAAGTTTCCGGCTCAAACGTCAGGGATGCATCGTTTAACAGCAACTTATCCAAAGCATCCCGCAAGTCGTCATATTTGGCCCCGTCCGCAGGATAAATGCCGCAAAACACCATGGGGTTTGCCTGGTGATAGCCTGGCAATGGTTCCTTTGCCGGACAGGATGCGCTGGTGATGGTATCGCCCACTTTGGTTTCCGCTACGCTTTTAATGGAAGCGGCAATATAACCTACTTCGCCAGCCGTCAATTCTTCTACGGGTTTATGAGCAGGCGTAAATACGCCAACCTCTGTTACATCAAATTCATTGCCGGAACTCATCATGCGGATGCGCATGCCCGGCTTCACAGTACCCTCCACTACCCGAACATAACTTAACGCGCCTTTGTAGTTATCATAAAAACAGTCGAAAATCAGCGCTTGCAAAGGATTTGCTGGTTCACCCTTGGGCGGCGGGATCAAATCGATCAGTTGGGTTAACACCTGTTCCACATTTTGGCCGGATTTGGCTGAAATCTGGGGCGCATCCTCAGCAGGCAAGCCGATGACATCCTCAATTTCTTTGATCACAAACTCGGGTTGCGCACTGGGCAGGTCGATCTTGTTGATTACCGGCATGATTTCCAGGCCGTTGTCCAATGCCAAATACACGTTGGCCAGCGTTTGCGCCTCAATTCCCTGGGTGGCGTCCACCACCAGCACGGCCCCTTCGCAAGCGGCCAACGCCCGGCTCACTTCATAAGTAAAGTCCACATGACCTGGTGTGTCGATTAAATTCAACATATACTGCTTGCCATCAGCATGCTGATAAAACATGCGCACAGCGGTAGCCTTGATGGTAATACCCCGCTCTCGCTCAATATCCATGGTATCCAGCAGCTGTTCTTCCATGTCCCGCTGAGATACGGTATCCGTTAGCTCCATCAACCGGTCTGCAAGGGTTGACTTGCCATGGTCAATATGCGCAATAATGCAAAAATTTCGAATTTGTTCTCTGGGGAATGCCATGTGTTCCTCCTATATTGCGAAGTTCCGCACCATGATGATACTAAATCAAAGAAGGAAAAGCAATATTTCTTTCCATTGAGGAGCGTGATACAATAAGAAAAACAGGATAGGGGGCGGGTTTATGGAACAATTGCAGGAATTTGCCAAAAAGTTAACACAACGCGGCTTTCAGACACAGGTTTGTAAGGATGCACAAGAAGCAAGGGAGGCAGCCCTGAGCCTGGTGGAGGAAGGGGCCAGCGCCGGGTTTGGCGGCTCCATGACCATTTCGCAGCTGGGCATCTATGAAACCCTGCAGGAAAAAGGCCATGCAGTGTACTGGCATTGGAAGGCGGAGCCACAGCAGCGGTCTGCTGTAATGGAAAATGCAAGAACAGCGGACATATATTTTAGCTCTGCCAATGCGATATTGGAAGATGGAAGGATTGTTAACATAGACGGCGGAGGCAATCGGGTTTCCAGCCTGTTTTATGGCCCCAAACGGGTGGTGATTGTTGCAGGCATCAACAAGATTTGCGGCGACCTGCAAGACGGCATTGCCCGGATAAAACGGGAAGCCTGCCCGCCCAATGCACGGCGGCTGGGCCTTAAAACTCCTTGTGCGGTTACCGGAACGTGCGCGGACTGCAGATCACCTCAGCGTATATGCAATGTGACCACGGTGATGGAGCAGCCGGCTATGGTAAAAGACGTACATGTTATTTTAGTAAACGAGAAGTTGGGATATTAATAGCCCGTTTTTGTCCAATATAATAACCATTAGGCCATGGAAGAACCTTGCAATCCAGGTTCTTCCATTGTGTTACAGGAGGAAAATGATGAACAAAGGGAGGGACAGGCATATGTGGCTGCTGTTTGCTTTGCTTTCCGCCGTATTTGCGGCGGCGACGTCCATTTTAGCTAAGGTGGGTATTCAGGACGTAAACTCGAATTTGGCCACGGCCATTCGTACTGCAGTGGTGCTGGTGATGGCCTGGGGAATTGTGTTTTTGACTGGCGCACAACAGGGGATTTCACAAATTACAGGGCGCAGCCTATTGTTTCTGGTGCTCTCGGGGATCGCCACAGGGCTTTCCTGGCTGTGTTACTTCCGTGCCTTGCAGTTGGGAACGGTAATGCAGGTAGCCCCCATCGACAAATTAAGCGTAGTGATTACGCTGGTATTTGCTTTTTTGTTTTTGAAGGAGCCTTTCACGATGAAAACCGGGATTGCAGCTGTGCTGATCACTGCGGGCACTTTGGTAATGGTATTATAAAAACTGCGCTCTTGCCCTGCTATTCATTTTTATAACCGCTGTTCAAGAGTATATCAGGAAACACTATAGGAATAAATCGTCGTACCCAATTGACAAAAACCCACTATATATAGTATCCTAAACAAACAAAGCAACAATATCTTGTTTCGCAACAAGGATACTGGTTATCTATAACAACAAGATACAATAGTGGGGGTTTGCAATGTTAAATAAAATTCGCAAGCGGGACGGTTCTGTCGCCGCATTTCAACAGGAAAAAATTACGTGGGCTATTTTTAAGGCTGCAAACGCCGTAGGCGGAGATGACTGGAGTAAGGCGGAGGCGCTGTGTGAGCAGGTTGTGGCCATGGCGCAGGAGCGTTATCAAGATGAAATCGTTGATGTAGAAGCCATTCAGGATATGGTAGAAAAGGTTCTCATTGAAAATGGCCATGCCAAAACGGCAAAGGCTTATATCTTGTACCGGGAAAAGCGCAGAGGCGCCAGGGAGGCCAATGCCCTGATCGGCGCTACCATCGAAATGTTTACCAACTATATTGGCGATGCGGACTGGAAGATAAAGGAAAATGCAAATGCCCAAAAGTCTGTCAACGGAATGAACAACTACATCCGGGAGACGTTTACCAAACAGTATTGGCTCCATGAAGTATATCCCGAGGAAATCCGCAATGCCCACATGAGCGGAGATTTGCATTTGCATGATTTGGGCTTTTTCGGGCCTTACTGCGCCGGGTGGGATTTGCGCCAACTGCTGCAGGAAGGGTTTGGCGGTGTGCCGGGGAAGGTGGAATCCAAGCCGGCCAAACATTTGCGGGCGTTTTTGGGACAAATTGTCAACTCAACGTTTACTACCCAGGGGGAAACCGCAGGTGCCCAGGCCTGGTCCTCCTTTGATACGTATTGCGCTCCCTTTATTCGTTATGACAATTTGGATTTTAAAACCGTGAAACAGGCGCTGCAGGAATTTATCTTCAACCTGAATGTGCCCACCCGTGTTGGGTTCCAATGCCCCTTCTCAAACCTGACGTTTGATATTGTTCCGCCCCGTACTTTGCGGGATGTGAACGTTATTGTAGGCGGCCAAGTCCGTGAGGAAACTTACGGCGAGTTTCAGGCTGAAATGGATATGATCAACACCGCATTTTGTGAGGTCATGATGGAAGGGGATAAAAAAGGCCGGGTGTTTACCTTCCCCATTCCCACCATTAACGTCACATCCGATTTCCAATGGGACAGCCCTGTGGTGAACAAATTCATGGAGATTACCTGTAAATATGGGATACCATATTTTTCCAATTATGTAAACTCCGACCTGTCCCCAGAGGATGCATTATCCATGTGCTGCAGGTTACGGCTGGACACCTCGGAGCTGCGTAAACGTGGAGGCGGCCTGTTTGGCTCCAACCCGTTGACGGGCTCTATCGGCGTGGTTACCATCAACTTGCCTCGGATCGCTTACCTTTCCAAAAGTGAAGGCGAGTTTAAAAGCCGCTTGTGGCGCATGATGTATATTGCCCGCAACTCTTTGGAAATCAAGCGGAAAACCATTGAGGAGCAAACTGCAAACGGCATGTATCCCTATTCGGCAAATTACTTAAAAAACGTGAAGGAACGTACCGGGCATTATTGGTACAATCACTTTAATACCATTGGTTTGGTAGGCATGAACGAGGCTTGCCTAAACTTCCTGGGGAAGGATTTGACAACCCCTGAAGGGCAGAAATTTGCAAATGAAACTTTGGATTACATGCGCGAAGTGATTACGAATATCCAGGAGGAGACCGGGAATTTCTATAATCTTGAGGCTACGCCTGCGGAAGGAACCAGCTACCGGCTGGCAAACCTGGATAAAGAAAAATATCCTGACATTATTACGGCAGGAGAAAAAGTGCCGTATTATACCAATTCCTCCCAGTTACCGGTTGGCTTTACCGATGATATTTTTGAGACGCTGGATTTGCAGGATGAACTGCAGTGCAAATATACTGGCGGAACAGTACTGCATTTGTATTTGGGCGAGCAGATTTCCGACATTGAAATCGCGAAAAAGCTGCTGCAAAAAGCCTTTCAAAACTATAAGCTGCCTTATTTGTCTTTAACGCCTACGTTCTCTGTATGCCCGGAGCATGGCTATATCAGCGGGGAGGTGTTTACTTGCCCCGATTGCGGCGCGGACACAGAAGTGTGGAGCAGGGTGGTAGGTTATTTGCGGCCTGTGCAAAACTACCATAAAGGGAAGCAGGAAGAGTACCGCCAGCGCGTGAAATACGTGATTAAAGATGAGGAGCTAAACGCCAAATGAATATTGCGGGCATGCAAAAAAGCAGCACCATCGACTTCCCAGGAAATTTAGCCTGCGTGCTGTTTACCCGCGGATGCAATATGGATTGTTTCTATTGCCACAATCGGGCCCTGCTTAGCGGCAGCGGCCCGTTGTTGCCTCAGCAGGAAGTGGCAGAGTTTTTACAGCGCAGAGCGGGCTTATTGGATGGCGTGGTAATCAGTGGCGGAGAGCCCACCCTACAACCGGATTTGCAACCTTTTTTGCAACAGATAAAATCCTTGGGCTATCAGACCAAGTTGGATACCAATGGCCAGCTTCCTGAAATTGTGACCCAGTTGCTGGAGGCGGGGCTGCTGGATTATGTGGCGGTGGATGTGAAAGCAAAGCGGGAGGACTATCAAACGGTTACCGGCCGCAAGGAAGGGTTTGATCTTGCGCTGGAGACTTTGGCTCTTTGTAAAATGGCAGGGATTGGGTATGAGGCCCGAACTACTGTGTATGCAGGCTTGCGGGAACAGGATGTGGAGGATATTGCCCGGGCGTTGCCGCAAGGGTTGCCTCGCTGGAGGCTAAATCCCTACAGGTTGCCGGAGGAGTATCGCCCTGTGGAAGCTTTGCGGGTGCGGCTGCCTGCATTGACCAAACGGGATTTAGAGGCTTTGTTGCCGGCGTTGCGGCAATGGCAGCCGGGTGTGGTGATTTAAAAATTTGGCTTGATCAATCAAAATACGTTAGGATTTTTATAACATTTATCCCAAAATGAATGAATTGGTTTGCTTTTGTTGTGAAATATGGCGCGAAGCTAAGCTTCGCGCCTTTTGCGTTGTTTCCTGCCATCAAAACATAAAAAACGCGATACTGCGCACTCTAATGCCAGGAGGTGCATCCATGATTAGAAAAAGAATCTTGCTGCTGGCAATTGGCGCATTGTTAATTTGTGCCCTGGCAGCAACCGTGTTGTATTTTATAGGAGCACAAGATGCACAAGAACATAAGGGGGCGAGGTTTGTATGGAACGAGCCGCAGGTATGGGCGCAGAGCAAATGACCGGGCAACAGCAGGAAGCAGCTGGCCAGGCAGGGGCATATTATTCAGCTCCTGGAGCGGATCTTTTGGGAAATGCGGGAACTTTGGCTCCTGGAGAACGGGAGCAGCGTTATTCTCCGTATTTGGAAAAACTGCGTCTGGATCATTAAGTGGATAGGGAGCGAAACCATGGAACAACGAAAAGAACAACAGCAGCAAGCCCAAATAAAACGGGAACAAGAGCGCTACCAGAAATTGGTGCAGGATCGTGCGCCAAAGAGCAAAACATTTGTCATGTGCTGCAAAGCTTTTTTGGTAGGCGGCATCATTTGCTGTATTGGGCAGCTTATTCGTGATGCCGGCACAGCCTGGCTGGATTTAAGCGAAGAAAATCTGGCGGCATTTACCGCTATTATATTGGTGTTTTTAGGAGCTACGTTAACGGGACTGGGCCTATATGATAAAATTGGTGGTTTTGCCGGCGCAGGCTCGGTGGTGCCAATTACAGGCTTTGCAAACTCCATTGTAGCTCCGGCAATGGAGCATAAAACCGAAGGATATATCATGGGCGTAGGCGCAAAGCTATTTAGCCTTGCAGGGCCGGTGCTGGTATACGGCATTAGCTCCTCTGTATTGGTGGGGTTGCTTTCCCTGCTGTTTGGGGGTGAATAATATGGC
>JAEXFV010000139.1 GCA_023451115.1 Bacillota bacterium
CGCAGCGCCTTGTATCCCTCATAGGCATTGAGGTGCTGCTTGGTGGGATCGCCGTAAACATGCAGGATGTTGCCGATGATCAGGTTGTGGCCGGGCACATCCACTATCTGATCCAGCTTGCACAGGAAAATCACTTGACTTTCCTTCACAGCCTCAGGGAATTCCGGCTCCAGCTGCACCATTTCCAAACCAAACTTGGCCACCTTGTCCGTATCCCGGCCGGAGGTTTTGCAGCAATTCATGGCTTGCTCGGCAATGGAAACATCGGGCAGGCACACGGTAAAATAGCCGGAAGCTGCAATGCAGCCGCTGGTATGGCCCTTTTTGCCCAAAGCCATTGCCAGCATGGGTGGGTTGTTGGAGAGATAGGTCCACCAGGACGCGCCCATCACGTTGGTTTTATCCCCATCATGGCTGGTAACCAGGACGAACGGATTGGGAGAATTCAGGGATTGCGCTTGGGAAAGGGTAATCGGTTGCATAAAATCAGTCTCCTTTCTGAGGTCTGCTGCGCCATATGCCTATAGGCGTTGCGCCGCAATGTGCTGATTACGACTATAACCCATCCTGGAAAGAAAAGCAAACCGTGGGCATTGGCAAGATCCTTTTTTGGGAAAGCAGGTCTCGTTAGATTACAACCGCTCCAGCACCCGCTGCCCTTTTACATAATGGGCGGCATAGGCTATTCCCGCTTGCCGGGCCAATGCGGCGGCTTCCCTAAAGCGCCAGCCAATGCGCTCTGGGACATGGGCGTCCGAGCCGAAGCTGAGCGCTTCACCGCCCAATGCAACATAACGCTTTAAAATATCCAGCCCCCATAAGGGCCGGCTGGTATCTTTTTGCGCGCTGGTGTTCCATTCCAGCGTTCGGCCCTCCTGCACCAAAGTGCGGAAGATTTCGTCGAATGCGTCTGGGGCTAAATCATAAGTCATGGAAGGGTCCGCATAAGGCGCGTTTTTTGCCACATAGTCGAAATGCCCCAGCACCTGATAAAAATTGCAGGTTTTCATGCGCCGGGCTATGGCTTCCACATAGTCCCGGTAGGCGTCGGCCTTGCTTCTGCCCTCAAAAAACGCCGGTTGATAAGGGTCTCCATAAGGGGTGTTGTGTACGGAACCGATGATGCAGTCCACGCTTGCGCCTTGCAAATGGTCCCAACTGCGCTGAGCGGTTTCCTGATCCTTCAGGGAAATCTCAACTCCCCGGCAAAGCCGGGTGCCGGGGAATGCATCTGCCAAATCCGCAGTTTGGGAAAGATATTCTTTCACATTGGCCGGTACAAACCAGGGCCAGGCTTCGTCAAAATCCACGTGGTCGGTAAAACACAGGCCCGGTAAACCCAGGGCCGCTGCCTGCTGCAGCTGGGCCCGGGGTTCGGCCTCACTGTCAAATGAAAATTTGGTGTGCACATGGCAATCCCAGAGCATGCTATCTTCTTCCTACCCTTCTCCTCAATCACCGTTTGGGAACTTGCGGCAAACTTTTTTCCAAAGCCCCGGATTTGTCGCCCCTCCTTCCGGAAGTCCCAAGGCCAAAGCGGCTGGGGGACATGGATGGGGTGCTTTTAAAATCTTTCGGCTTTGGAAACACACCTTAGTATAACAGCAATTGCAGTTGTGTGATATAATGTTTTTCATGAAACGAAGTTGGCTGTTGGGGATTTTTTGCGCCCTTATGGGGGCGCTAGCCATAGGCGCGGTGCTGTTACGGGGGGCAGGGTGGCTGCCGGCCAGTTATTATGCTGCCCAGGAGGCTTCCACCGTGCTGGACTTTTCCCAGGAGGAGGCCCAGCCTGTGGAGCAGTCAGCCAACTCCGCTCCGGAAGGTGCGGTGGACATTCTGGTGAGCGGCAAAGCCGTTTTGCAGGTAGAAAGCCGGGAAGCAGCCATTGCAGCCTTAAACGCCCTGCTGGAGCACTATCAACAGGATATTCCTTTGGAAGAACAGGTCCAGAGCATCGCCTTTTTACACCCTGTGGCGGTGGAAGCGGCTGCAACCGCCGGAGAAACTGCGCCGCTCACCGCGCAGCAGGCCTTGGAGCGGTTGCTGGATTGCAGTGGAAATCTTTGCCCGGTGCAGCGAATTACGTGGATTATAGAAGAGAGCGACCTCCCCTATGAAACCCAAGCAAAAGGAGAAGATCCCCGCCTGCCCAAAGGCGCGCGCCTGATCCAGGTTGCGGGCAGGGTGGGCGTCAACCGCAAAGTGACCCAGATCATTTCTGTCAACGGCAGGGAGCAGAGCCGGCAAACCGTAGAGGATGGCGTTGCTGTTGCTGCAACGGCGCTGCAATATGTGGCCGGCAGCTATACCTCCAGCCGGATGGATCGGGAGCCGGGCCGCTCCGAAGGGGAAAAGGGGCCTGAACTGGAGCTTGTGCTGCAACGGCCTGTGCAGGGGGGTCACATCTCATCCAACTTTGGCATGCGCAAGGGCAGCATGCATTATGGGGTGGATTATCATTGCGATGCAGGCACCCAGGTGCTTGCCCCGGCTTCAGGCGAGGTGGTATATGCAGGCCCCCGGGGAAGCTATGGCAATGTGGTGGAAATTGACCATGGTCAAGGCATGATTACCAGATTGGCCCGGTTGAATCAATTGCAGGTGGCTTTGGGGGATGTGGTGGAGCAAGGCCAACTTTTGGGCGTGGTAGCGCAACCGGAGGAGGACGATGAGCAGCCCCGCCTGCATATGGAGGCGCTCATCGGCGGGATTCCCTATAATCCAAGACAATATCTGGATTAAATCCCAGCCGCAGCGCTGCGAATGTCCTGGTGGGGGTTGCCCGATTGAATAGAGTAGGGTAAACTATATAAAGTTAAGGGTACTATCCCTCAAAACTTGGCTCGGAAGGGCGGGTGAACCACATGATTCAGATTTTTAAAACGTTTGACGGCCAGCTGATGGAACTGGAGGAATTCCAGGAGGGCGCCTGGATGCATTTAACGGATCCGGAAGAGGAGGAAATCCGTTGCGTTGCATCCCAATTGGGGCTGGAAGAAGACTATTTGCGCGCTGCGCTGGACGAGGAGGAAAGCCCCCGTATCGAAACCGATGAGGGGCAAACCTTGGTGATTGTGGATATGCCCGTGGTGCAGGCGGAAGGGCGCACGTTCGTGTATAATACCCTGCCCCTTGGCATCGTTTATTTTGACAGGGGCATTGTCACCGTGTGCTTGAAGGAAAGCTCCATTTTAGAAAATTTTATGGATGGACGGGTACGGGGATTTTCCACCACAAAGAAAACCAGGTTCATCCTGCAGCTGCTTTATCGCAACGCTTCCCGTTTCCTGCAGTATCTGAAGCAAATTGACAAGGCCTCCACTCTCGTGGAAAACGAGCTGCACAAATCCATGAAAAACCGTGAGCTGATCCAGATGCTGAAGCTGGAAAAGTCCCTGGTGTATTTCTCCACCTCCCTCACCGCCAATGAAATGGTGATGGAGAAGCTTTTGAAAACGGATTATATTAAAAAATATCCTGAGGATACAGACCTGCTGGAAGATGTCATTATTGAAAACAAGCAGGCCATTGAGATGTGTAATATTTACAGGGACATTCTTTCCGGCACCATGGATGCATTTGCATCGGTGATTTCTAATAACCTGAATATTGTGATGAAACTGTTGGCAGCGGTTACCATCGTGCTGTCCATCCCCACCATGGTGTCCAGCTTTTTTGGCATGAACACCGGCGTGCCCTGGGAGGGGAGCCCTTTTGGCTTCTGGTATGTGTTAGGGATCGCCCTGCTGCTAAGCGGCGCAGTGGCGGTGCTGTTGTGGCGCAAAAAGATGTTCTAGGCCATGTTTTAGTGCTGATCCAGGGCCTGAATTTTGTTATTTTGAGGAAAGCGAAACAATTGAGTTTATGAAGCAATGGTATTCCATACAAGGCGGCAACCGGCTGGAAGGCACGGTTACCATCAGCGGTGCGAAAAACGCTGCGGTAGCCATTATTCCCGCTGCCATTTTGGCTGGGGAGTGCTGCATTCTGGAAAATTTGCCGGATATTGAGGATGTGAATATCCTTCGGGAAATCCTGGTGTATATGGGAGCAAACGTGAGTTTTACCCCCGGCGATTGCATGCGGGTAGATCCTGCGGGTATCAACCAGTTTTCCATCACTTATGACATGGTGAGTTCTCTGCGCGCTTCCTACTATCTGCTGGGGGCGATGCTAGGCCGCTACGGTTACGCGGAGCTGGCGCTGCCCGGCGGGTGCGTGATCGGCCCCCGCCCCATTGACCAGCACATCAAAGGCATGCAGGCGCTGGGAGCGGAGGTCATCATAGAAGGCGGCGTGGTGCGGGCCAAAGCGGATCAACTTAAAGGCGCGGAAATTTATTTTGATGTGGTGAGCGTGGGCGCAACCATTAATGTGATGTTGGCCGCAGTGCGGGCGCAAGGGCAAACCATACTTGCCAACGCAGCCAAAGAGCCCCATGTGGTAGATGTGGCAAATTTCCTGAATATGATGGGCGCCAAGGTGAAAGGCGCGGGCACGGATGTGATCCGCATCACCGGCGTATCCCAACTGCACGGCTGCAGCTATGCCATCATTCCGGACCAGATCGAGGCCGGCACCTTTATGATTGCCGCCGCCGCGACTGGCGGCGACGTGATCATCAAAAACGTTATTCCAACCCACCTGGAGGCGGTGTCCGCCAAGCTGATGGAAAGCGGCGCAACCGTGATCGAAGGGGACGATGGCAGGGACTTTTTCCTGCAGGTGATAGGCAACGGCAGGCCCAGGGCCATCAACATCAAAACCCTGCCCTATCCTGGGTTCCCTACGGATTTGCAGCAGCCCATGATGGCCTATTTGACTACGGCTAAGGGCAACAGCATCATTATGGAAAATATTTTTGAAGAGCGGTTCAACCATGTGGGGGAGCTGCAGCGTATGGGCGCTCATATTCTGCTCAATGGCCGTATGGCTATGGTGGAAGGGGTAGAACGGCTTACCGGCGCCCCGCTTTATGCGTCCGACCTGCGGGCCGGCGCTGCGCTGATTGTGGCGGGGCTAATGGCCAAAGGGGTGAGCCAGGTGCATAATATTCATTATATCGACCGGGGCTACGAGTATATTGAGCAAAAGTTCTCTGCCTTGGGTGCGGATATTACCCGCTGTAAAAAATAAACACCAGGGGAATAGGTGCGTTGCGCAACGTTCCATATTGGTGCCGGCCCTCCTTAGAGTTGCGAATTATGGCGTCTGTTGGCAGAATTAAAAAGACAGTAAGGGCTATTCTATCTATTTGGGTAGGATAGCGCTTGTTTTGTCTTATGGATAATTGCAAAAAAGTTACAACCGGCGGTTGACACGAGGAGGCCTATCATGAGCGTATGTACCTTTATAGCGGCAAATTGTGAGCTGCCTGAAGTGCGCCCATCCAGGGAATACCCGCCTCATATGGATATTGATCGGGGTATCCTTGACGACGGCGGAGCGGATGACAACTATTGCCTCCTGCCATTTGATGATGTTCACCGCTATACAGACAAGAAGTATGGCCTGATTCTGGAATGGCCTCAGTATACAGAAGGGCGGGCAAACAGGGCGATCGGCTACATCAAAACAGCCTTGCAGTGAAGCAGTCCACATCGAATATGACCTTACAGGCCGCATCCCTGTGGAGGAACGGATGAAAGCGGAAGAGGCATGATTGAAAATCATGCCTCTTCCGCCAAGTCCGAATAGCACTGCCTTATGAAACCATGCCTTATATCGGGCGGTTTGCATGGGGGCTATTTTCCCAACAGCACATAGTCCTTGGG
>JAEXFV010000143.1 GCA_023451115.1 Bacillota bacterium
ATATCCCTGTGAGCCGGGAGGCGGCAATAGTCAGGAAGATGACTTGGCCGGGGCAATACCACAAAGGAGGGCACATCGTGAGCAATCAGGAACTACAAGCCAGAGTAAAGGAACTAAGGTAGTTGAAGCGTATGCAGGAGGAACTGGCCGCCGAGATTTCCGCCATGGTGGATACCATCAAGGCAGAAATGGGAGAAGCAACCGAACTCATAGCCGGGGAGTACAAAATCAGGTGGACGCGCGTCACATGGTCCCGCCTCGATGGGAAAGCATTAAAGGCGGCGCTGCCCGGCATATACGCCCGGTTCACCAAGGAAAGTACCACAAGACGCTTTACAATCGCGTAAAGCAAAAGGCAACCGGAAACGCCTAGCAAGCCACCGGAAGCCCTCACAAGCCCTCACAAGCCCACAGGAGGGGCCATAGCTACAGTTTAGCCTCTCTCCTGTGGAAATGCAAGCAAAGGAGGATAAAACATGCTGTCAAACATTGAGAAGGAAACCATTGTGTTATTCAATGAGGCCGAGCCATACGCAGAGATTTCCACCTTTAACGGGGCAATGAAGCGGAAGCTGGAACGGCTCACAGAAGAAAGACCGGGGCAATGTGAATTGCTGGGGGACGATGGGGAAGGAGAACGCCGTTAAAGGCTGCCCCATTTTTAAGCATGGTAAGGGCGCTGAAAACAAAAGCAGGGCGCGGTGGTAAAGTTTGCGCTCCGGTGCCCTTTTCGGCTTTGAAATGAAGCAGCGTTTACCGGTTTTCCACAATAATCTGACAGGCCTCCATGGCGGACAAAGCCTGCTGGTGGCTTTGGGGCGTCACCCCTGCGCAGCAGGAAGCGTCAACCGCGATGGGCACTTCCGGCAAAAAGGCCTTGAGGAGCAAAGCGTTAGAGATCACGCAAATGTCTGTGCAAAGACCTATCAGGGTGATCCGTTCTATGGGCTGCTGCTGGTGCAGCGCCAATAGGGTTTCCCCCAATGTTACGCTGCCAAAGGTAGGTTTTTGAATAGGAGGTTGCTGGCAAAGCGCCTCTAGAACCGGGTGCAGCATCCAACCCGGAGTGCCCTGGATACAATGGGGCACCGGCAGCGCCTGTCCCTCCTGTGTGCGCAGGTATTGGGGCGTATGGGTGTCCTGGGTAAACAACACCTTGCCGGAGAAACTTTGGATGCGCTGCTTCACCCTGGGCAAAATCGCCTGGGCTTCCTTGGTGCCCAAAGCGCCCTCAATAAAATCCCGCTGCATATCCACTACAATCAGAACCTGCATGAAAGCACTCCTTCCTGACAAATCATCGGTTGAAAGAATTTTGATAAAAGCCGGCCGACGTTGACTGCTGTAGCTGCGTCGCCCCGCTGCCCTTCAGAGCGGAGCGTTTGGCAAGGCGCTGTGCTATGCCAGGCAATCTTTCCGGGGATTATTGTTCCATCAACACCTGTTCGGCTCTTTGTTCCAGTATTTCCGGATTCTTCAAAAAATGTTCCAATTGCCGGAAACAGCGGGCGTAGTAATCGCCGGGACAAATGCGCTCGTCGGTGACAATGGCCAGAGGATATAGCTTTTTTTCCACCACTTCACCGCCAACCAGGGCAAGCTGCTTGACATGCTGCCCCAGGGTAATGAATTCGCTGGTGGTACCGAAGTTGTACAGGTGGTGGTAGATGTAGTTGGTGCGAATAGAGGCCAGGTTGGAGAGAAACAGGCTGGTGTGGAAGGGGGAAGCGTCGATAAAGGAACGGGGCAATACACCCATCCGGTCCAGAAGCTTCAACAGCGACACCACCATAGAGGGGATCAGCGGAATGCGCATCACGCCGGAAAGCAGCCGGTCCATGCTGTTTTCATTGGATTTGTCCCGGTTTTGGATGATTGCCTGGGTGACCTTTTCAGACACCTCAAATACATTGTCCGCCAAATCCAGCGGCACCTTCACCACAGTTTCCTCTCCCGCGGAGGATTGCCCTTTGAGCAGAACAAAACTCACCACAAAGTGGTTGCGGGCATAGATGGTTTTGCCCATGACAAAACGGTTTAAGGAAGGATTCTGGCTGACCAGCCGCAAATACGCCGTTAAAATCAGCCCCATGCGGGTGATTTGCACCCCCTCCTTGCGCCACCGGTTGATAAAAGTGTCGATGGGGGCCGCGTCGATATCTGCACGGAACAGGTTTTGTGAATCGTGGCGGGCGCTCATAATATAGGGAAATATCCTGCCAAAAGCCGGCATGTTTTTTACTTTTTTTCCATCCGCACGTCGCATGTGGTTTCCTCCTATCAGCTGGATATGGGCCCCAACCTGCGCAA
This sequence comes from Bacillota bacterium, assembly GCA_023451115.1. Classification (GTDB taxonomy): domain Bacteria; phylum Bacillota; class Clostridia; order Christensenellales; family CAG-138; genus JAEXFV01. The sequence continues at coordinate 2,311 of JAEXFV010000143.1, forward strand.
CCGTATGCTGCACAAATGTATCCCATATATTAAAACATTATAAACGTTGCGAAAAAAGAGCACAAGTTTTCCTATAAAAGTAAGAAAGGCAGCGTACGAATACGCTGCCTTTCGTTCATACCGTCCGAACCCTTGGGTTCGGGGATTTTACCAAGGGGAAATGCCAAAGCCTGTGGCATTGGCTGCCCCACTCCAGCTACTAACGGATGGGCTGTGCCAGTTTATAATCCCCGATATGGGCAAATATGGTTGCGGGGGCATATAACGCGCCGTTATGCATCACTGGGGCGATGGTCCCTACCTCATTGCCGTTGGCCAGAAATACATTCTTGCCTGCGGAGATTACAGCGGACTGATCCCCCTTCTTCAGGGTCAAAACTTTTTCACCTGCGTCCCAGCGGGTGGAAAAGCCCAGCTTGCCGGCTACGCTGCGCAGCGGGATCAGCGCGTTGCCAGCTTGATCCCGATAAACCGCCTTTTTCATCAGCGCGCCATTTACCATAACATCCGCTCCGTCAACGCTGATATAGCCGGTATAAGAATAGGGGAACGCAATCAGCTCGCTGCTGCTGGCCTGGCCGGGAAAGCTTTCCAGCACAATATCATACCACAGCATGAGCTGCATACCAGGCTTGAGGGAGGAAGGGGAGAGGGCTTTGCTGCTGCCAAACAGGGGAATGGTAGTCCCTTTGGGCAGGGTAAACAGCAGGTCCTGCTGCTGGTTGAGCAGCGTATAGCTGCCATCGCTGTTTTTGGTTACCCGCTCGATCTCATAGAACTGCCCTGGGGTAGTGTCTTTGGCAACGTTAGCGGTAATAGCGTAGGCGTAGGATTGGGGCGGGAGGCTCATGGTCGTGGCGCGGCTGTGCCAGGCATATACCATGCTGCCTGCCTTAAGGCTTTTTACGGACACGGGCTTTTTGGTGGCGTTGTCCACAATATAAGTATTCTTGTCGGTGTTTAGCACGATAAGCCCTGTGCCGTCCGCCTTTTCCACGGTAACTTGGCCGCTGGCTGCATCCACCTCGGTGATGGTGCCGGAAATCTGGATAAACTGTGCTTCAATTTGCTGCATATCCGGTAATGTCGCCTCCTGGTTGGTGCTAATGAGTAAGGGGGTGTTCTCTGCTAATGCCGCCGGGCAAACCAAAGCGGCCAAGGTCAGGGCACAAAGTGCAGCGCTTACGATACGTTTCATTTTATGGATAACCTCCTGTAAAAATTGATCTTTTTTAGGTGCTTACTCCTCAAGCGGTGTTTCTGCCTGATAGACGCAAGCTTCCCCGTTCCAGTTCCCGGTTTTTCCACAAATGATAAAATATATTTTTCCGTACCCCAAGCAATTGCATTTTAGGGTTAAGTGGGTTACCTGCAAAATATGCTCAGTGCGTCCCGAAGAAATTGGGCCGCGCCAGGGGCAACGGCGTCATAATAAGCGCAAAAGCGGGGGTCGTCTACATAGGTTTGGGCGAGGCTCAGGTGCATTGCCTTATCATACTGAGGCCAGTAGCACAAAAGCCACTCTTTATGCAGCCGGCATGCTTCCTGTGCAGCAGGGCTTTGCGGGTCGCCGGTTTTCAAGGCATCCGCTAGGGCAGAGCGAACCTGTTCTTCCAGCGCCTGTGCTCTTTGATAGCCTTGCTGGGTCATCTCCCCCATTTTTTTGTTGGCTGCGTCGATGGCAGCGTCGCCATAAGCCTGGCGGAGCTCTTTGCCGTACGCGGCTTCATTTTGCGCAATGCGTTGCGCCTGCAATCCTGCAAATTTTTCCTGGTCTGTCATAGGGGTTCCTCCTTCTTTGGCGGCAATGGTGCGAGATACCGTGCAGATGAGCTGGCTAAGCCGCTCCTGCTCCGCTTCAAGGGCGTGCAAATGGGCCTTGAGCGCCTGCAACGCGTTAAATCCCGGGTCGTCCAGCAGCAGTTTGATTTGGCTGAGCTCCACGCCCAGCGCTCGGTAAAACAAAATTTGCTGCAGCCGGTCTACCTCCTGTGGGCCATAGGCCCGGTAGCCGTTTTGCGCCCTGTACGAGGGCGGCAGCAGCCCGATTTCATCGTAGTAGCGCAGGGTGCGGGAAGACACGCCCGAAAGCATTGCCAATTGTTGTATGGTATAGGTTTCCATGCCGCCATTTCCTTTCTTGTTGTAGTTCGTTGCGCAACGTTCTAGTGAAATATAAACCCTTCCGTTACGTGAAGGTCAATACTTTTTTGAAAAATAAATGTCTTTTTCAAACGCCTTGGTTTTAGAGGATTTCCTGGGCTACCATATCAAAGCACTCCCCTGCGCCGTCATGGTATGACGCGGATGAAAATTGGGAAAGATTTCCGTATATCCGGTGCCTTTCAGAAGTATACCATACACCTGAAGGGACAGGATGGCGGTGAAGCCGCAGGCTTTGCCATAACATTCATGAGATCCTCAAAAAATTAACTTTTTGGGGAAGGAAAGGGGAATACCATGGCGTTTGGATTATCCAGCCTTTTTGGCCTGGACGTGGGGATTGACCTGGGCACGGTAAACACGTTGATTGCCCGGCGGGATGAAGGGGTTATTTTGCGCGAGCCCAGCGCAGTAGCTGTATCCGCTAAAAAAGAGATTATTGCGGCGGGGACCCAGGCTTATCACATGCTGGGTCGCTCGCCCGGCATGGTGCGGGTGGTGCACCCGCTGCAGGATGGGGTGATTGCCGACGTTGCCCTTTGCGAGGAGATGCTGCGCATCTTTTTAGAGCAGGCTGTGGGGAAGGCTGCCCGCAGGGCAGGGGTGCGCACGGTGCTTTGCGTGCCCGGCTGCGTCACGGATGTAGAAAAGCGAGCCTTGGAGGAAGCAGCGAAAGGCGCGGGCGCCCGGGCTGCGTTTTTGATGGATGAGCCGGTAGCGGCAGCCATTGGCGCAGGGCTGCCGGTGGAAGAAGCGATGGGCTCCCTGGTGGTGGACATTGGCGGGGGCACTACAGACGCCGCGGTGCTTTCTTTGGGGGGCGTGGTGCAAAAGCACTCGGTGCGGGCAGGCGGCACCCATATTGACGGCGCTATTTTGCAATATATGAAACGGGAACATGGCATGAACATCGGCGCTCCTACCGCAGAGCAGGTGAAAATGCGCTTAGCCCAGGCTATGCCTGGGGGGCAGGGCATGATGGAGGTGCGGGGCCGGGATATGAACACCGGGCTGCCCCGCACACAGATCGTTACAGCAGAGGAAATTCATCAGGCCATCCGCCCCCAGCTGTTCGCTATTCTGGGGTGCGTGCGGGAAGTGCTTACTGCAACGCCGCCGGAGTTGGCAGGGGATATCTTTGAGCGTGGGCTCTGCCTGACGGGCGGCGGTGCGCTGCTGTGCGGCATGCCGGAGTTTTTTACCAAGGAAACCGGGGTTCCCGCCCGGGTGGCGCCCTATCCGCTGGATTGTGTGGCCATCGGCGCACGCATTGCGGTGGAAAACCTTTCGTATTACCGCTCCCGGGCGGTATAGAAACGGAATATTTTGCCATAACTCCATAATGATCCCGGAAAGATTCCCAGCAGCCGCGCGGATTGTGTCGGTGCTGTAAACCTTTTGCCGCCGCGCCTTGCGCGGCGGTTGGCTTATGTTATAATAAATTGATTGTGATCCATTGGGAGGAACCGGATGCGGAACTTTCTCAAAAACAAGCCATTGGCCATTGCGGCGGCAGCAGTAGTGCTGCTGCTATTGTTGGCGCTTTTTACTTCCGGCGATAGGACTGTCACCTGGCTGGAGAGCACTGTGGGCAGCGTGGTGGAGCCGGTGCAGGGCTTTGCGTCCCGTGCATCGGGCACTATTATTGATTTTGTGCAGAATTTGTTCAACACAACCGATGCGGACCAGGAAAACCAGCAGCTCAAAGTCTATATTGCCCAGCTGGAGCAAAACGTGGGTGAAATGGAGGCGCTGCGCCAGGAAAACGAGCGGCTGAAAGGCCTGTTGAATTTTACGGAAACTGCTCCGGACTTAAGCTATGTTTCCGGCGAAGTAATTGGCCGTAATCAGGGGATTTGGTTCGACACCTTTACCATCAACGTGGGGCGTAACCAGGGAGTGGATAAAAACATGCCTGTGGTAAATGCCCAGGGGTTGGTAGGCAGGGTTACGGAAGTGGGGGCAAACTCCTGCAAGGTTATCGCTGTAATCGATGCCAGTATGAGCGTAAGCGTGATGGTGGAGCGTACCCGGGATAACGGCATGATACGGGGCACGCTGGATACTGGAGCCGATAGCGACCAGATGGAGCTTTACTATATGGCGTCCGACGTGGATCTGCAGCCGGGCGACCGGATTGTTACAACCGGCGTAGGCGGCGTTTACCCCAAGGGATTGCTGCTGGGAGAAGTGGTGGAGGTCAGCCGCTCGGAAGGGGATTATAACGCGTTGGTAGACCCTGCCGTGGATTTTAAGCGCATTGAAGAAGTGATGGTGATTGTGGGCATGCCGGATCTGGAAGGGGCAACGCCATGAAAAAATGGGTTGGTGCGATCGCCATTTTGCTGTGCGTTTATTTTGACTCCATATTTTTCGCCAGGATTAACCTGTATGGCATCCGCCCGGATATGATGCTGGCAGCCACCTGCAGCTTTGCCGTGCTGACAGGCTCCGTTTCAGGGGGCGTGTTCGGCATGTTGGGGGGGCTGCTCATGGATGTGCTCTTTGGGCGCATGCTGGGTTTTAACGGTGCGCTGTATCTGTTGGCCGGGCTTTGCGCGGGATATTTTTTTCAAAAGTTTTATGCGGACAATGTGGTGATTCCCGCTGCTGTGGCTGCCGTAGCCAGTCTGGGGAAAGACGTGGCTTACGCCGTGGCGGCGCTGTGTTACGGCATGCATTTCCATTGGGGGTGGATGCTGGTGGGCTATATGCTGCCCTGCGCCCTGGTAAGCGCAGGGGCTTGCATGCTGCTTCACCTGTTGTTAAAGCCCTTATTGCAACGCCAGGTAGGCAGGAACCTGCGCCACCACAGGATCTAATCAGGGGTGTATTGAAGCTGAATGGGAAAGGAGGCGGCAACGGATGAAAGATAAGCCAAAGGGACGTTTTGCTATTTTGACTCTGCTCATATTAGCCATGATGGCAGCGCTGATTATGCGGCTGGGGAATTTAACCCTTGTTCAGGGGCAGCAGTATGCCCAGATGGCCCAGGCCCGTAAAAATGCCACCACCTATACCACCGGCGCCCGCGGCAGGATATTGGACCGCAACGGCGTGCCCCTGGCCTACGATCAAACCAGCTATGACGTCCAGTTCTGGAGGGACCCAGAGCGGCTGGGCGATAACGACAGCGCGCTGTATACCGAGTCGCTTATCGAAGCCATCCGCATCATCGAGGCGGGCGGCGGAACGGTAATCGACAGCTCTTATATCCAGAAAAACCAAGAGACTGGGGAGCTGGAGTATGACTTTGGCGTCACTTCACAAACGGCCATCCAGGCCAGGTATAAAAACTATTGCGATGCCATGGGGTTTTCCATACCCAAAAACGAGGATGGCACCTTAAAGCCTATGGATCAGTGGATCTCTGCGAACAAGGCGTACTTAAAATCCCGCAGCATGTGGAAAATACCCGAGAGCATGCCCTTTGAAGAGGCAGTTAAAATCATGTCCATCCGCCAGGAAGTCAACCTGAATAAGTGGCGGGCCTATGAGCCGGTTACCATTGCTTACAACGTATCCATGGAGGTGGTAGCCCAGCTGGATATGCGCGCAGATGAGCTGATGGGCATCCAAACCAAGCAGAGCACCACTCGGGTATATCCCTGGGGCGCAACGGCCGCCCACCTGATTGGCTACCTGGGCAGGCAGGTCAGCGATGAAAGCTCCCTCTCCAATATGCAAACCATGGGATACGACGAGGCGCTGCTGTCCCAATATGAATACGATTATTCCCACAACGCCGACGGCTCCCTGAAAACCGACAGCGACGGCAACCCATACAGCATTTATACCACCGATGACGATGGCAACCAGGTTCTGCGTATGACCCGCATGGGCTATTCCTACAACGACTATATCGGTGTGGCAGGGGTGGAAAAAACCATGGAGCGCTACCTCACGGCCAACACCTCCCAGCAGCGGGGCACCAAAAGCGTAGAAATCAACAAACATGGTACGGTGACAAGGGAGTTGGACTCCGCTCCCGCTTCCGATGGCAACGATGTGATGCTCACCATTGATCTTACCCTGCAGCAGGTGACGGAGCAGGCCCTGGCAGATGCCATTGCCGCCATCCGTGCCTATGAGGAGGATTTGCTGGCGAACCCCCAGGCCCATAACCTGAAGCCGGATTATTATACCAACCGCCGGGCGGATACCTCCACCATCAAAATGGCGCAAACCGGGGCCATTGTGGTGCTGGATGCCAACAACGGCAAGTTGCTTGCCTCCGCATCCTACCCTTCCTTTGACCCTAACACCTTTATGAAAGGCATTACGGATGAGGACATGGAGGCGCTCTTTGGGGAAAACTCCAACCAGCCTACCCTCAACCGCGCCATTGCCTCCCGCATGGCGCCGGGCTCCATATTCAAAATGGCAACGGGCCTGGCCGGCCTGATGGAAAACGCCATCACACTCACGGAAACCATACAGGACCAAAGCCCTTACGTCACCTTTGTCAGCGGCGCAACCATCGATGAAAAGGACGCTCCTTCCTGTTGGACAAGCCATCCGGGCAACCACAATGTGGATTTGGAAAACGCCTTGAAGGTAAGCTGCAACTATTACTTTTTTACCGTTGCGGACCGTATCGGCATTGACAAACTCAACGACTGGGCCAGCCGCTTGGGGCTCAGCGCCAAAACCGGGGTGGAGCTGCCTGGCGAACTTACCGGCCATGTGGGCGGCCAAAGCGTGCTGTACGATAACACGCTGGATCACACCCAGCAAAAGAGCAGCCTGCCCAACTATGTGTATAACCAGCTGGTGATTTACCTGCGCAAGATCCTCAGCGAGCGCACCACCGAGGCTACGGACGAAGCGGTTGCCGCCTGCGCCGAGCGCATCCTGAAATTGCAGGGCGGCACGGGCACCAGCCAGGAATTTGGCGATGGCATCCGGG
>JAEXFV010000061.1 GCA_023451115.1 Bacillota bacterium
GCGCATTATCCTGCTCACTTCCTTCCTTCTCACCGGCTTTCATAGCAGCTAACGCAGCCTTTGCCGCTCTTTGCCCCGCTTCCTGCTTGGAACCTCCCTTTCCCTGGCCAATTGACGTCTTTTCCAATCGCACTTCCATACGAAATTGTTTTTTATGGTCTGGCCCTACCGCATCCAGCAAGGAGTATTCCAGTTTCCCCAAATGCCTCTTTTGTACATATTCCTGCAGCGCTGTTTTATAGTCCTGTCCGGTTTGCCCCTTTGCCACATCCTCCAGCGGCTCCTTTACAATTTCCAATATAAAGGGCTTTGCAGCCGCAATGCCACCATCCAGAAAAATGGCTCCAATCAAAGCTTCCAACGCATCTGAAACAATTGAGGGTTTTTCCCTGCCGCCTGTGAATTCTTCTCCGCGCCCTAAGCGCAAAGCGCACTGCAATCCCAAACGGCGCGCGGCATGGTCCAATGCCGTTTCGCATACCGCAGCTGCTCGTGCACGGGTCATCTTCCCCTCGTTCCATTGGGGAAAATTGCAATAGAGATATTCGCTTACGCACAGTTCTAACACGGCATCCCCCAAAAACTCCAACCGCTCATTGTGGCTGGCGTTTTTTCCATCGCCTTTAACGAAAGAGGTATGGGTCAGGGCCGTATCCAACAGCGTGCGGTCTTGAAAAGTATATCCCAGGCGCTGCTCTACCTTTGCAAGAGCTGCATCCCGCCGGTTATCCATAATCGTTCTCCTCCCTTAAGGGTGGCCAAGGCCCCAGGCATTGCGCGCCCCGAACCGCAACTGGTTCTGGAACACGAGAATGCCCGCACCACTGCTGATGCGGGCATAAGTTCGCTACGATCTTTAGTGTGCTTCCACGTACGTCACAATGTCGCCAACGGTGCGAACCTTCGGCAATTCTTCGTCAGGAATCTCTATATCAAATTCCTGTTCCAGATCCATGATCAACTCTACAACATCCAAAGAATCTGCTTTTAAGTCTTCAATTAAGCGGGATTCCATGGTAATGCTCTCGGCATCAACATCCAACTGCTTGGCAATGATCTCTCTTATTTTCTCAAATTTCATACGAATTCGCTCCTCTCGAAACATCCCAACCTATAATAAATTATCAAAGTTATTCCAAACTTAGTTTAGGTCACAAGCCCTATTCTGTCAATGGTTTCAGGCTGTTTTCCCATTTTTTGCAGGAAAAAGACCGTCAAAACGGCAGATGATACATAGCCTTTTAGTAAAACTCCAAAATTTTATCATAATTTAAGGAGCATAAATTATTTTTCTTCTTCCTGTGCCGGCACTGCTGCAATCGCCTGCCCGATTACCTGGGTAACGTTGCCATCACAATATTTCTTCGCCTGCTCCAGTGCAGCGGCAAAAGCCTTGGCATTTGAGCTCCCGTGCGCTTTCATAATGCCTCCGTTAATTCCCAGTAAGGGCGCTCCGCCATACTCCGTATAATCCATCCGTTTCTTAAATCGGCGAAATGCAGGTTTTGCCAATCCTGCTCCGACTTTTGAGCGAAAATCGCCTAGGAGCTCATCCTTGAGCATGCCCACCAGCACCTGGGCCAATCCTTCCGTATATTTGAGCACCACGTTTCCTGCAAACCCATCGCACACTACTACATCAAAATCGCCGGAAAGGATTTCTCTCGCCTCGCAGTTGCCAATAAAGTTAACCGGCGTCTGCTCCAGCAGCGGATATGTGGCTTTGGTCAAGTCGTTGCCTTTTTCCGCCTCCGCTCCATTGTTTAACAATCCGATACGTGGATTTTGTATTCCCAACACATGCTGCATATAGGCCGAACCCATAATGGCAAACTGTTGTAAATAAGCCGGCTTGCAGTCAACATTCGCTCCGCAGTCAATCAATAATACGCAGCCTTTGCGCGTAGGCAATATGGGAGCAAGTGCAGGCCGCTTCACACCTTTGAGACGGCGGACGATCAAAGTGGCGCCTGCAAGCACAGCTCCCGTACTTCCTGCGGATACCATGCATGCAGCTTCCCCCTTTGCCACGCAATCCAGTGCGCGTACCAGAGAAGAATCCTTTTTTCTCTTAATCGCCAGTGTAGGCTGCTCATCACAGCCGATGACCTCCCCGGCATGGCAAATCCGCACCCGTTCTTTCGGATAGGAATTCGCCTGTAGCATAGATGTAATCCTGGTTTCATCCCCACATAGAATTAATTGCAAATCCTCATTCCGGTTCAACGCCTGCACACATCCATCCAGTATCGCCTGGGGAGCGTTATCACCGCCAAAAAGGTCTACCGCAATCCACATACCGACTCTCCTCTCCCAATAAAAAACAAGGAGTCCTGACGGACTCCCTGCCTTTTTCCTAATTCAATTTGCCCCGAGCAACGCCAGGGCAGCCATGGCATTAGGCGTTGGCCGTCTTTTCCTTTGCATCCAGATTGATGACCTGCCTGCCGTCATAATAGCCGCATTTTTTGCATACCCGATGGGCCAGCTTAGGCTGATGGCACTGGGAACATTCCACGATGCCGGGCATAGACAGCTTCCAGTGGCTCGACCTACGGGAATCCCGCCTCGCCTTAGAAGTTTTTCTCTTGGGGACCGCCATGATTACACCTCCTTATCGACGTTTCGCAATTGTTCCAGCGCCGCTAACGGGCTATTCTTCACCGGATCATCCGGTTGGCAGGAACATTGCGTTATATTCAAATTGCATCCGCAATTGGGGCACAAACCTTTACAATCTTCCCTGCACAGGCTCACAATAGGCAAATGCAAAAACAGATTGTCCAGCACCATATGGGAAAGTTCCAAGGTGTCGCCTTCAAACTGATAAGCATCCTCATCATCTGAGGCATTTTCCACAGTGCCTTTTATAAAGCGTTCTTCCAGCGCTACATGTAAGGGCTCTAAAAAAGGCTCCGAACACCTGGCGCAATTGGATTGTAAAACCGTAGCCATGTCCCCCGTCAATGAGATTCCCTTCCCATCAAACGTATAAGAAAGCTTCAGGGAAATCGGTTGTGCAAACCGTACTTCCCGCCCACTAAAGGTCTGAGGGGGAAACATTTGCTCCAGTTCAGCATGAAACACCTCACCGGGCAGCTTCAGCGCCGCAGCAACTTGCAGCTCCATTTCATATTCCTCCGCAGCAGCCAGCATGGCGTGCCATCGTTTATTTTATCTATTCCGGTATGGTTTGTCAACGGCAATATCACTAAATTTAGTGGTTTTGCGTGATATTTCTCCTATATGGAGTGCCTTTCACCAGTTCAGCCTTTTTATCTTAACATATTCCGCTGCTTCAGGCAAATCATTTCCATTTGCCTGGCTTTTGAAAAAGGCTGCAGCTCTATTGAAATAGAACCACAGCCCTCAATCCGTCATACTGTATACGGGGATTTTCCCCGTTTACTGTGCCGCAGCCTCCTGCGCGTAAACGCTGACCTGCTTGCGGTTGTTATGCTTTTGTTCAAAACGCACAACACCATCCACCTTAGCAAATAAGGTATCATCCTTACCAATCCCTACGTTATTGCCGGGATGGAAATGCGTTCCCCTCTGCCGTACCAGGATATTGCCCGCCAGCACAAACTGCCCATCCGCACGCTTGGGCCCCAAGCGCTTGGAATTGCTGTCACGGCCGTTTCGAGAGCTACCGCCGCCCTTTTTATGTGCAAACAATTGCAGATTCATCATGTGTTACACCTCCTTTTTGGTGACTTTGAGGCATTCGCCGTAAGTTTCTTGAATGGAATGCAGGCCAAGATACAGGGTAGCAAGAATAATATCTGCTTTTTCGCATTGCTCCTCGCTGCAATCCTGCCCTAACACGCAATGCATCTCCCCATCCGGATCAATACTAAGCGCTACTTCCAAATGCAACAAGTCCGTTAAACCTAAAGCTGCAGTTTGAGTCAGTGCAGAAACTGCACTGCACACAATATCGCTTCCCGGTTCAGCAAACTCAGCATGTCCTTGTGCATGGAAGCCAACCATCCGGCCGCTTTCCTGCAACATACAAACGCAAATCATATCCTTTACCCGATGGAAAGGATTTCAACCTTTGTATAAGGCTGACGATGGCCCTGCTTCTTGCGATAATCCTTCTTGGGCTTGTACTTGAACACCACAACTTTTTTGCCTTTGCCGTGTTCAACAACCTTAGCGTTCGCCTTTACGCCTTCTACAATGGGCTTGCCCACTTTAATTCCGGCGTCGTCGGAAACCAGCAAAACGTCAAAAGAAACTTCAGCACCAGGCTCTACAGCCAGCTTTTCAACTAAGACTTCATCGCCAGCCTGCACCTTATACTGCTTACCACCAGTTTGAATAATAGCATACATACCTTAGCGCACCTCCTCTTACCAGTCTCGCCCATACCCGGCCCGGTTTTAACCCGCGTTTTATTTGCCGTTATGGAGCGGCTCACCGGGTTAGTTTATCATAATGAAAACACAAAGTCAAATAGAATTCTTGCTTGCTTCCCCCTCTGAAATTCATCGGCTTTCCCCCTTTCAATAGAGCAATTTCCTTCCGCCTGTTCAAGGGCTTTATCACAACAAACAGTGGCCTTTTCCTGCAAATGTAAAAATAAATAGCCAGGAAATCCTAAAAAACAATCTTTGCTATCATCTCAAAATGCTGTATGCTTAATTTACTTTATTTACAGCTTCTCTTCCCTGTATTCCAGCAATTCCCCTTTAGGGTATGAGAATTTTAGCAAGGTGTTATGTAACAGCCCAGAGGTCATGACCACGACTTAAAATTGAAAGCAGGAGGAAGTACTATGCAATATCATTTTTCCCCCACCGCTGAATTCGCTGCAGCTTTGGATCAGGCAGACCCGCTTGCATCATTGCAGCAGCGCTTTTACAAGCAGCCAGGGCAAATTTATATGGACGGAAATTCTTTGGGCTTATGCTCAAAAAATGCTGAGGCCGCGGTGCTTCGGGTACTTTCGGATTGGAAAACCTATGGTATTGGGGTTTGGAGCGGCGCGCCTACCGATTATTTTTTATATCAGGATCTATTGGGCAAGAAGCTGGCAAAGCTCATCCATGCCGACCCTGACGAGGTCACCGTTTGTGCTAACACCACGCTCAACGTGCACCAATGTGTGGCGACCTTTTATCAGCCAACACCGCAGCGTCATACCATCTTAATTGACGAGCTGAACTTCCCTACCGACCGCTACGCCGTGGCCAGCCAAATCCAGCTCCGGGGCTATGATCCGGCAACTGCTTTAAAGGTAGTAAAAAGCCGGGATGGCCGCATCATCGAGGAGGCGGATATTGTTTCCGCTATGACCCCTGATGTGGTTCTCGTTTTATTGCCGGCAGTACTTTACCGCAGCGCACAACTATTGGATATGGCTTATCTAACGCAGGAGGCCCATAAGCGCGGTATCGTCATTGGCTTCGACCTGTGCCATTCCATTGGAGCGGTAGATCATGATTTTAAGGCTATCGATTGTGATTTTGCCGTGTGGTGTAATTACAAATATCTTTCCGGAGGGCCTGGCGCCATTGCAGGGTTATATATCAACCGCAAACATTTCGGCCAGACGCCCGGTCTTGCGGGCTGGCAAGGCAACCGAAAAGATACGCAATTTGACCTTCTGCCCGAATTTGAGCACACAAAAAGTGCCGGCGGTTGGCAAACCGGCACACAACCGCTTTTGAGCATGGCAGCAACGGAAGGCGCTCTGGAATTGTATGAAGAGGTCAGCATGGCACAAGTACGGGCTAAATCACTGAAAATTACAGCCTATTTAATGTACCTGATTCAGGAAAAGCTGCTGCAATATGGATTTTCTATTGGCAATCCGCGGGAAGATCGGCGCCGGGGCGGACATGTAGCCCTTGAACATCCGGACGCAGTCCGTATCAACGCCGCCCTGAAAGCCCGCAATGTAGTACCAGACTTCCGTGCGCCAAATGTCATCCGTTTGGCTCCTGTGGCGCTGTATGCATCTTATCAGGAAGTATATGATCTGGTAGAAATCATTGTGGATATTATGGAAACCAAGGCCTATGAAGCCTACTCCGGTCAGCGGGGTACCGTTGCCTAGCCGCAGCGGCTATAAAAGGGTAGCTCCTAGTCCTCTATTGGTTGAAGGGGCGCATCCCGCAGTTTGCTCTCTACTACCACATAGGTTTCCGTTGCGCCAAACTCATGCAGCGCATGAATTAATTTTTGAAAATGGGCCATGTTTTTGCAGGCAATGCGTATTGACGCCGAAGATTTCCCCGTTACGGTATCATAATCCTGCACATCCGGGCTGGCCGCGATATACCGGTCGAACGCGGCTTGCTCGGTTGGCTCAAAATTAACTAGAACCGTGGCAATAATAGAACGTCCAATGGCTTCGGGGTTTACCACAGCCTTATATCCGGTTATCACACCTGCGTCTTCCAGCTTATGCACGCGCTCCGTAGTAGATGGTGTGCTCATGCATACCATCGCTGCCAGTTGCTTCATAGGAATACGGCCGTCACGCTGTAGAATCTCTAAAATTTTTACATCGGTCGCATCTATTGTCGCCAACCCCTTACTTTTCATGCATTTTGTATATTATATCATTTGCCTCTCTTGTTGGGAAGCAATTTTAAGGCCGCAAAATGCGGCCTTTTTTTCACAATATGGATTAGGGGGGTTATAGCATTTTTTCCAGGCGAGAACGAATTGCTTGGATAAAGGTCAATGTATTCACCGCCTTGGGCTTTTCGCCCTCCACCAATCCCACCAGGTCTTTTGTCATAACCCCGTCGTTCAGGGTTTGGATAGATGCTTCTTCCAGTTTGCGGCCAAATGCCTCCAGCTCAGGCAGAGCATCCATTTCACCGCGTTTGGACAAAGCGCCACTCCATGCAAAAATGGTAGCCATGGGGTTGGTTGAGGTTTCTTCCCCTTCCAGGTATTTATAATAGTGACGCGTTACCGTGCCGTGGGCCGCCTCATATTCAAAATTCCCGTCCGGGCTGCACAACACAGAGGTCATCATGGCCAAAGAGCCGAAAGCAGTGGAAACCATGTCGCTCATTACATCGCCATCATAGTTCTTACAGGCCCAAATATAGCCGCCCTTAGAGCGGATTACCCGTGCCACCGCATCATCGATCAAAGTGTAGAAATAAGTGAGGCCCAGCTCCTCAAACTTGGCTTTATAATCCGCCTCAAAAATCTCTTCAAAGATATTTTTAAAGGTGTGGTCGTACTTTTTGGATATCGTATCCTTGGTGGAAAACCATAGATCCTGCTTGGTGGAAATCGCATATTGGAAGCAGGCATGTGCGAAGGAGCGAATGGATTTATCCTTATTATGCATGCCTTGAATCACACCGGGGCCATCAAATTTGTTGACCACTTCCCGGTACATCTCTTTTCCCTCTGCGTTGGTAAACACCAGCTCTGCCGTGCCCGCTTCCGGTACCCGGTATTCTACGCTTTTGTACACATCCCCATACGCGTGACGGGCAATCGTGATAGGTTTTTCCCAATTTTTCACTACCGGCTTAATGCTATCGATGATGATAGGCGCGCGGAATACTGTGCCATCCAAAATGGACCGGATGGTGCCGTTAGGGCTTTTCCACATTTCATGCAGGTCATATTCCGTCATACGCTGAGCGTTTGGGGTGATGGTAGCGCACTTTACGCCAACGCCATATTTCTTGATGGCATTGCCGGCATCATGGGTGATCTGGTCCCGGGTCTCATCCCGTTTTTTCAGCCCCAAGTCATAATACTCGGTTTTTAAGTCCACAAATGGCAGAATGAGTTCATCTTTGATCATTTGCCAAAGGATCCGGGTCATTTCGTCTCCGTCAATTTCTACCAAGGGCGTTTTCATCATGATTTTGGTCATGGTTTTCGTTTCCTCTCTTCCTCAATCTTATTTTTCCCTTAAATTTTAGCAAGTCTCCCGGAACCCTAAAGGCGTTCCGGGAGAGCAAACCAAAGTGCAAATGTGCCTACCTTTACTATTGTTTGAGCTGAGCTGCGTAGTAGTTCATAAGGCAGCCTTCCAGGATAATGGTCTTTTCATCCGGGGTTAGATTTTTTACAAACAGGATAATGCCTTCTACACTGCCATCTGCCCGGATTACATTGGCCTGGATCTCCTCCTTTCCTGTTTCAATGGCTGCACGGATATCCGGCACAAATACAAAGTCACCTACCTGGTATTCAAAAGGAGTGTCTTCCGCCAGCGTGAACGGCACAATGCCCCAGTTGATGCAATTGCTGCGGTAGCGCTTGGTGGCATACTCATAACAGATATTGGCAAAACCGCCCAAAACCTTTTGGCAAGAAGCCGCCTGCTCGCGGGCGGAACCGTCGCCAGGCTTGTTGGCAAAGATAGTGGAGCCAAACTGCGTATCCATGATTTCATCCTGGGCACCCACCGCCTGCAACGCCTTAACCACCTTTTCCGGCGCTTTTCCTTCTCTTCGTTCACCTTCCGTTTTGGCTACCGCTTTGCAAAGCCCGACATAATCCGGGCAGCGGCGCGACAGGGCAAATTCCGCCAATTTCAGCGGGTTAGAACGATAGCTGGAGGTTTCTCCTGAGGGGATCAGCTCATCCGTAGTAGTAACCGGGTCTTTGATCACAGCAGTGAGTTCCAACAACAGGTTTTTGGAAAGCGGATACATAGCCGGCCAGTCGGTGATGTTGGGCCCCATGATCAACTCCTGTTCCGGATGGGGATGTTGGTAACCATTGTATACCCGCTTCTCATATACGCTCTTGTCAAAGTGATATTTTTGCCCGCCAATACAATGCTCGCACTCCGTAGCAGGGGTAATTGCGCCTTGGTTCTTAGCCGTAGCTGCAATCGACCTAGCGTCCATAAGCGCCACCGCAGCCAGCTGGCCTTGGCCCGGCTTACTGCCTTCCCGGTTGGGGAAGTTCCGGGTCGCATGGCGAATGGAGAAGCCGTTGTTTGCCGGCACATCGCCCGCGCCAAAGCAAGGGCCGCAGAATGCAGGCTTAATAATTGCGCCCGCTTCAATAAGGGAAGCCAGCACGCCATTTTTAGCCAACTCCAGATTTACCGGGATAGAACCCGGATACACCGAAAGCGCAAAATAACCGTTGCCGATATTGGCGCCTTTTAAGATTTCCGCAGCATCGCACAGGTTGTCGAACAGGCCGCCTGCGCAACCCGCAATGATGCCCTGATCCGCCCAAAGCTTGCCGCCCTTAATCTTGCCGACCAAATCCAGGTTTACTTTATCGCCAAATTTTTTCTTAGACTCCGCTTCTACCCCGTGGAGAATATCTTCCAAATTGGCGTTCAGCTCTTTTATGGTATAGGCGTTGGAAGGATGGAACGGCAGAGCGATCATGGATTCTACCTTAGACAGGTCAACCTTAATCATGCTGTCATAATAGGCCACGCCATTGGGTTTGAGCTCCCGATATGCCTCAGGGCGGCCATGAATCTCATAATATTCTTTGACTTTATCGTCTGTTTGCCAAATTGAGGTCAAACAGGTAGTCTCCGTAGTCATTACATCAATACCGTTGCGGAAGTCAACAGGCAGGTTTGCAACGCCGGGGCCAACGAATTCCAGCACTTTGTTGGTTACAAATCCGTTTTTAAATGTGGCGCCCACCAATGCAATGGCCACATCATGGGGGCCTACGCCGGGTTTCGGCGCACCTTCTAGATAAACCAGCACCACTTGAGGTGCATCAACATCATAGGTATTGGACAGCAGCTGCTTGGCAATTTCCGGGCCGCCTTCGCCTACGCCCATGGTCCCCAGGGCGCCATAACGGGTATGGCTATCGGAACCCAATATCATATGCCCGCACGCTGCCAAGGCTTCTCTGGCATACATGTGGATGACGCTCTGATTTACCGGCACAAAGATACCGCCGTATTTTTTTGCGGCGGACAGGCCAAACACATGGTCGTCCTCATTGATGGTACCTCCCACTGCACACAGGGAATTGTGGCAGTTGGTCATGGCGTACGGCACAGGGAACTCTTTAAGGCCGGAAAAACGGGCCTGTTGAATAATCCCCACATAGGTAATGTCGTGAGAAGCAAGGGAGTCGAATTTAATCTTGAGTTTTTTCGGATTATCCGATTTGTTATGGGCGCGCAAAATAGAATAGGCGATGGTGTTCTCCCGCCCTGCATTCGGGGCAGGCAGCCCTTCCCCGCCGCGAACCGGTTGCCCCTCAACCAGATATACGCCTTGCTCAAATAGTTCGATCATGCTATTCCTCCTCATTATTCCTGACTATCTTTAATCTCACGGATAACATCAATCACCGTGCCGTCCCGGTAGGTAACGATCCCTACAATCTTGTCTCCAAAAGGCAACGGATCCGGTTTTCCTACAACACGCTCCGCCCGCTCTTTCAGCTCTTGGATCGTGGTAACATCCAAGTGCGCTGCTTTCAGCCGCTGTACAATTTCAGGCCTGCGGGGATTCACCGCGATGCCCTGGTCTGTCACCAGCACATCCACCGTACTGCCGGGCGTCACAACTGTATTCACATGATCCAGTATACTAGGCATCCGCCCTCTCAGCAAGGGGGCAACTACAATGGAAAGCGCAGCACCTGCCGCAGTGTCCGGATGGCCGCCAATTGCGCCGCGAATAACGCCGTCTGAACCGGTGAGCACATTTACATTAAAGTCCACATCAACCTCTAATGCGGAGAGAATAACCACGTCCAGCTGATTTACTGCAGCGCCGGGATTATAGGGGCTGGCGTAATAGTTTGCATCAATCTGGGTATGGAAGCGATTGTTCTTCAAAGAATTGGCTGCATCCAAGTCAAAACTCTGCACATCCAGCAATTTATGGATCAGCCCTTCCTCATGGAGCTTTACCATTGCACCGGTAATGCCGCCCAGCGCATAACTGGCATGAACGCCTTTCTCCAACATGTGCTCCCGCAAAAAGCGGGTTACCGCCAGAGAAGCGCCGCCAGAACCCGTCTGGATGGAAAAGCCATCTTTAAAATAACCAGAATGGACAATTACCTTGGCAGCTGCCTCAGCAATCAGCAGGTCGTGGGGGTTTTTGGTAAAGCGGGTAGCCCCTGACATGATTTTTTGCGGATCTCCTACCGCATCCACTACCACAATAGATTCAACCAAGTGCTGAGAGATACCGAATGGAGTGTTGGGGTACGGCACGATATTATCCGTTATGATAATTGTATGATCCGCATAACGGGCGTCTACCCTAGCATAACCCAGGGAGCCGCATGCAGTTTTCCCTGTAGAAGAACGGGAGTATCCATTGGCATTGCCAAATGGGTCACAGGAGGACGCCCCCAGGAAGGCAACATCAATATGGATATCATCTTCCATAATAGCGCTGGCGCGGCCGCCATGAGAACGAAAAATTACCGGTTTCTCCATCAGGCCGTGGGAGATGGCATCCGCCAGTTCTCCACGCAAACCACTGGTTTCAATTCCAGTTACCAGGCCGCCCTTGATATGTTCAATCATAGGCGCATGAATAGCGGACAGGGAGCTAGCAGCTACCTTTAAATTCTGAAAACCCATTTTTGCAAGGCAATCCAACACCATGTTCACAATATAATCGCCAGCACGGAAGTGATGGTGAAACGATATGGTCATGCCATCTTTCAAGCCGCTGCGGCGCACTGCTTCTTCCAGGCTGCCTACAATCTTATTTTGCTGTTGCTGCTTTTCCAGTAGAGAAAGAGAGCATTTCTTTGGCATGCGGGGATTTTCCCCCGGGACATATTCCTGAAATCCTAACGCCTGGATTGCTTTTATTTGTTCCTGCTTCATTCCGCTTCATCCTCCTCAAAGAATACCTTTGATGCCATTGCCATATCAATGACGCGTTGGGCCCTTAGCACCACTGGCCGGTCAATCATTTTTCCATTCAGGGATACTACGCCGGACCCTCTGGATTCCGCCTCTTTTAAAGCGGCAATAATGCGCCGGGATTTTTCAATTTCTTTTTCCGTTGGCGTAAAGATTGCATTGATAGGGGCGATCTGCCGGGGATTGATAATGGATTTTCCATCAAATCCAAGCTGCTTGATCAGGCGCACTTCTTTTTCAAAGCCGTCCATATCATCCACATCTGAAAATACGGTATCCAGCGCATCAATGCCGGCTGCCCGCGCAGCATTTACAATAGCGCACCTGGCAAAGAAGAGTTCCGTTCCTTCCTTGGTACGGTTTGTCTTCAAATTTGCTGTATAATCCTCCGCTCCTAGAGCAATGCCAATTAAGCGCTGGGAAGCTGTGGCGATGGAATACGCATTGATCACACCCAACGCGCCTTCAATGGCGGCCATCATTTTTGTGCGTCCTACCGGAATGCCCGCTTCTTCTTCAACACGCTCAATTTCCCGCTCGGTGTCAATAATATCCTGGGCGGTTTCCGTTTTGGGCAGGCGAATCACGTGTACCCCTGCCCGCACCACCGCTTCAATGTCCTGCACGCCGTAGGGAGTATTCAATGGGTTGACCCGAACAACAAGCTCACAGTTTTTATAATTGATTGTCTTTAAAGAATGGTAAACCAACAGACGTGCCGCATCCTTTTCGGCCATGGAAACCGAATCCTCTAGGTCAAACATCAAAGAGTCTGAGCCATAAATGTGTGCATCCCGCATCATCCCCGGGTTATTGCCCGGAACGAACAACATTGTTCTGCGCAAACGCTGCATGTTTCTTCCCCCTTATTCCCAGCAAAAATCGCTGCATTCGCTGCCACGATAAGCAGCGGCCTGTACCCGGGCACGGATGGTGCAATCCAAAGAGCCTTTATCGTTTGCCTTTACGCTTACGCCATCCAGCCCACACTCCTGCACGGTTTGACGAATGACCGCTTTAATCTGGTGGCCATATTGGTTTCCTACCGTACTGGTCAGTTCAACATCCACACCGGGACTATCCTTTTTGGTAATTTCAATCAGTATATCTCCTGATTCTAATGTTCCTGCAATACCACTCTTTACAAGCTGCATGGATCAACCCTCCCAGAAAATTTATGGAAATGAAATGGATTTGTTCTTGTATAATAATACTTTATATATCGTATTTTTGCAATACGTTTTTTACTATTATTTTATGTGTTATTCAAAATATATCCCATATTATCTGGATTTCATACACGTATTCCCGTATACAAGGACACATGGATGTAATGTATAATTATTCTTTATTTGAATATTTATTCTCTTTATTCTTGAAACAATGGTTATAGAAATGCAAGCATATCATTTAGTAATATACCTTCTGGGAAAGGCGGCGTTCTGTTCATGAAAAAAAAACCTTTCGATCCCTTTCCTCTTTTACAGCGTTGCGCTGCATTGGTTTGCCGGGCGGTGCAAGAGGCCAAGTCTGGATCATATACCGGCTCGACGTTGCAATCGCTGGATCGTGCTGCGGTAAATCTGCGTGAAATGCTAAGCGCTGCTTTTATAACGCCCCTGGAGCGGGAAGACCTATACCTTTTATGCTGGCAATGCTGCAAACAAGGGTATGACATTTTTTCCACTCCGTTATCCACCCAAGAATATGCGCTGCTGGAATGCTGTGCGCAAAAGCAGGCAGCACTTTTTAATTTGCTGCCTGCTTTTCACATGCCACAACCAATCTATTCCGCCTGCACCGCCCTACGCCACAGCGCCGCTGCTATGCGGCATGCAATTGGCGTAAACACGCCTCAGAAGTTGGCTTTATGCAACCATTTCGAGGATATGAGCCGTTTAATGGAGTATGTAATCCTAAAAAACAGTTGAACATTCCTTTATTTAGGTTGTTTTAAATATTTCAGCAATCCAGATGGGGTTTTGCCATATGAAGTAATAAAATGCTCCCGCTCTGAAATATCTGCCAAGTTGTGCGCATCAGAATTATATATAAT
>JAEXFV010000085.1 GCA_023451115.1 Bacillota bacterium
ACGCTGTCCGTTCCAAAACGGGATTTTTTCCTGGCTTAACAACTCAATCGTTCCTTTCCATGTAATCACAGAATTTTGGGAATAGAGCAAAATAATGCACACCAACCCGCAATGCGGATCGAATAGCAACAATATAACATTACATATTGTAGTCTCTTTTTCGGGATTTTTCAATCGGGTAACTGGAATAAACCAACCGTGAATAAAGCGTGATGTCCCTTGTTCAGAGATTGATGGTTATGATATACTAAAAACAATATAAGCGTTATAAGGTGGCCAAAGCGAATGCTTTGGCATAGCACCATAATGAAATCCCCGAAGCCTAAGGGCTTTGGGGAAATGTTGAAATAAACAGAGAAAGCTCCTTTGTAAAAAGGCTGGAAATACGGGAGAAAAGGCATGCGGAACAAATACAGGCGTACTCATCGGCCAAAGCGCAAGCGGACAAGCCTCAAAGCTTCCAATGCGGGGCCAATTCTGGCGCTGACTGCCACGGTAGTAGGCGTGCTGGGCTTGATTGCATTGATTATATTTGTGGGTTTGCCTTGGTTTTTGCCGCTGGTAGGCGTAAATGATCCGTTGCCCTGGCAACCAACGCCCACGCCCGCGCCAACCATCCACCCCACGCCTACGCCCCATCCCGCATCGGTTGCAGACCCATTGGAGCTGCAAAAAGAAGTTGTGCTGGATGCAGGCGACCGGTATGTTTGGTTTGCAGAGCCGTATGCATCTGGCGATACCCTGGTTTTTGCCGCTGGCCGCACGGACAACGGGGATGTTGTTATGGATGCGCTGTATGCGCTGGATATGGCCACTGGTGAGCAGGAAAAACTATCGCTTCCCTTGGAGAACGATGCATATGTGTATCCTATTGTAAATGACCGATGGCTGGTTTATCTGGACGGCAAATCCACTGGCGGCGGTGTTATCCGGGCGACAGAGCGGGAAACCGGGAAAAACCGTACCATTAAGACGGTTTATGTTGGCCAACCCAAGCTGATGCTGGAGGGGGATTACCTGGTGTGGATGGAGCGCACCGGCAGCAGCACAGATAAGCTGTTTGTGTGCGATTTAAATACCCAGGAAAGCGTGACGGTGCAAACCTTTACAAATTCCCAATATGGGATGTCCATGCCTTCTATCGCAGGGGACGAGATCATCTACGCAGGGGATGACCCGAATGCAACCCAGGCAAACGGGGCGAATTCCAGCGCCATTTACAGTGTTTCCCTTACCAGTGGGAAAACCAGCGTATATACGCCTAACCTATATGTGCACGACCCTATGACCAACGGCCGGCAATGGGTATGGCGCGACGGCCTGCATGGAGAAGGGGATGATTTATATCTCGCGCAAAACGGCATGCAGCCCAAATGCATTGCAGAAGATATTGTAGAGTATGGCTTGTCCGACACGTTTGTGGCGTACAGCAAAAATGAAGCGATTTTTGTATATTTCTTTGACAACGGCACTACAACACAAATTACGCCTGCAACAGGAGAGCTGGCGTTGTTAATGGGCGTTTCGGATGATACGGTGATTTGGATGGATGTCACATCCCGGGAACAAAACCGGGATATTATGAAATACGCAAGAATTCGATAGAGGGATTTGATATGGCAAAAGAGCGCACCCTGTTCGTTTGTGGGGAGTGCGGATATGAAACGGGAAAATGGATGGGAAAATGTCCGGGATGCGGCAGCTGGAATACCATGGTAGAAGCCACAGCAGTTGCAGTGCGTTCAGGGGCGCAGCCTGTTCATGCCCAGCCGCTTGCGGCTATTCAGGCACAGGATGTCGGCCGTACCGGCACGGGAATGGAAGAGTTGGACCGGGTGTTGGGCGGCGGGCTGGCGCCAGGCATGGTGGTGCTGCTGGGTGGAGATCCCGGAATAGGAAAATCCACGCTGCTGATGCAGGCGGCGGATCATATTGCGCGGAAGAAGCGGGTGTTGTATGTTTCCGGGGAAGAATCCCCCGGGCAAATTAAATTGCGGGCGGACCGGCTGGGCATCCAAAACGACATGCAGCTGTTGGCGGAAACGGATTTAGCTGCAATTGAAGGGGAAGCCAGGCGGCTGAAAAGCCAATGCATCATCATTGATTCGATTCAGACCATCTGCAGCGCAGATCTACCTGGGGCAGCCGGCAGCGTAAGCCAGGTGCGGGAAGCCACCGGACAGCTCACCCGATACGCTAAACAGAGTGGCGCCGCTATGTTAATTGTAGGCCACGTTACAAAAGATGGCGCAATTGCAGGCCCTCGTATTCTGGAGCATATGGTAGACACCGTTCTGTATTTCGAAGGGGAGCGGCATGCGGACTTGCGGCTGCTCCGGGCGGTAAAAAACCGCTTTGGGTCTACCAATGAAATTGGCGTATTTGAAATGTGTGACTGCGGTATGCGGCAGGTAAAAGATCCATCCCGTCTTTTCCTTTCGGGGCAGCATTTGCCTGGGTGTGCCGTGACCTGCGCGATGGAAGGCACACGGCCCATGTTGGCAGAGGTGCAGGCTTTATTGTCCCCCAGCGTATTTGGATCGCCCAGGCGGACAGCGGCTGGGATTGACGCGGGGCGGCTGGCTTTGTTGTTGGCTGTGCTGGAGCAAAAGGCGCGGCTCAGACTCAGCGACCGCGATGTTTATTTAAATGTGGTTGGCGGATTAAAACTGCTGGAGCGGGCAGTGGATCTGGGAGTAGCGCTATGTGTGGCTTCCTGTCTCAAGGAAAAACCCTTGCCCCAGGGAACAGCGGCCATTGGGGAAGTGGGATTAACGGGAGAGGTCCGAACAGTGTCCCAGATGGAAAAGCGGCTGCGGGAATGTGCCAGGCTGGGCTTTTGTCAGGTTATTGTGCCTAGAGGGGACAAGCTGCCTGCTTTGGAGGGCGTTACCTATGTCCCGGTGCGCAATGTGGCTGAGGCGGTGGCAATTTTATAGCAGCAAGAGCTTTTGAGCAAAAATAGCTTTGCAATCTTCTCCAGATGTGTTATAATCCTTATTGCGATATGCGCCCGTAGCCCAGCTGGATAGAGCGACAGACTCCGACTCTGTAGGCCGCACGTTCGAATCGTGTCGGGCGCGCCACAGTAGACAAACCTGTTTTTTGACAGGTTTGTTTTTCGTTTTAGGTAAAAATTATCCCTCTCTGCCCATTTTTAAGAGTGCTTTCATGTTTCAATCCAACTATCCTGAGAAATTAATATGTTCCAACGATTTTAATCCAAAACGTCTACCGTCAGTTACTGTTTCGATTGCTTTCCAAAAGCCGCATCGCGTGAAGGCCCAACTGCAACTTCGTCATATTTTCCGGCTGTTCTATATCAAACAATAATAACCCTTTCATTTTGTTCAGATGATTCATTATAGTATTTCGATGAACATACAGTGATTTTGCTGTTTTGGAAACATTAAACTGGCATCCAATATATTCTTCGATGATACGTATATAATCAATATCCGGGGTGCTAGCTTTCTTTAACGGCTCTACCGTATCTGCATAAAGGTGTTTGAGATCATCTGTGGACATTGTTGATGACATCCATTGATATATATGCATCGAACGAAGACTGAAAATTTTTTGTGTGGGATAAAGGCCTTTGCCAAGCTTTATTGCATCAATCGTTTTATGAAAGGCCCTTGGAATATATTTTGGGTCAATATCACATGTGCTTACGCCCAAGAGGGGGTGAAATCCGTTTTTTTCCAGTATTTCCAGTATCTCCTCTGCCGCTTGAGCCGCACGCACCTCCGCCTCCATTTGTGCAATATCTTTGGGAAATAGCAGGTAAAGAACATAAAAGGCTTCGTGTTTGGTATAGAATATTCGACATCCTGTGGAAACCATGATGCGCTCGATTACTACGGACATTAAATCCCGAATAGCATATTTCCTTGTAGATGAAAAAGCGAGTAAATCGCGCAACTCAATAACAATGCAGACTCTCTGCTTGGTATAATCAAAATTGTAAAGTGTACAATAATGGATAATGGTGCCGGTTGGAACCGATGGAGGCGCCAATACCGAGGATACAAAATCGGAAGACGTATTGCTGCTGTCTGCTAATTTAAGAAGTTCAGAAATATCTTTGAGCAGCTGATGATGCCAAGACTTTAGCGGATTGATCTCCAAAATAATCAGGAAATGGGATTCGCCATTTTTCTCCCCGGCATAGAGTAGAATACAATTCGTGTGGCAAGCGCCCTGGTTCAATAGAAATTGATGATATTTGTAAGGCTGCTGCGTATAGAGCTTTTGGAGGGTTTTTTTCAGGTCGATATCGAAAATAGCCGTATTTCCTTCCAGAAGGGGAAAATACCGGTTTAATAAAGCCGTTTCCTGACTATAGGAGTATTCCATAAGCTCAAATTTGGAGTTCAATAAAAAAACCGGGTTATTGAGAGCAAGATTTAGTTCATAAAGGATTTTTTCGGGAGATCTGAAGCGGCAAAAAGAACCCACAATATCCTTATATGCAGTGGCAAGGTGGAAGGTATCATCCATTTGATCTTTGAACAAACGCCGATAGATTAAAAAAGCAAAGTCGCAGAAGTATAAATCTGCCGGGAGTTCAAAAATGGGAAAGCCGTAAGCGTTTCCTTCCTTTAAAAGGATATCGGGGACTTTTTCATGGTAGCGGTGGATTTTTACCCCTAAAGCAGCGCATCCTTTTTCTTTCAGAGCTGGAACAAACCCGTTAAGCAGATAAGGAAAGTGGCTGCTGAAATAGCCGGCATCTACCACAAATTCGCCTCCATGCAGAAAGTTTAAAATCTCCGGAGTATCGATAATGCTGAAGGAGGTAATCTCACGGTCTATTCCATTAAACCCGGCAACGCATCGCATCTGGCTGAATTCCGCGGTGAAATTTGCAACAGTTAGCATAAGAATTGCTCCCTCATATTAAAAGTTAATTCTATAATACTATGAAAATTGACAAATGCATATCAAGAATGTGCATTTTTTAAATAATCCTGTCGATAATTGTGCATGTTGCAAAAGATTGAGTTGTAAACCTATGATAGAATAAAAATTAACAAATCGCTAAGAGTGGAGAATGAATAGAATGATACTGAAAGCGAGTAAAAAAAATTTAATTGAAGCATTGGATACCCTTAGCTCTTATAACAGCTGTCCGGAATCTCCTGGAATCACCCGCATGATGTTCTCCACTGCGGAATTGGAAGCAAGAGCATATATCAAAAAAATAATGTGTGACACAGGCCTGGTTGTAACAGAGGATGCAATAGGGAATATTTATGGCACATTACGGGGGGAAAACCCTGGTTTGGCCCCTGTATGGACAGGCTCGCACATCGACACAGTGAGAAGCGGCGGACTGTATGATGGCGCAGTTGGCGTGGTAGGCGGCATAGAAGCGTGCCGCATGATAAAGGAAAGCAAAGCAAAACATGAGCGCGATATAACGGTTGTTGTTTTCAGTTCCGAAGAGCCGACGCGATTTGGAGTCGGTTGTGTCGGCAGCAGAGCGATGGCAGGCCATCTGCCCTTGGAGACAACGAAAAATTTGCAGGATGAGAATGGCATATCCCTTTATAGTGAACTGGAGCGGCTTGGATATACGCAACTTGACTATAATAGCGTACTGAAAAATCCGGGTGAGGTATTTGCAAGCGTCGAGCTGCATATTGAGCAGGGGCCGCATCTTGAAGCGGCAGCTTGCCCGATCGGGATCGTGGAAGCGATATGCGCGCCCACATACATTAATGTAATATTTGAAGGGAAGCAGGATCATGCAGGCTCAACGCCGATGAACGTAAGGCGGGACGCCATGGTTGCTGCCGCAGATGTAATCATAAAATTGGAGGATCTTGCCAGAAGCTATGCCGATCGTCATACCGTAGCAACGGTTGGCAGGCTGATGGCTACGCCCAACTCATCCAACGTAATCGCCGGCCGTGTAGAACTTTTTATTGATATACGCAGTATCAACGAAAAATCAAAAAATGATTTAACAAAGAAGATATGCGCATATATAGACAACGTCGCCTTGCTGCGGGATATAAAATCCACCTGCAAAGTGCTGGCCAATGATAGGCCAAAGGCCTCTAATCAAAATATCATGGCGGCGATTCAGTCTACCTGCGACGATATGGGAATTCATCCATTGCAGATCGTGAGCGGCGCATATCATGATTCGCTTTTTGTAGGTGAATTTGCCCCTATGGGAATGGTATTTATACCAAGTCATGATGGAATCAGCCATGATCCTGATGAATTTACAAATCCTGAGGATATCGTGCTAGGGACAGAAGTCTTGGCTAACACGCTTGTTTCCCTTGCAAATAGGAACGAAATATAATCTCTATACAAAGTTTCCAAATACAACGGCAAAATAAATTCATCGAAAGGAAGAGCAGTAATGAGTACTACGTTGATCAAAAATGGGACAATTATTACCACTTCCAATGAATATGTCGGAGATATCCTGATTGAGGGCGATAAAATTGCTCAAATTGGCAAGAACCTCCCTGCCCAAGCCGATAAAATTGTGGATGCATCCGGTAAATTTGTGCTGCCTGGCGGCATTGACCAGCATGTACACTTTTCATTCTCGTTCAAGGGAACTTGTACACGGGGGTTTGAAAGCTCCAATGCAGCTGTTGCCGGCGGGACAACTACTGTTATTGAATTTATCAACCAGGTGAAAGATAAAGGGCTTATCGAATCCATTGACAATTATCGAAAAGAAAAGGTAGAAGGAAAGGCCATGGCGGATTATGCCTTCCACATTGTCATGACCGATCCCCGGGATGAAGTAATAGATGAAATCCCTCGCCTTGTTGATGCGGGTTATCCGACTTTAAAGCTCTTTATGGCATATAAAGGCCAGTTTTTCCATGCGGATGACGATGCGATTCTTAAGGCTCTGATGAAAGCGAAGGATGCGGGAATCACGGTGCTGGTTCATGCGGAAAATGCAGATGCGGTTGATTTCCTGGAGAAGAAGAATGTTGCCGAGGGGCATACGGAGCCATATGGACATGTGCTTTCCCGCCCGCCCATGGTGGAGGGGGAAGCTACCGCACGCGCCATAAACCTGGCAAAGATGGTAGACGCACCGATCTATATTGCCCATGTTACCTGCAAGGAAGCGCTGGAAGAAATCGCCAGGGCGAGGGAGGCGGGCCAACGCGTTTGCGGCGAAACCTGCACCCATTATTTAACGCTTGATGCATCAAACCTAGCCAAGCCAAATTTTGAAGGCGCAAAATACGTGTGCTCACCGGCGCTTCGCTCGGAAGAGCACCGCAATAAGCTTTGGCAGGAACTCAATCTTGGCACGATTAACGCGGTTTCCTCTGATCATTGCGGGTTTGACTGGGAACATGACAAGCATGTTGGAGCGGATGATTTCCGTAATATTCCAAACGGCGCTCCCGGGCTGCAGAACCGGCTGGCAATCCTTTGGACTTATGGCGTTGCAGCGGGGAGAATCACTCGTCAAAAACTGGTGGATGTATTTGCTGCGTCTCCTGCAAGGAACACGGGGCTGGATCATCGCAAGGGCTTCCTGGACGTTGGGTATGATGCGGATATCGTCATCTATGATCCGTCTGGGGAAAGCATTATTTCCAATGATACCATGCTCCATGGCGTCGATTATTGCTCCTATGAAGGGATGAAACAGATCGGCCATGTGGATACCGTATTCCTCAGAGGTGAACAGGTGGTTGACAATGGGACATATATAGGGCATGCAGGCCAGGGACAGTTTATCCCGAGAAAAGCCTTCGGAACTATGTATAGGTAATAAGCAGCCTGTTCCATTCAGCATATTAACGTGTTGTTTTCTCCACCATTCAGCTTGCTGTTAGGAACGGAGAGAAATGTATCATGCAAAGGAAAGGAAGTGTTTTTTCAAATACCTGTTTCATTGCACTGGGGTGTTGTACTATTTTGACTCAACATAATGGAGGTTTATAATGGAACCAAACCTGATCAAGCTAATTATTATCTTTGCCATTATTGTAGCAATCATATGGATGAAGAAGCCGCTTCATTGGGCATTTATTGCAGGAATCGCTGCTACGGCAATCATCTGCACCGTTCCTGTAGAGGAGTGCGGGACTGTAATTTGGGGCGTTGTAACCAGCTGGAGCAAGATGGCCATCGTGTTGGATATTTATCTGATCACCTTGCTGCAGCGCATACTGGATAAAAGAAAACAGATTCAGATGGCGCAGCAGGATATGATAAATTTATTTAACAACCGGATTGTAAACGCGCTGTTAATCCCTATTATAATCGGTTTCTTGCCCTCGCCTGCCGCCTTGATTTTATGTGGCGAGATCGTTGACGCAGCTACGGGCGAATACATGGACAACAAGGGGAAGGCGATCGTAACCTCATACTTCCGCCATATTCCAGAGTCCTTCTTGCCCACCTATCCGGTTATTTTGCTGCTATGCGGTTTCTCAGGGCTTCCAATTTCCACGTTTGTGCTGTCTATGCTCCCGCCAGTCATCGTGCTGTTTGTGGCAGGCTATTTCTTCCTGCTGCGTAAATTGCCTCGCAAGAGTGACCAGGAAGTAACGGCTACCAAGAAGGAAGCGCTGATTTCCCTGTTCAAGCATATCTGGTCCTTGCTGCTGATCATGGTATTGATTATGGTCGTGGGGCTGTCCGTAGAAATATCCATCGGAATCGTG
>JAEXFV010000135.1 GCA_023451115.1 Bacillota bacterium
GACGTGACGGACTCAAAATCCGTTGGTAGCGATACCGTGTGGGTTCGAGTCCCACCTTCGGCACCATGCGGAAACCCTAGATAAATTCTAGGGTTTTTATTATTGGTTTCTATCCCAAAAACCCACTTTTTTTATTTATCTTATATAAAATATCCCCGTACTCAATCGAGTACGGGGGAAAAGTGCTAGGCAACAATTTGTTTCATACACCGTGTTGCCATAAAGTCTTTGATTTCCGGGTAGCCCATCCCTATGTTAATAAGACTGCTTACCAGAATTTCCATGGCTTCCACTTCCTTGAGCTGTTCGGCGGTCAGGTAATCCCGCAAACTCTCCTTTGGATTTACCCCATAATCCTCTTGCAGTTCCTTGAACGGCTTTCCAAATAAGGTCTGATAAATCAGCTTGGTATAGTTGGGGTAGGCAAACCGCTTATTGGGGCTGTCGGCAATCTTCATCTTTATGGTATCTGTAAGAATATGCCGTATCATTACCCCTTTGGCGCGCTCGATTTCCCATTGCTGACGCTCGTTATATATTCTCTTAAGCTCTGCCTCCATATCATTAAAGGCATTAATGTATTCTTCTTTAAACCGAGAGGCTTTTTCCCCGGTATATCCCATAACTAAAAACACAAATCCATCCCTGGTCATGATAACACACGGCTGTGTTTTCCCACGTTCATCAACATAATCTGACGGCACGAAATTGTGCCGCGAAAATTCTGGTGAGCAATCCAATATTTCAATGCGGTACAGCAGAGCGGCATGATTTATGCAACTTACAGTTTTTTAATTGATATGGTTTTATGGATTTGCTACAATAATACTAAACTAAAGGGAAGGGAGATTCAGTATGACTGTTAATGAAATTATTAAATGCTCTAAAGTCATTGAGCGCAAACACAAACCTTCCTTTAAAATAGAAAATCGGCATTATAGAATGAATATAGACCTTACCTGTCCTAACGATAAGTTATTCCCGATATAGGCTATCATCTAATTCCGTAGATTGCTCAATGACAGCTTTTGCCAAGCCAGTCGCGGCTGCCTCAATTTGGCTCCAGGCCCCATCGTCCCCCGTTGCTTCGTATATTTGCCCGAACAGCGTTTCCAGGTTATCCGTCAGTGTGGCTTTATCATATTGGCTTTGATACCCTTTTAACATCTGCCCTGCCAGCCGTTCCAGCGACTTCCGGTTTACCTTCCTGCCCTTGGTTAGCTTAAACTGCTCTTTCAGCAGTTCGTTCGCTTCCCACAGGCTCTCATTCTCCGCTGCAAGGCGTTCTACATCTACTTTTGATGTGTCTTTCATTGAAAACCTTGCATTTTCCGTGGAATTATTGCGTATACTGGGATTGACAGAGGTACCCTGTTGTGATATCTTTGAATTGGGCACAGCATTTCTGCTGACTTCGCTTATGCGTTGATCGGTAGCTGTGTCCTTTTTGCTC
The DNA here is from genome assembly GCA_023451115.1 of Bacillota bacterium. Taxonomy (GTDB): domain Bacteria; phylum Bacillota; class Clostridia; order Christensenellales; family CAG-138; genus JAEXFV01. The sequence continues at coordinate 1,454 of JAEXFV010000135.1, forward strand.
TGCCGCTCCATTATAGTTGTCGGGTTTAGGTTAATAATGTCATATAGCAGCATATTCCCACTTTTTGTAGTTCCTACAATCACCGTTGCTGTATAATCATTATTGCCAACACGCAGTAAAATATCACCCCTCGCAAACTGCCTTATATCATCTTTTCTAGGGTGAAGTAGCGCCTCATCGACAAAATTCCTCGATGCACGCATAATTTCATCTGCATTATTTGTAGCCCGCAGCTTATCAGCATACGCAGCACTGTCATGCAGTAGCGCCCATTGCATATACTTTGAAAATGTCATTTCCTTGCGACTGGTCTTATTGATATATATAGTGTTTTTCCCAATCGCTATGCTATTCGGAAACTTTGTTGCAAGGTTTCTTTTAACTGTTTTCACCCAATCTTGCTTAGGTACTCCGCTCAAAATGTCCTGCTCTACTGCCACGAAGGGCCGATTATGAACATCATACTTAACAGCCTGCCTTATATTCCCATTTGTGGCGCCTACATCAGTCTCTAGTCCTTCAAACGCCGCACCTTCCAGTGCCGCATCAAACAGGACTGCTATGTTGCGGATAGCGTCAATATCCCCCTTGATGGCTTCCATCTGCTCCCAGCTGTCTGATCGGGTCAATTCATTGAATATCTGGGAAAGCGTATCCAGAAAGTCATTTAAGAAGTCAACAATCCGTTCCGCCAGCGTCCAATCTTGCCGTACCAGTTCCTTTACATACGCTTCATCACTCAGAATGACGGGAACCGTATTTGCAATCACTTCCTCACGGGCTGTGGCCTCATCGTACCCGAACTGCTCCATCTGCCTCTGGATTAATTCCTCAACATTCTGCCCATTCTGCTCCAGAACGCTGATTACATAATCTTCCAGCACGCTGTATTCGCTGTCATTGAAAGAACGAATATAGTGTACCAGCTCATGAATGCCAAAATACATATATCCCTGAGCAGTAGCATCTAAGGCAATATGCATTTCACCTGTAGATGGATCAAAGTATGCATTGCTGCCACTTTGTACAGTGTTCCCATCCCGGTCTACTCCTGCAAGGCTATCTTCCACCACAATCCCTATCCCGAATTTCTTCCCCAGCGCGTCCAGAACACGCAATTGGGAACGCTGGCCACGGGATAATGGGCGATTGGTAAAACGCCGGTTTACGCCGGGCGCTGCTGGTATCTGCGCAACGGTCTCCGGAATTGCCTGTGTGGCCTGTGCAACCTCGGCAGAAACAGCCTCCTGTATATCCGCTGCAACGCTTTCTACCGCCCTGTTCGCCTTTTCCATCTGGGTCTGGGCTTTCAGCTTAGCAGCCTCCCCTTTGGCCTGCTCTACCGCATACTGGGCGTTATATTTGGCCGCAGCCTGTTGGAATGCCCCGGTGTCCCCGGCTTCAATCGCCTGCTGCATAGCCGTGTACAAGGGGGCCAGCCGCGCTGTTACCTTTCGGCTGCCCACGCTGTCCCGGGAACGCAGGTCGATGTGTTCCCTTTCCCGGTTTACCAGCTTAAATTCCTTTACCGCTGGGGCTTTCTGCTCACGCTCCCGGATTTCCGGCATGCTGTAGCTGATGTCGTTCCCGTATTCGTCCTGAAAGGTGTTGCGGGAATATTCTTGATTTTGGTTGCTTTTTTGATCTAAATTGGATATACTAATATTAGAAGTAGCTGATGATCCACCGGGAATGCTGGTATTTTTTGCCAACACCCCACCGGACAAGGCTACTTTCTTTTTTACGCCCCAATGGTATACCTGATTTTCTTGCGGAACATCCATAGCGATAACAGCGATACGTATTCCACCCTCAAAATCATCGGACACTAAGGGAACATAATAATAATCCCAGCGGTCAACTTCTGCATTTCGAGTTTTCCCGCTATGGAGGTCATGTTCCGTGCTGTAAATATACTCCGCCCGGTCAAATACCTCTTGGCTACGCATGAGCATCGCAGCGTCAATCTGCGGAATTTTCCTTGCCTTGGTTGCCTCTTGGATACCACGATCATATACCCGCGCTTCAACAATATCTCCCTGAAAACGAAGCTCGATGTTCTCTCCGTCAAACATCAGGTGAAGGATTTCCCGCAAGTCCTCTTTTAGCTGCGATTGCTTTGCTCCCAGTATCCCATTTCGCTGATCCTTTTTTAAATTCCGTAAATTTGGAAAGTATTCGCTTAAGCTGTCCACGTCATATTGCGTAATCTCAACATAATTCCCCTGCTCCATCATGCTTCGATGGGCTTTGTCTGCAATACTGTCCTGCGTCCGCCGGTCGTTATACTTCACCATAACAGGCTCTACAGTTTCGCCAATCCTGGCATACTCTGCCTCCCCGCCGACAGGCTTTCGGGTGACATCCACCACGCCGTCCTCGGTTTCCTGAGCGCCCAACGCCTCTTCAAACGCTCCATACATCCTATAGATGGCTTCCTGGCTCATACCAAAGGTATCATTGGATTGTCTGGCGAATGTGGTTTCATACAGGAATTTGCCGTATACATCCGCTACCAGCTCGTGAGAAATGTCCGCATCATCCTGCGAAGAAAGACGCCTTGACCGCTCCGCAGCGTAACGGTTTTTCTCAAACGGCCCCAGTTTTTCCAGTTCAGCAAGCCCCGCTGCCATAATCGCGCCGTCTGCATGCGCCGCTTCATGGCCATACAGGAACGCAATATGCGCTGTACCGTTCATTCGCAGGTATACACCGCTGCTATCTGCCCAGCCGTTCCCGTATTCATCGTCACTCTCATATAAAAAAGCGTCCTTGCCGGTGGCTGTTTTCAGCCAATCCAGCATTGACGCTGTTTTAGGGTCTACCTGGTTTATAAGCCGTATGTTGGCATCCTGCCCAGTGTTGCGTTTGACTGTATCCAGGTGTCGTTGTATGGAGGCTTCTGTTTCCGGGTTGGACTGCCGCCCCCAGGCTATTCGTACGCTTCCCCCACCCGAATCAGATCCTGCTCGATCACCCGCAGCAGTTTCAGATTGCCCAGCGGCCATTTGGGAGGAAACCTGCGTTTCATTGCCCGGATATATTCCGGCATATCCTTCTCCATTTGCTCCAATATTTCCGCTGCTTCCTGGTCTAGCAGAAGCTTCTCCCGAAACCGCTTGACCTGCGGAAACGGTTCCTTGTCCGTCAGTTGAAAGGTTTCTTCCGGGTAGTCCGGTATATACCGTACCTTGTCCTCCATCCTGCATCCCTCCTTGCTCTTTGTCTGCCCAAATGACCTGTTCCGGATAAAAGGCGATGTAGGAGGTTCCCTCTCCCTCAAACATATTGGCGTATGCTATGCCGTCATAGCCTTTCTCCGCTAAAAACTCCCGCAGCAGCATAGACGCTGGCGCGTCATATGCAAGCCCGTATTCCCGCCCCAGGGTTTCAATCCGCAACTGCTGTTCATAGGTCAGAACGCCCTTCGTATATAATTTTAGGGCAACAGCATTTGCATGCCAATTCATAATGTCCGTGGGGATGGTTACAGGGTTTTTAATATCCAGGTAAGCGCGGATGTATCTGCCGCCCTCCCCTTTTTTCCGCGCCCTGTCCTGGGCTTGTTCCAGCGTGCCAAAATGAAAGCCTACGTCCCCTTTTTCAAAGGAACTGAACTCCGTATCCGGCGTATAATGGTATACCGGCAATGGATTGCCATCGTCATCCGCCGCGTGGGTGTCCCGCAGTCGCTGCGCAGTCTCCCGGCTTATTCGCCGTCCTTCACTATCCGCAGCGTATACTTCGCTATTTCGTTCTCCGGGGTTCCCAGCTTCTTGGCCTCCGTCCGAAACCATTCGTACTGGGCTTCCGCCAGGGGTAGCTTGTCCAAGGGGATTGTTTTGCGCATTCCCCAGCCGTCCGCCAC
>JAEXFV010000166.1 GCA_023451115.1 Bacillota bacterium
CTATTTCCGGGTCAATATAGGCCTGGGCCAATTCCTGCGGCGCAGGGTCATCTTGGTTTTGCAGCCTCAGCCGTATAGCCAATTGCTCCAATCCTTTTTCTTTGGCTATCATAGCCCTGGTGCGGCGTTTGGGTTTATAAGGCCGGTAAACGTCCTCCAGCTCAGCCAGCAAGGAACAACTCCCCAGCGCCGCTTCCAGTTCCGGTGTCAACGCCTGCTGTTTTTCCAATGCAGTTCGGATTTCCTGCCGCCTGGTTTCAAAAGAGCGCAGATAAGAAAGCCGCTCTGAAATTTCCCGCAGCACTTGGTCGTTAAGCTCCCCATGTTTTTCTTTGCGGTAACGGGCAATAAAAGGGATGGTATTTCCCTCGTCAATCAATTGTATTACATTTTCTATTTGCCACCCCTGTAACCCGGGGAATTCTTTTAGCAAAGCTTCTTTGATTTCCATATTGGCCTCTCCATTATCCAATTTGCCTTGTATTGTACCACATTTTTACCCATCCGGATAGTGACAGGGAAATTGACGTATTGTATAATGATTTTTTAGTTAAGCCCAATGTAATTTAAAATAAGGAGAAGCATCATGGATTACGCAAAAGAGTCATTGCGGTTGCACAAAGAATGGAAGGGAAAGGTAGAAGTGGTAGCGACGGTCCCCGTAGCAAGCCGGGATGATCTTTCCTTAGCTTATACCCCCGGCGTTGCCCAGCCCTGTTTGGAAATCCAGAAAGACGTAAACCAATCCTATGCGTTGACCCGCCGCCATAATATGTGCCTGGTGGTTTCCGATGGCACCGCAGTGCTGGGCCTGGGGGATATCGGGCCTGAAGCCAGCATGCCCGTGATGGAAGGCAAATGCGTATTGTTCAAAGCCTTTGGTGATGTAGATGCTTTTCCCATGTGCATCAAATCCAAGGATGTGGACGAGATCGTCAACACCATTTACCTGATCTCTGGTTCTTTTGGCGGGGTAAATCTGGAAGATATTGCAGCGCCCAGGTGTTTTGAAATAGAGCAGAAGCTGAAAGAAAAGTGTGATATTCCCATCTTCCATGACGACCAGCACGGCACTGCGGTGATCACCCTGGCAGGTTTGGTCAATGCTCTGAAGGTCGTTGGAAAACGGAAAGAAGAGGTCAAAATCGTGATCAACGGGGCTGGGGCCGCCAGCATTTCCATCACCAAGCTGCTGCTGTCCGATGGTTTCCTGGATGTCACGTTGTGCGACCGAACTGGGGCCATCTATCAGGGCCGGGAAAAGGGAATGAATTCCATAAAAGAAGAGATGGCGGCCATCACCAATCAACGCGGCTGTAAAGGGACTTTGGCGGATGCTATGGTCGGCGCAGACGTGTTTATCGGTGTATCTGCCCCAGGCACGGTAAGTGTGGAAATGGTAAAATCCATGGCCAGGGATCCCATCATCTTTGCCTGCGCCAACCCTACGCCGGAAATCTTTCCGGAAGACGCCAAGGCTGGGGGCGCAGCGGTTGTGGCAACAGGGCGCTCGGATTACCCCAACCAAATTAACAATGTATTGGCCTTCCCGGGGATCTTCCGGGGAACGTTCGATGTACGCGCCCGGGATATCAACGATGAGATGAAAATCGCAGCAGCATATGCCTTAGCGGGCCTGATTGGGGAAGATGAGCTCCAGGCGGATTATATCATCCCCGCTGCATTCGATCCCCGCGTGGGCAAAGCCGTGGCCGCTGCAGTAGCCCAAGCTGCCCGCAAATCCGGCGTCGCCAGAATTTAGGAGGGGCAAAACCTGACAGAATTTGAAAAACTGCCGGCCGATATATGAGCTGGCAGTTTATATTTGGTAGGCTGAGATGCCATTTATCTAGATGAATTCCCATCACTGGATCAAGTTCGAGCCTAATCCTTTTTTGTCCGTTTAGGTGATTTTTCCTTTCTTTTGGGCTTATTCTTCTGTTGAGTCACAGGTATTTCATCGTTTATGGGGACCTCGCGGTCCCCTCTTAAAAAAACCGCGATCTGCTGCTCTTGTCGTATTTCACTCCAAAGTGAAGCGCCTTCGTCAAACGAATGGTGTAATTTAATTGCCACACCCTTTTGGTAAAGTTCTTCCAACAATATAATGTCTTCCGTATTTAGCTTTGCAGTGTTTCTCACCACAAATACGCCTTGCTTTCTCCCTGTATCGCCAATTTCAAGTTTGTCAAAGGTAAAGCCGGCATGGTAGGTTTTTACCGCTGATTTTATATTTTTAAACAGTACGATGATAGGGCCAATCTCACCTAGCCAATTTTCCTTCCAGCCTTTCCCTGCTTCTTCACAAGTCATCGTTTTCAACTCAACGGAAGAGGGCATAACCATCCGAAACGCATCCTGCAAAATACTTCGTTCCACAATATCGTCATCTACAATAACAGCTTTTTTCACAGGGCTAAAATTCATCCAGCTATTCACAATTTGCCCGTAAATCAAGCGGTCATCCACCCGCACCAGCGTCACCTTTGCCATGCTTTCAATGCTCCTCTACTCGATCGCTATCGCAATACCCGATCCTCTATATCAATATTCCTGCTATAGCAATACCATCCAAAAATTAATTCTCAATTGTAGTTCACGCAGGAGTATGTTATATTTTTATTATATTACTCCTCAATTGTCAAACCTGTTATATCATAATATATAACAAATTTGACATTATTTTGTTTTATGAGGTGTTCTCATGCCCCGTAACTTTACCCAAAGTCCTTCCAGTACAATAAACGATTGTGATAACCCCAGCCATTTGTTTCCCGTAGAAATACAGGAATTCATCAATACATCTGATTTTTCTGCTTACAGTAGGGATGCAGGTGATAAACAGCTGCTGCTTCTTTACATACTACAAGGGAATGTTTCGATTGCAATCGATGATGAAACGGTTTCCCTGTGCAAAGGGCAGTGTATTTTTATTAATGAAAACAGACCATACGTATTTGAGCTTGATGACTCTCGTCCTCTCCATGCAATACAAATACGGTTCAACAGCAAATTAATTTCCCACTTTCCTGGAAGCAATCTGGAGCACAAATATACGCTTCCCATTCTTCGTTCTGACGTTGTAAACTATCATGTGTTTCATGATTTTACTAACCAGGAACCCAACCCTAATAGCAGCATGCTGCAGATTTGGGAGGCCTTACGAGAACAGCAATGGGGATACGAAGTCAAGATTATGTCTTGCCTGCTAAATATCTGGTACAATCTTTTGTCCGAGCTCAAGGAGCTTATTTCTAGGGAAAGCACCTGGTCAAAGGACGAACGCATTCGGTGCAAAATCATCCTGGCTTATATCGAGAACAATTATGCGAAAAAAATTACCCTGCAAGACTTAGCAGATATCATCCATATATCCAAAGAGGAATTCTGCCGTTTCTTCAAGCGCGCTATGATGTGTACGGCCATTGAATACCTCAATAATTTTCGTCTTAACAAAAGCCTTGAGCTTTTAATGAACACGGATTTGCCCATTGTGCACATTGCTTTGGACGTAGGATTTAGCAGTGCAAGCTATTATGCGGAACAATTCAAGCGGTTTACCGGGCATACTCCTACAGAATTTAGAAGAAACTGTAAAGCCGACCTGAATTTTTAAAACCCCCGCATTCTTTCTGTTTTATTTCGGCACAAAATAAGCATCCTATTTATTTACTTTTGAAATAGGATGCTTATTTTTGAAAACACCGCTTACTTCTTTATCAGGATCGTAAGGAAATCCTGTCGTTATTTATTAATTTCTTTGATCATTTTGATCAAATCCGCTTTGCACTCATCCACAGCAAATCCTGTAATCAGTGGCGCTACGGACATAGCCGGTTTGGGGAATGTGGTAGGATCATAGTATTTCTTCCAGTTATTGGATGTAAATACCACCAAATCTACCGCCTCTGCAGCCTGTAATGCGCTGGTAATGTCTGACTTAGAGGTTTTTACTTCCACCTTAATTTCTCTGCAAATCTCTTTCACAGAATTCTCGGCATAGGTAGAGGTAGCAATTCCGCTTCCGCAAGCAATTAAAATTTTAATCATGGTTGGCCTCCTTCAGTTTTTTGGGAAAATTCAATTATCTATATCGGCAATTGCCTGACATTGCAATGCTTTCAAACCAACGACTGCACTATATTTTTATAGCCTCATCTACCATAACCTTCATTTCACCAATACTTCGCGCCGCCAGCAATTGCTGGCATAATGCTTCACAATCAATGCTGCTTAATCCTTCCATTAACTTACGGGCCTTTAATATCGTAGGAGCTGACATAGAAAAGCTATCCAGTCCAAGGCCCAGCAGCACAGGGATAAACTCTAAGTCCCCCGCCGCTTCGCCACACATGCAACAATCGATACCATTGCGATGGGCTGCCTCAATGGTCATTTTAATTAAACGGAATACCGCAGGATGATAATGGCTATAAAGGCGTGCAATCTGTGGATTTCCCCGATCTACTGCAAGCGTATATTGAACCAAATCATTGGTTCCAATTGAGAAGAAATCTACCTCTTTTGCAAATTCATCGGCCATAACAGCAGTGGAGGGGATTTCAATCATCATTCCCACTTGTACATCCTCGTCAAAGGGAATGCTCTCGTTCCTGAGTTCATCCTTTACTTCATTCAGAATAGCTTTTGCGTGATAGAGCTCTTCAAATGAAGAAATCATTGGAAACATAATCCGCAAGTTTCCGTAGACGCTGGCCCGCAAAAGCGCCCGCAGCTGTGCCTTAAACATTTCCGGATTATCCAAGCAAATACGTATGGCGCGATAACCAAGGAACGGGTTTTCTTCCTTTGAGTTTGTGAGCAACGGCATCTTTTTGTCGCCGCCGGCATCAAGGGTACGAATGGTTACGGGCCGGCCTTGCGCCAACTCCAATGCCTTTTTATATGCCTCAAACTGTTCCGCCTCACTGGGTAAACAGTCTTTATCAATATACAAAAATTCGCTGCGAAACAATCCTACGCCCTCGCAGCCGCAATCTACAGCAAAAGCGCACTCATCTGGCTGGGCAATATTGGCACAAATGCTCACCTGCTTGCCATCTTTTGTCAAACTCTTTCGATCTTTATATTTCTGTAGCGCCTGGTTTTCCTCTTGAAAAGCCTCAACCTTCAAAAAGAACGACGCTTTTTCTTCTGCAGAAGGATTAATCCATACTTCACCGCTTCCACTATCCATCTGAATCAAATCCTGGTCCTTTGCCTGGGATAAGATTCCTTTGCATGCTACAATGGCTGGGAGTCCCATTGCCTTTGCAATAATGGCCGTGTGTGATGTAACGCCGCCTTCTTCGCATACAATGCCACTGATATGCCCAATGTCCATCCGTATGGTATCAGAAGGCGCAAGCTCCTTGCAAATAATTACGCTATCCGTTTCTAAATTGCTAAGGTCGATCTTCTTAATATCTAAAATGACCTCAAGCAACTGATCCCGCAGGTCTTTAAAATCAGCCGCCCTTTGGGCCAACAACTCGTCTTGTGCAGACAACATCATTTCAATTAGTACTGAAAAAATGCAATCCACCGCAGCTGCGGCATTCTTCCCCTCTCTTATTGCATCCGTAATGGGGATAATGAGCGAATCGTCATCCTCCAGCATCATAATATGCGCTTCAAAAATCGCTGCCTCTTGTGCACCAGTACGCAACATGGCTGCTTTGCAATAATTTTTGTTATTCTCCTTTACCGTATCCCGGGCATTTAAAAATAATTGTATTTCTTTTTCTATTGACGCGCATTGATGCGCCGGAATTTTAATTTCTTCAACAATATATCGGATAGCGGGTGCGCTTCCAAATCCTGTTGCTACGCCAATACCTTTTAACATGATGCTTTACCCTTACTTTCATAGAATTATTAAAACCAAATAAAAAATATCTAACTTTAGGTGGTTGAAAAAAACGAAACGCATCACTCAGCACAATTAATAAAGCATCACACATGACACTATTTTGTGATTTTTAGCATTATAACATGATTGTTATAATATTGCAACGCTAAATGCCGAAATATTAAAGTCTTTACTTTTCTATGCTGCATTCTCTTCCAAAGAAAATCCGCATAATTAATTGCTTTCCCCAAAGCCCATAAAATGCAAAATTTTGCAAAACAGCATTATT
>JAEXFV010000182.1 GCA_023451115.1 Bacillota bacterium
AAGCAGATTAGCATGTAAAATTATTACATATTATTCACAGCAACAAAACCAACCCGCCGGGGTTCCCAAATGGCGGTATTGTTTTGCTACCTTACACAACGCGGGGAAATGCCAACCCGTTTCTTTGTTATGGGCAGTAAGGCGGATATCAAAAAGAAGCAAAGTTTTTTCCAGAAAGACAAAAGAATTTTCTATCGTGTTTGTTTTTACAGATCGGTATAATAAAGTCATCGTAATAAGTGATATAGCAAAAAGGCAAAGAAGCCGAACAGAAGGAACTACAATTCCAAGGACTGTATTCTGTGTAAAACAAAAAGGAGGAAAATCAAATGAAGAAAAATTTAGCACTTGCTCTGGCGTTGATGCTGGTACTTGCTGTATTTGCCGGCTGCAGTTCTCCTGCGCAAACGCCTGCCGCCAGCGAAGCCCCTGTTGCCAGCGAGGCTCCCGCCGCCAGTGAGGCCCCTGCTGCCAGCGAAGCCCCTGCAGAACTGAATGTTGGCGTATTTTACTACACGTTCTCCGACCCTTACATTTCTACCGTACGTTCAAACATGGATGAAATGCTGGGCGCGGCTGGGATCACCTATCAGAACTATGACGGCAACGGCAATCAAACCACCCAGTCCGAGCAAATTACCACCGCAATCACCAATGGCGCGAACCTGCTGATTGTGAATATCGTGGAAACGTCTTCCATGGATGCGGCCATGTCCGCTGTAGAGGCGGCGAAAAGCGCTGGTATCCCCATCATCTTCTTCAACCGCGAAGTTTCTGATGACGTTGTGAACAGCTATGAGCTGTGCGCGTTTGTGGGCACCGATGCTGCAGAGGCCGGCCATATGCAGGGCAAGATGATTGCAGAATACCTGCTGGCCAACTATGAAGCTGCCGACCTCAATGGCGACGGCACCATCTCCTATGTAATGTTCAAAGGGCAGGAAGGCAACGCTGAGGCTGAGTACCGTACCCAGTATTCTGTAGAAGACGCCGATAAATTGCTGGCAGATGCGGGCAAGGCTGCACTGACCTTCTACGATGCCAATAACACCGCCAAATACTTGGTTGACCAGAACGGGACTTGGTCCGCTGCTGCGGCTACCAACTACATGGATACCATCCTGGCCGAATATTCTGAAGCCAATGGGAACATGATTGAAATGGTAATCGCCAACAACGACGATATGGCCGCAGGCGCAATCTCCTCCCTGCAGACCGCTGGCTACAACCTGGGCACTGGGGAAGAATGCACCACCATTCCGGTATTCGGCGTGGACGCTGTGCCCAATGCGCAGCAGCTGATCAAAGAAGGCAAGATGACAGGTACCGTCATGCAGGATGCCAATGCCATGGCTTCCACCATCATGACACTGGTAGGCAATCTCCAGACCGGCGCAGCCGTTATGGATAATACCGGCGACTACATTGTAGACTCCGGCGCCGCTAAAATCCGTGTACCTTACGGCCTGTATACCGGCGAATAAGAGACGACACTGGCTTTTCATACAGTATCGCCCCAGCCGAAGGGTTAATGAAACGAAGCGGGGTTGCCAAACGGCAGCCCCGTTCCCGCTGTGGGCCGCATGAAACATCCCCACTGGCCCCTATCCAAAGGAGGAACAAGCATATGGATCAGCCGGCATTGCTGGAAATGCGTAACATCAGCAAGGAATTCCCCGGCGTGAAAGCGCTGGATAACGTATCCCTTACCGTCCGGCCTGGCACCGTACATGCCCTGATGGGGGAGAACGGCGCGGGCAAATCCACTCTGATGAAATGCCTCTTTGGAATTTACAGCAAGGACAGCGGCACCATCATACTGGATGGGAAGGAAGTCAACTTCAAAAGTTCCAAAGAAGCTCTTGAAAATGGCGTAGCCATGGTTCATCAGGAACTCAACCAGGCGCTGACTCGCAGCGTAATGGATAATTTATGGTTAGGCCGCTACCCTACTGTAGGCGGCATCATGGTGAGCGAGCGTACCATGCGCAAACGCACCAAAGAAATTTTTGACGAACTGGGAGTGAACGTAAACGCCAAAGCCATTATGTCTACCATGCCGGTGTCCCATCGGCAGATGGTGGAGATTGCCAAGGCGGTTTCGTATGACTCAAAAATCATTGTGTTTGACGAACCTACCTCATCCCTTACAGAAACCGAGGTTGAGCATTTATTCCGCATCATCAACATGTTGCGGGACAAGGGATGCGGCATCATTTATATTTCTCATAAAATGGAGGAAATCCTCCGCATTTCAGATGATGTAACCATTATGCGTGATGGCGCCTGGGTCGCCACCAAACCGGCCAGCCAACTCACCATGGAAGAAATCATTCGCTTGATGGTGGGTCGGGAACTCACCAACCGGTTCCCACCCAAGGACAATGTTCCGGGTGAAGTGATTTTGGAAGTGGAAGGGCTTTGTGGGAAATACACCAGGCTGAAAGAAGCGTCATTCCAACTGCGCAAGGGGGAGATCCTTGGCATTGCAGGGCTGGATGGTTCTGGCCGCACGGAAGTGCTGGAAAATTTGTTTGGCGCTATGACAAAGGAAAAGGGCACCATTCGGCTTCACGGAAAAACGGTGCATAACCGCACGCCACGGGAAGCCATTAAAAACGGGTTTGCCCTGTTAACAGAGGAACGCCGTGCTACCGGCATTTTCGGTATCCGGGATATTCGGGAAAATACGGTGATTTCCAACTTAAAGCATTACTTGGTCGGCGGCATTTGTTTGAGCGATAAAAAAATGAAAGAAGATACGGATTGGGCCATCCAGGCGATGCACATTAAAACCCCCAGCCAGAAAACCCAGATCAGAGCCCTTTCCGGCGGAAACCAACAAAAGGTAATTATTGGGCGGTGGCTGTTAACCAAGCCGGAAGTTCTGCTGCTGGATGAGCCTACCCGAGGCATTGATGTTGGCGCAAAATATGAAATCTATCAGCTTATGATAGATTTGGCCAAAGAAGGGAAAGGCATCATCATGGTGTCCTCTGAAATGCCGGAGTTATTGGGCATTTGCGACCGTATTATGGTGATGTCCGGCGGCATGGTAAGCGGTGAGGTTGACGCCAAAGAGACCAGCCAGGAAAATATTTTGACCCTGGCGGCAAAATTTGTGTAAAAGGGGGAACGTACCATGAGTAGTAATCATGCCATCGCCAAAAAGGGCAAGAGCAAATGGACCGCACGGCGGGTAGGAAATTTGCTGCTGGATAATGCGCTGATCATCGTGATGATTGTTGCGGTAATCTATATTGCCTGCAAAAATAAAAACTTCCTGACGGCGGGTTCCATCATCAACGTCATTTCTTTGTCCGCAGCGAGTTTGCCTGCGGCACTGGGCATTGCAGGCTGCATTGTATTGACGGGTACCGACTTGTCTGCAGGCCGTGTGGTAGGGCTTACTGCCTGCGTTTCCGCCTCCCTAATGCAAACGGTAGGGGTAGCCACCAAAATGTGGCCGGAGATCGGCGTGTTGCCCATTCCGGTAGTGCTTCTGATTGTAATTGGCATTGGGGCGCTGATCGGGGCGTTTAATGGCTTCTTCGTGGCCAAGTTTAAGCTGCATCCCTTTATTGTGACGCTGGCTACCCAGTTGATCGTGTATACGCTGCTGCTGTTATATGTGCAGATGGGCAACAACAACGGCATGGCCATCTCCAGCCTGGACGCTTCCTATAGCAATTTTGTCAAGGGCTCCATCTTCTCCGTTGCAGGCACGGCTATTCCCAACTATGTGTGGTTTGCCGTATTGCTTACCGCCATCATGTGGTTTGTTTGGAATAAAACCACATTCGGGAAAAACATGTTTGCCTTGGGCGCAAACGAAGAGGCGGCCCGGGTTTCCGGCGTAAACGTCATGGCGACGACCATCATCGTGTTTGCTTTGGCGGGCGCCATGTATGGGATCACCGGTTTTATAGAAGGAGCGCGGATTGCTGCTAACTCGGCAAATACCGGCCTGAACTATGAGCTGGATGCCATCGCAGCCTGCGTAATTGGCGGCGTATCGTTTGTAGGCGGCATTGGTAAGATCCGGGGCATTATCATTGGTGTATTCCTGCTGCGCCTTATCTTCGTGGGCTTGAATATGATCTCTGTGGATCAGAACCTGCAGTATTTAATCAAAGGCGTAATTATCCTGTTTGCCTGTGCCATCGATATGCGCAAATATTTGGTGAAAAAATAAGTCAGTTTCCCTCCCAAAAGGGCGCGCCTGGAAAACCAGGTGCGCCCTTTGCGCATTATCAGGCGATATGATATACTGGGCACAGAAACGGGAGGAGCAAAGGAATGGAACCCTACCGCGTGCTATTGGTGGACGACGAAGAAGATATCCGGGTTGGAATTGGCCGAAAGATGGACTGGGCAGGCCTGGGCTTTGCCCTGGTTGGCGAGGCGGAAAACGGGCAGGAAGCATTGGAGCTGGCAGAGCAACTCAAGCCAGATGTGGTGCTTACGGATATCAAAATGCCGTTCATGGATGGGCTTGAACTGTGCCAGGTGCTTACGCAGCGGCTGCCTGCCACAAAGTTTATCATTTTTTCCGGTTTTGACGATTTTGAATATGCCAAGCAGGCAATTCGGATGAACGTGTCTGAATACATTTTGAAGCCCATCAATGCGGTGGAGCTTTCAAACGTTCTGCAAACGCTGAAACAACAACTGGATTCGCAAAGGGCGGAGCGCCAGGATATGGAGACGCTGCGCCAACGGTATCGGGAAAGCCTGCCTGTGTTGCGGGAACTTTTTTTTACGCATTTGCTGGATGGCCGGGTACGCCCTGAACAAATAGCGGAGCGCGCTGCCCGCTATGAAATCGATTTGCAAGGATCGGCCTGGATTGCTGCGCTGATGCATTTTGAAGAGGGAGAAGAGGGGAGAGAGCTTTTGGCCTTTTCAGTGGAGCGGCTGTTTCAGGAAAACTTTCATCTGGATGGGTGCCATCCCCGCTCCTTTTTCTACAACGATTCCATTGCGTTGCTGGCAAGCTTTAGTGGAGAGCTGCAGATCTACGCTTTTACGGAAGAATTGAACCGGGTATGCAAGCTGGCAAAAAGCTATTTGGGCATCAGCCTTACCGTAGGGGTGGGCGAGCCCTGTGTTAGCCCTGGAGAGCTGCACAATTCCGCCATCGGGGCAAAAAATGCGTTGGATTACCGCGTGTTGATGGGAGCTGGCAAGGCGATTTATATTGGCGACCTGGAGCCGGACCATGGCCGCCCCAGCCTGGCATTTGATGAGAACGATGAACAGACATTAACCGCTCTGGTAAAACTGGGCGTTGAGCAGGATTTGCAAGCCTGGACGCAAAATTTAGTAGAACGGATATGCCAGGCTGGGCTGGCGCTTTCCCAATGCCATTTGTTTTTTCTGGAACTGCTGAACTGCCTGTTAAAGCTTACCCGCAGCGCTAATTTAGAATTGGAGGATGTATTTGGCACGGGTTTTGCAGGCGTAATTCAAATTACAGACTTTGATTCGCCTCAAGAGCTTGGCGCCTGGTGCCTAGGATGCTGCCGGCGCATGCAGAAACTGATTGGCCAGCAACGAAGCGATACCACCTGGCGTACTACGGAAAAAGCAAAGGCGTTTATTGGCGAGCATTATATGGAAAGCGATCTTTCCGTGGAGCGGTTGTGCGAACAGCTGCATGTTAGCCCCGCTTATTTTTCCACGCTGTTTAAACGAGAGATTAAGATGAGCTTTACCGCTTATGTTACCATGGTGCGTATGGAGCAGGCGGCGGCTTTGTTGAAAACCACGGAGGACAAAACTTACCTCATTGCGGAGCAGGTTGGATACCAGGACCCGAATTATTTCAGCTATGTATTCAAAAAATATTTCGGTGTTTCCCCTACCAAATTCCGCACCCAATAGGCAGCTGGCAAGGAGAAGAGCCATGCGTAGTTTTTTCAGCTCGCTCATGATACGGTGGGCAAGATTTTACCGGAAATCCAGCATACAAATGATTCTCTCCCTGTCCTTCACCGCAGTGGCGGTAGTGGGGATGGCCTTTATGGGCCTGACGCTTTTCTGGCGCTTTTCTTCTTCCAATAACGCCCAATTGGATTCCAATACTCAGCGGGTATTAGCCCAGGTGAATTTAAATCTGGATGCTTATCTGCGCAGCATGATGCGGGCGTCCAATACCATGTACTACCGGGTGATTAAAAATACCGATCTTTCCAATATAGAGCGCCTAAACGAAGAAACCAGCCTATTATATGAAAACAACAGGGATATGTTGGTGTCCATTGCAGTGTTTTCCAAAGAGGGGGAACTGGTTGCAGCAAGCCCCCTTTCCACCTTAAAAAACAGCGTATCCCCGGAAAAGCAGGAATGGTTTGTTTCTGCCATGCAGCGCATTGAAAACCTGCACTTCTCTACCCCCCATGTGCAAAACCTGTTTGAAGATCCCAGCTTTCGGTATCGCTGGGTGATTTCCCTCAGCCGCCAGGTGGAATTAACCCGGGCGGGAGCCATTGAAAGCGGCGTATTGCTGGTAGACATGAGCTTTGGCGGCATTGAACAGATTTGTAAGGATGTGCAGCTCACTTCCTCTGGGTATCTTTACTTGATAGATGGGGAAGGGGAAATCATTTACCATCCCCGGCAGCAGCTGATTTATGCCGGTATGCTACAGGAGAACAACGCTGTGGCCGCAGCCTATAAGGATGGAAGCCACGAAGAAGTCTTTGAAAACACAAAGCGGCATGTCACCGTTAAAACAGTAGGATATACCGGGTGGAAACTGGTGGGTGTGGTGCCGGTGGACAGCCCCTTTGGAAACTCCGGTGAATTGCTGCTGTTCTTCCTGTTTATCGTATTGTTTTCTGTGTTTTTGCTCACCTTTGTGAACCTGCACCTGTCCGAGCGCATTTCCGTGCCCATAAAGGCGCTGGATAAGGCGGTAAAACGGCTGGAAGCAGGCAGCAATGAAGTGGATATCCCTATTCAGGGCCCATATGAGATTGAGCACTTGGGGCGCTCAATCCTTTCCATGGTGCGTACCATGCGTCAGCTGATGGACGATATGGTGCGTCAGGAGGCTGCCAAGCGCCGCAGTGAACTGGATGTGCTGCAGGCGCAGATTAATCCGCATTTTCTTTATAACACATTGGATTCAGTGGTATGGATGATTGAAAATGAGAGAACCCAGGAGGCGATCCTGATGATCACCTCGTTGGCCCGATTGTTCCGCATCTTTTTGAGCCGTGGCAACAACATTATTCCCATTCAGGACGAACTGGAATATGCGCAGCACTATCTCACCATCCAAAAAATGCGCTATAAAAACAAGTTTTCGACTGAAATTACCGCTGATGAAAACATATTGGGGCTGTATACCATTAAATTAATCGTACAACCGGTGCTGGAGAACGCGATTTATCATGGCATGGCGTATGCGGATGGAGACGGCGTCATTCAAATACGGGCGTTTGAACAGGGGACAGACGTGGTGATTGAAGTGGAAGACAACGGCCCGGGCATGCCGCAGGAAGCTGTGGAAAAGTTATTGGACGAAGGTTATGTTTCGCCTACGTCAAAAGGCTCAGGCATCGGTTTTCGCAACGTGCACCAACGCTTGCGGCTGGCATTTGGCCCAGCCTACGGCCTTACCATACACAGCGAGCCGGACGTTGGCACTAGAGTAGAAATTCGTTTCCCCGCCCTGGATGAGAAGAAGGCGGATGCCTATCGAAAGGGGGAAGAAAGGTGAAACGAAAGGGTCTGCTGAAACTGGCAGTTCTGGTATTGCTTGGTATGGGCGTGCTTTTTTCCATCATCGCCTTTGATCTTCCTGGATTACAAAATGCGCCGGAAGTACTGGAGCTTACGGTGATTACCAGGGAATCAGACAGCAGCGTATGGTCCGCTGCACGGCAGGGAATGGAGCAGGCGGCGGGAGATTATGGTGTGGAGCTGCGTTTTCTCACACTGGGAAGCAATAACAGCGTAGAAGAGCAACGTACCCTGATAGAGCGGGAAGCGGAAGTGGGCACGGATGGGATTATTCTATCCCCGGCTGATCCTGCCGCACTGGAGGAAACCGTTGGTTTGGCTGCGGAGCAAACCATAGTGGTGACGATGGAATCGGATATGACGCAAAGCGGCGCCACCGCCTGTGTTTGTGTAGACAACCAGGCTCTGGGAGAGGCCTTGGGGCTTGCGGCGCATAATGCGGTGCGGGATGGAGGAGAGGCGGTGCTTCTCAACAGCGCCCCCGGCAGTACGGGAGTAGCCCTGCGATTGCAAGCCGCCAAAGAGGCTTTAGAGCAGAACGGATGCCAGGCTTATATTTGCACGCCAGGGGAACGGGAAGTGGCGGAGGCGTTGAGCGAACTGATCCAGGTCCGCAGGCCGGATGCTGTGGTGGCCTTTGAACCCATGGCATTGGAGCAAGTGGCACGGGTTGTCCAGAACTTTCAAAACCCGCCTTTGGTATATGGCATGGGGGCCACCAATACCATAGCGGCATATCTGGAACAGGGCGGTATTACCGCCATTGCAGCCCAAAACGATTATGCTTTGGGCTATCTGGCGGTGGAGATAGCGGCAAAAGCCGCCAGAAAAGAGCCGTTTCATCATTTGGAACCCATTGGCTTTTCCATTGTGCGCAAAGAAAACATGTACGATCCTGATCAGCAGAAGCTTTTATTCCCTGTGACCCGGTAAAGGAGACGAAAAGGAGACGCGATTGATGAAAACAGGAAGCGGTTGGAAACTGGCAGCTGTTTGGGCTATGATCCCATTGTTGCTCCTTACCTTGGGGTGCAGCGATGCAAAAAACAAACTGGTAACCGTTCGAATTGGTGTCGCCCTATACCAACAGGATGATACGTTTATTGCCACCCTGGTTCAAAACTTGGAGCAAAATGCAAAAGAAGAGGAGCAGGCTAGGGACATTAAAATCAATCTCAATGTCACCGATGGCAGAGGAAACCAGGCTTCTCAGAATGAACAGGTAGACCGCTTCCTGAATCAGGGTTATGATGTGATTTGCGTCAATATTGTGGACCGCACGGCTGCCGCGGTGATCATCGACAAGGCCCAGGCTGCCGACGTGCCCGTTATTTTCTTTAACAGGGAGCCCGTTGAGGAGGATATGGTTCGCTGGGAAGGGGCGTATTATGTAGGCTCCCAGGCGGATCAGTCCGGCATGCTCCAGGGCGGCATTGTGCTGGATGCCTGGATGAACCAGCGGGAAGCGTTGGACCAAAACGGGGACGGTGTGTTGCAATATGTGATGTTGGAGGGGGAACCAGGACATCAGGATGCATTGCTGCGCACCGAGTATAGCATTAAGGTGCTGACGGAAAAGGGCATTGCAACGGAAAAGCTGGCCAGCGATACCGCTAACTGGCAGAGGGGCCAGGCCGATGCCAAAATGGCGCAGTGGCTGGAAACCTTCGGAAACGAAATAGAAGCGGTATTCGCCAATAACGATGATATGGCGCTGGGCGCAATCGACGCCTGTTTGGATGGAGGTATGGAAGCAAAAAGCTTGCCTTATATCGTTGGGGTAGACGCCACGCCGCCTGCTTTAGAGGCAGTGAGGGAAGGCACGCTGAAAGGGACGGTTTTAAATGACGGAGCGGGGCAAGCCAAGGTGATTTTGCAGCTGGCCTGCGCTTTGGCAGCGGGGCAGGATCCTGCAACTACCGTGGAGTTGGAAGCGGGAAAATACGTCTGGATGCCCTGCACTGCCATTACCCAACAGAACCTGGATACATTTTTAGCGGATAGCGGTGAAGCCTAAGGGATAAAGCTCAACTTTGATCGGCCTGCTTTCGATATTGGGAAGGGGAAATCCCCATAATCCGGTGAAATACACGGGAAAAATAAAAATGATCTTCAAAACCGGTGGAAATAGCCACAGCGGACACGGGCAGTGCACTATAGCGCAACAGCTGGCAAGCCCGCTGGATGCGGAACTGAGCTAAATAGCCGCTGGGAGAACAGCCATAGGCAGAAGAAAAGGCACGGTAGAGATAGCTGCGGCTTACCCCTACCTGTTCCGCGATCTCCTGCACGGTAACCGGCCGGAAATAGTTCTGGTGGATATAAACCGCCCCCAGGCGGGCATAAGCGGCGAGCCCTTCGTCCCCTTTGGGCGGCGGCGCGTGTTTGATCAATAGCCCAAGCGCGGCCTGGAGATAACCTGACATGCGTACGGCGCTGGAGTAATCGCTGCCCCGGGCTTTGTAAATATCCAGCAAAGACTGACGCAACTGCTCTCCGTTGGGTAAGGTGATAACAGGCGATGCGGCGGCAAACCCTGTTTGCGCCAACAACAGAGGCGCATTAGAGCCGCTAAAGCCCACCCAGTAATATTCCCATGGGTCGTTTTCATCCGCTTGATAAAACACGGGCACATCGGGCTGAATCAAAAAGGCATTACCAGCCTGTAAGACATAAGTCCTGTTTTCTATGGACAGCTTGCCATGGCCGGACACCACATAATGGACTAAGTAATGGTCCCGCACGCCAGGGCCCCAGCCATAGCCTGGCAAACATTTTTGAAATCCAACATTATAGACCACGAGCGAAAGAGAGGCTCGTTGCGCATCCTTAAAGGAGTGTTTGAACACTTCGCCCATGACAGACCTCCCGCATCACTATACTATGTAAATACATCATATCGAAAACAAACAATGTATGCAACAAAAATCCATCTATTTGGAGACCGGGATGAATTGTTTTTTGCTAAGAAAATTGATAGGGTATAGGTAACGAAAGGGGGAGATGCGCATGCATCCCAATTTAGGCATGGCACAACAACTCCAGGAGGGCGCCTATGATGAGGCGTTGGCCCGCCTGTATGGACCACAAGAGCTGGAAACCGCCCAAAAAAGGTGCAGGGATGCCATTGCAGGCTTTCGGAAGGCGTTTGGCAGTTTGCCGGAAGCGCTGTTCAGCGCCCCGGGCCGTACGGAACTTGGGGGCAATCATACCGATCATCAGCATGGCCGGGTGTTGGCTGCAGCAATCAATCTGGATATTTTGGCCGCCGTTGCTCCAAATCAAAGCGGCATGATTCGCCTGCAGTCCCAAGGCTATCCCCTGATTGTGGTGGATCTGGCTGAATTGGAGCCACGCCCGGAGGAGGAAAACACTTCCGCCGCTCTCATTCGAGGGATTGCTGCCCGGTTTTCGGCTTTGGGGTTGCCTTTTCAGGGAAAAGGACTGGATGCTTACGTGGTATCCAATGTGCCGGGAGGCAGCGGCCTGTCCTCTTCGGCAGCCTTTGAAGTGCTGATTGGAACCATACTCAATGAGCTGTTTTGCAACGGGATGTATACGCCCGTAGAAATTGCCCAGATTGGCCAATATGCAGAAAATGTGTACTTTGGTAAGCCCTGCGGGCTGATGGATCAAACCGCATCTTCCGTAGGGGGTGTGGTGGCCATTGATTTCCAGGATCCAGCAAACCCTGTAGTGGAACAGATTGCGTTGAACCTTGCCGCTGCAGGATATGCTCTGTGCATTTTAAACTCCGGCGCAGGCCACGCAGACCTGACCCAGGAATATGCAGCGATTACGGATGAATGTAAGGCAATATGCCGTTACTTTGGAAAAGATGTCCTGCGAAATGTGCCGGAGGAGGCTTTTTTCGCTGCAATACCGGAGCTAAGAAAGCAGGCCGGGGACCGGGCTGTGCTGCGGGCTATGCATTTTTATGGGGAAAACCAACGCGCCGCGGCGCAGGCACAGGCTCTCAAACAGGGAGACTTGAAAGGGTTTCTCCAGCTGGTACGGGAGTCTGGCCAGTCTTCAGCGCTATATTTGCAAAATGTAGTCCCTACCGGCCAAACCCTGCATCAGGAGTTGATGCTGACCATTGCCCTTTGCCAGCGTATCCTGAAAGGAGAAGGGGCAGTGCGGGTACATGGAGGCGGATTTGGCGGTACGGCCCAGGCGTTTGTACCGTTGGAACTGTTGAGGGATTTTCAAACGCAAACCGAATTGGTATTGGGGCAGGGAAGCTGCCATATCGTATCCATTCGGCCTTTTGGCGGCATCAAACTTTGAGAAGAGGAGGCTTTCATCATGGCGGAACTCAGGTGGAATCCCATTTTACAGGATTGGACAATGGTAGCCGGACACCGGCAGGCGCGGCCTACCATGCCCAAGGACTGGTGCCCGTTTTGCCCTGGCAGCGGGAAAGTACCGGATCAGTTTGACGTTTACCGTTATCCCAACGATTTTCCTGCTTTAAGCGTTACCCCCCCGCAGCCGGATGCTGTGGAAAACGGCGCGCTGTTCCAGGTGCAGCCGTCTTATGGAAAATGCGAAGTGCTGCTGTATTCTCCGGAGCACCATGGCAGGGTGGCGGACCTGGACGACAGCCATGCCCATCAGCTGGCGGAAATGTGGCAGGATGTTTTTGTGGATATGCGTAAGGATGCGTGCATCCAATATGTTTATATTTTTGAAAACAAGGGGGAAGTGGTGGGCGTTACCATGCCGCACCCCCATGGGCAGGCCTATGGTTACCCATTTTTGCCCAAGAAGCTGGAGCAGGAGCTTAGTTCGGCCCTGCAGTACCAAAAGGAAAAGGGCGGCTGCCTGTTTTGCGACTTATTACAACAGGAGCTGCAAGATGGCAGGCGCATTTTGTTCCGCACGCCTTATTTTACCGCATATGTACCCTTTTTCTCTCCGTTGACCTATGGGGTAAACATAACGGCCAACCAGCACGTTCCCCACCTGGCTGCTATGGATAGAGAAATGCGCAATGATTTGGGGGAAACGGTGCGTTCTGTTGCGGGCATGTATGATTGCCTGTTTGACACCAGCTTCCCTTACATGATGTGTATGCACAACGCGCCGGTTAATCAGGAAAATGAGCAGGCAGTGGAGGCGGCGTTCCATTTCCACATTGAATTTATGCCCCCCATGCGCTCAGCAACCGTGCAGCAGTTTTTTGCTTCCTCTGAGTCCGGTGCAGGCGCGTGGTGCAACCCAAGTTGCCCGGAGCAAAAAGCGGAGGAATTGCGGGCAGCCTATGAAAAATACCAGGCAGGCAGGAGGAGCTAACATGAGAACAGTATTAGTGGCAGGCGGTGCAGGCTATATCGGCAGCCATATGGTGGCATTGCTTCAGGAAAAAGGTTACGAGGCTGTGGTGGTGGATAACCTGTGCACCGGGCACTGGCAGGCGGTTAAAAACGCCAGGCTGCTGGTGGGAGACGTACGGGACGCTGCATTCCTGGATCAGGTATTTGCTCAGAACCATATTGACGGAGTAATCAACTTTGCGGCTTTTTCTCTGGTAGGGGAAAGCGTGAAGGATCCGCTCAAATACTATGGCAACAACCTTGCAGGCGCCCAGGTTATGCTACAAACCATGAAAAACCATGGGGTGGATAAAATCGTGTTTTCCTCCACTGCCGCAACCTATGGGGAACCGGAAAAACAGCCCATTGAAGAAGAGGATCGTACTGACCCTACCAACCCTTATGGAGCCAGTAAGCTGGCCATTGAGGGAATGTTAAAATGGTGCGACAAGGCCTATGGAATCCGCTATGCCGCGTTGCGCTATTTTAACGCGGCGGGTTCCAATACCCAGGCGGGCATTGGGGAAGATCATAATCCCGAGACCCATCTGATCCCGCTGGTGATGCAAACCGCGTTGGGCAAGCGGGCGGCCTTGGGAATATTTGGCGATGATTACCCCACCAGGGATGGCACCTGTGTGCGGGATTATATCCATGTGCGGGATCTGGCCCAGGCGCATTTGCTGGCATTGGAGCATCTGGAGCGCACAGGGGAGAGCGGCATTTTCAATTTGGGCAGCGGCAGCGGATATTCGGTGAAAGAAATCATTGAAACCGCCCGGAGGATCACTGGCATGGAAATCCCCGCCAAGGTTGAGCCCCGCAGGCCGGGGGACCCCGCTACGTTGATTGCATCCAACGAAAAAGCCCGCAGGGTATTGGGGTGGCAGCCGGAGCGCTCGTTGGAGCAAATCGTGGAAGATGCCTGGGCCTGGCATCAAAGCCATCCCAATGGTTACGAAAGGTAGGAACAGATGGCGACGGTGCGAAGCTTTGGTCAGTGCTCCCTGGGGGAAGTACATCGCATCCAGCTCTCCGATGGCGCGGGCATGACGGTAGACGTGCTCTCTTTGGGCGCCGCGGTACACTCCATAACATTGCCGGATCAAAACGGCGTGCTTACCGATGTTTGCCTGGGATACGACACGCCGCAGGAATATTTGCGCAACGACGCTTATCTGGGGGCATGCATTGGCCGTTGCGCCAACCGCATTGCAGGGGCCTGCTTTTCCATCCATGGGCAGGACTACCCGCTGACCGCTAATGAAGGAAACAATCAGCTGCATGGCGGGCTGCAGGGATTTGACAAAAAAATATGGGAATTCCATATCCAGGACAATAGCGTCACCTTTTTCCTGCATTCGTCCCATTTGGAGGAGGGCTATCCCGGCAATTTGGACGTTGCGGTGACCTATGCGATCACCCGGCCCGGATGCCTGGAAATCGGATACCATGCCCAAAGCGACCAGGACACTGTAGTCAACCTGACCAACCACAGCTATTTTAACCTTGGGGGACACGCTGGCGATGGAATTGAGGAGCAGCTCCTGTCCCTTGCCGCTTCCCGGTATACCCCTTGCGGGGCTGGAAACATCCCCACTGGAGAAATCCGTCCAGTAGCGGGTACGCCACTGGATTTGCGCCAGCCTACCCGGCTGGGAGCGTGTCTGCAGCATCCCGCGCTGGAAAGCACCAGGGGGGTGGATCATAATTTTGTGCTGGATCAACAGCACAAAGGGCCTGCCGCCTTGCTTTGGTGCCCATGCACCGGCATCGCCATGGAGATGGAAACGGATCAGGAAGGGGTGCAGGTTTATACCGCGGGGTTTTTGTCCCAAAGGCAGGGAAAGGGTGGCGCAACTTATGGACCAGGGCAGGCGGTTTGCCTGGAAGCCCAACACTTTCCAGACGCTGTCCATCATGAAAACTTTCCATCGCCTGTCTTGCATGCAGGGGAGGCGTATACCCAGCATACCCAATACCGATTTTTTGTGAAACACGAAAGCAATACAAAAATCTAGTCTTCCGGCGGTGCGTTTGCACCGCCGTTTTCCTAGCGGCAATTGCAAACGCCATACAACCATGATATAGTCATAATATGTGGAGTCGTTTCCTTATATTTCTTAATACACAAATGGGACAGTAAAATATTGAGTGAATTTGCATCACTGTACAGCAAAGAATTGGGTGGAAAATAATATAGGGGGTATCGGAAATGAAGCGAGGATTAAGTTTACTGCTGGCGGTTGTTTTGATGTGTGCTTTTTCCACTTCGGCTTTGGGATTTAGTAGTAATTCCAGTGATACAGACCAGGCTTTTGTAGTTGAAGTTGGGAAGAATTTGCAAATGCCAACCGAAGAATGGGAGCGCGTTTGGGGTGCTCCAACCTTTACAAGTATGGATACCAAGATTGCCAAGGTAAGCAAAAATGGTACTGTAACCGGCGTATCTGTTGGGACGACCCAAGTTGTATATCAATTTAAAAATAACCCCCAACTCTATTATAGCAATATTCAAGTAACGCCGAAGTCCACCATGACGCTGAATAAAAGCAGTGTAACTCTGTATTTTGGGTCAGGCGACCAATTCATGTACGAATTAAAGGCTACGGTCACGCCGGCAGAAAAACAGCAGAATCTTATTTGGACTTCTTCCAATACAAATGCCGTTGTGGTAATGGATGGGGTAATCATCGCCAACGCGAAAGGTTCGGCAATTGTAACGGCCCAAACTGCGGATGGCAACTTGTCTGCCAGCTGTAAAGTAAAGGTGGATACTGCAAAAATCAAAAAGCAAAGCGGTTCGGCAAGCCTTTGGGGGTTAACATTTGGAGAAGAAATTCCCCCCAGTTTTTTTGAACAAGATTCGTTGGATATTGTAAAAAACGATAATAGCGGTATTACGTACCGAGCTGTGGATGCGGATAATTGTTTTACCTATGCTTATTATACTACGGCAAATCAAAAGGGACAGGTAAAGAACTATAACATGTGGGCCTTTACAAAGAGCTATGGGGATGCAATCGGTTTCTATAATCAGATACATGAAGAGCTAACCGGGCAGCATGGGCGTGCACAAGGGCAGTATGTAAGTTTCCCGGGCTGGAAAAATGAGATGCAAAATCTGGTGGGAGCGCCCAAGAACGATGAAAAAACATTTCGGGAATATTATGAGAAAGCAAATATGATAACATCTGCGTTGTGGCAGTTTAAAAAAGGCTCTGTTTTATTAAGCGTATATCATAATGGAAATAAATATTGTGTTACGGTGACGATAGAGAAATAAAAAACTGTAATAGGTTTTATGCCCGCAGCATATGCTGCGGGCATTGCCATTTTCCTCAAAAAAGATTATGATAGTAAATGAGTTTTTTGGGGGGTAACGTATTCTTGCATACCATCGGTTTTGACAATGATAAGTATTTGAAGCTGCAATCGCAGCAGATTCGTGAACGCATTGCCCAGTTTGGCGGCAAGCTGTATCTGGAGTTTGGCGGCAAACTGTTTGACGATTATCATGCTTCCCGGGTGCTGCCGGGGTTCCAACCGGACAGCAAGGTGAACATGCTGCTGCAGCTCAAGGAGCAGGCAGAAATCGTAATCGTGATCAATGCGGCGGATATTCAGAAAAACAAGCTCAGAGGGGATCTGGGCATTACGTATGATCTGGATGTTTTGCGACTCATCGATGCGTTTCGGGGCATTGGCCTGTATGTAGGCAGTGTGGTGCTGACCCAGTATCAGGAACAGGCGGGGGCGGACGCGTTCCAAAAGCGGCTGGAGGCGCTGGGCGTTAAGGTGTACCGGCACTATCCCATCCCGGGCTATCCCTCCAATTTGCCTCTGATCGTCAGCGACGAAGGCTATGGAAAAAACCAATATATTGAAACCAGCCGTTCTTTGGTGGTGGTAACTGCGCCAGGCCCTGGCAGCGGGAAAATGGCGGTATGCCTTTCCCAGCTTTATCACGAATACAGGCGCGGAATCCGGGCGGGGTATGCCAAGTTTGAAACGTTCCCCATCTGGAATTTGCCGCTGAAGCATCCCGTAAACCTGGCTTATGAAGCGGCCACCGCCGATTTAAACGATGTCAACATGATCGACCCGTTCCACTTGGAGGCTTATCATGTAACGGCGGTGAATTACAACCGGGATGTAGAAATTTTCCCGGTGCTCAGCGCGATTTTCCAGCGCATTGAGGGCCACTCCCCCTATCAATCCCCTACGGACATGGGGGTTAATATGGTGGGGTACTGCATTGTGGATAACGCTGCGGTGGAAGCCGCGGCAAATCAGGAAATCCTGCGCCGGTATTATACGGCCCAGTGTATGAAGCGGCAAGGCAAGGTGCAGGAAGAAGAGGTTTACAAGCTGCAGCTGTTGCTCAACCAATCCGGTATTACGCCGGAATTGCGGCCGGTGGTGGGCGCTGCGCTTTCCAAGGCAGAGCGCACGGGAAATCCGGCGGCAGCCCTGGAGCTGCCGGACGGCCGAATTGTAACGGGCAAAACCTCCTCCTTATTGGGGGCGTCTGCAGCGCTGCTCTTAAACGCGCTCAAGGCGCTGGGCGGCATTCAGCACGATATGCATTTGATTTCCCCCATCGTGATTGAGCCCATTCAGGAGCTGAAAACAAAGCACCTGGGCAACCGCAATCCCAGGCTGCATACGGACGAAATTTTAATCGCCCTGTCCATTTGCGCCGCAACCAACCCCACCGCCGCTTTGGCGCTGGAACAGTTGTCCAGGTTAAAAGGGTGCGAGGCCCATTCCACCGTGATTTTGTCCCATGTGGACGAGGATGTGTTCCGCAAGCTGGGAGTCAATCTCACCTGCGAGCCCGTTTACCAAACCAAGAAGCTTTACCATAAATAAAGCGCAAAAAAGAGTGCTTTTCTTTATCGCTTGAGCTCTTTTGCCCCTCTGGCTTAGCCGGGGGCCTGTAGACGAAAAGCAGCCCCCGAAACCCTTCGGTTTCGGGGGCTTTTGCATTGCAGCCGTAATCCTTTAAAATCCCAATAAGGAACCGATTTGGAATACCAGCAGGGACATCACGTAAGCGCAAAGGATTTGGTAGGCCACCATAAAAGCGGTCCATTTTCCGCTGCCCAGTTCCCGGCGCATAGTAGCCACCGCAGCCATGCAGGGCGTATACAACAGCACAAAAACCAGGAAGCTGAATGCGCTCAGCGGCGTGAACGTGGTGCCAAGGGCAGATAGCACCAGGGCATCCCCCGCAGCGGCGGAAAAGCCGTAAAAGAGGGAAAGGGAGGAAACCACAGCTTCCTTTGCCACAAGGCCGGAAAGCAGCGCCACCACTGCCTGCCATGCGCCAAACCCCAGAGGGGCAAAGGCGGGAGCCAGCAGGCCGCCTAAGACACCCAAAATGCTCTGGGAGGAATCCTCCACCATGGCAAATTGCAGGTTAAAGCTTTGCAGGAACCAAAGCACAATGCTCATCACCAGGATGATGGTGCCGGCTTTTTCCAAAAAGTGGGTAACCCGCTCCCCCACATGCTGCAGCGTGTTTTTCAGCGTTGGCCAGCGATAAGGGGGGAGTTCCAGCACAAAGGGCGCATCCTGGCCTTTAAACAATGTGTTTTTGAAGAGCAGGCCGGTTAAAATGCCCACTAAAATGCCCAGCGCATACAGCGCAAACAGCACCAGCCCTGCATAACGGCCGAAAAACGCCCCAGCGATCAAGCCATACACCGGCAGCTTGGCGGAGCAGCTCATAAAGGGGAGCAGCAAAATCGTCATGCGCCGGTCTTTGATGTTTTCCATGGTGCGCGCACCCATGGTAGCGGGCACGGTACAGCCAAACCCCATCAACAGCGGGATAAAGGACTTGCCGGACAGGCCGAAACGCCGCAACAGCTTATCCATAATAAAGGCAGTGCGGGAAAGGTAGCCGCTGTCCTCCAGCAGAGAAAGGCAGAAAAACAGCAGCGCAATCTGGGGGAGGAAGGTAAGCACCCCGCCTACGCCTGCCACAACGCCATCGCAAATCAGGCTGATCAGCCAACTTGAAGTGCCAATGCTTGTGAGCCAGCCGCTCAGCCAGGGAGCGAACACGTTGCCGATGAGCAGCTCCACCTGCTCGGACAACCAGGCGCCTACTGTGCCAAATGTGAGGGCAAAAATCAGCAGCATCACCACCAGGAACAGGGGGATGGCCAAATATTTGTTGGTGAGCAGGCTGTCAATTTTGTCCGAAACGGTTTTGGCGCCAAGGGCGTTCTTCCGTTTGAGGGAAACGCCGCTCACACGGGTGATGTAACGGTAACGGCTGTCCGCCACCCGGGTTTCATTGTCGTTAAGCCTGTCGGTGCCGATATAATCCTGGATGACCTGGTCCAGCGCCTGCACCTGCTCAGGGGTGAGCTTCAGCGCCTCCCGCACCAGGGTGTCCCCCTCCAGCAGCTTGATTTCCGCCCAGTGCATGGGCAAGTCCGCGGTTTTGGCGTTTTCTGCGATGATTTTGCCAATGCGGTGGTGGGCAGCATGGGTAATGTCGTCATACAGGTCGTCCGGCTCAATGCAAAAGCCCCGGTGCATCTGCTCGTGCACCAAAGCGATCAACAGCTCGCATTGGCGCAGCAATTCGTCTACCCCCTGGCCTGTGCGGGCGCTGATGGGAACCACCGGAACGCCCAACTCCAGGGACAGCCTGCGGCAGTCGATCTGGTCGCCGTTTTTCTCCACCTCGTCCATCATGTTCAGCGCCACGATCATGGGGCGCTCCAGCTCCATGAGCTGCACGGTGAGGTACAGGTTGCGTTCCAGGTTGGTGCCGTCCACAATGTTGATGATGGCTTCCGGTTTTTCCTGCAACACAAAATTCCGGGCCACCACCTCTTCCATGGAGTAGGGGGAGAGGGAGTAAATCCCGGGCAAGTCCACCAGGGTCATATCATGGCCGCAGGCCTTGAGCTTGCCTTCCTTTTTTTCAACGGTAACGCCGGGCCAGTTGCCCACGTATTCCTTTGCGCCGGTCATGGCGTTAAACAGCGTGGTTTTTCCACAGTTGGGGTTTCCCACCAGGGCAAGCTTTACCGGGCGCTGGTCCTGCCGGGGAACGGAGCTGGTATGGCTGCTGCAATCGCTGCAGGCGTTGCAGCCTTCCTTGCGCGCCCCATGGGATTTGCCCCGCTGCTCTTTTGCGCAGGAATAACAATTGCCGTTGCATTGCCCGCAAGTGGGCAGCGGGAGAGAAACCTGGCTCGCCTGCCGCTGGGAGGCCAGGATCCAGTCCGTCAGCCGGGCTGCCCGTTCATGGGCAGGGGCGTCGCTGAAAACGCCGTGGCTTTGCAAATGCTCGGTGGCGTTCCGTTCCCGGGCCTGCTGGTGGGCCTGCTCCTGCTGCAGGGCCAGCGCCGCCTCATCAGGCTCCATCAGGGTGATGCACAGTGCATCCGCCTTGCGCAGCGATAGGGAATAGCCCCGTAAATGCACTTCAATCGGGTCGCCCAAAGGGGCGATTTTATGTACCATCACTTGGGTCATGGGGGTGATCCCCATGTCTACCAGCCGCCGCTTTACCCTGGGATCATCGCTGCCAACGCTACGCACATAGCCGCTTTCTCCCGGCTGCAGAGAGCCCAAAGTCTTTCGCATACCGTTTACCTCGTCTCCTCAGTATCCATCCCTCAAACCGGTGAAGTTCAAGGGCTTTCGCCAAATTCCATATGGCAGCGGCAGCGTTGGCCGCCTGCTGCATAATCTATTAGTATTATAACAATGTATATAGGGAAATCAAGAAAATATACCCCTCAACCCAAGGGGGAGAGGGGCAGGGGACGCTGGTTTTCATACCGGGCAAAAGCATAGCGCAGCCCTTCATACTGCTGCGTAGGCGCTAAGGCGGCGAGCCGCCATTCCGGGGCCTGGCTTAAGTCCGGCAGGAAACAATCCGCATTGCCCTGGGCGTGTACATGGGTGATGATGGCAGCCTGGCAATAGGGCAGCAATTGGCGGTAAATTTCTCCGCCGCCAATCACAAAGGCCTTGCGCCCGGCAAAGGTTTGGGCCAGCAAGGTATACAGCTCGTCCAGCGAGGCGCAGGGGAAAACGCCCTGGGGCAAAAGGCTTGTGTCCCTGGTGAATACGATGTTGTCCCGGCCTGGCAGGGGCTTTGCGCCGGGAAAGGATTGCAGCGTTTTGCGCCCCATGATCACAACGCTGCCCAGAGTGGTTTCCTTAAAATGCTGCATGTCCGGCTTGAGGCGAAACAGCAGCTTCCCCTCCCGCCCAAGGCCCCATTGCGTATCTACAACGGCAATCAAATCCATGTTGCTCTCCTAACTACTGGGCCCTTATATGGCTACCGGGATTTTATGCCCGAAGTCGTGGTATTGATAGCCCTCCAAATGGAAGCTGTCCACCCCAAAGGAATAAAAATCCTTCACATCGTCAATGGCAAGCGTGGGCGCCGGGTAGGGCTGCTGCTGGAGCAGCTCCTCCACCAGAGGGACGTGCCGGTCGTAAATATGGGCGTCTGCAATCACATGCATCAATTCCCCTGGGATCAGGCCGCAGGACTGGGCAAACATATGCACCAAAATGGCGTATTGGCACACGTTCCAGTTGTTGGCGGTGAGCATGTCCTGAGAGCGCTGGTGCAAAATGGCGTTGAGCACATTCCCGCTCACGTTAAACGTCATGCTGTAAGCGCAGGGGTACAGCGCCATCTCCGCCAAATCCTGATGCACGTATAAATTGGTTAATATTCTGCGGCTTTGAGGGTTATGGGTGAGGTCGTAAAGCACCCGGTCCACCTGGTCGAACATGCCTTCTTTGTAGGCATGCTTTACGCCCAGTTGGTAGCCATACGCCTTGCCGATGGTGCCCGCCTCGTCCGCCCAGGCGTCCCAAACATGGCTTTTGAGCTGGTGGACATCGTTGGATTTTTTTTGCCAGATCCACAAGAGCTCGTCGATTGCGCTTTTTAAATAGGTGCGCCGCAGGGTGAGGATGGGGAACTCCTCTTGCAGGCGATACCGGTTCACCAGGCCAAAAAGCTTAACGGTGTGGGCTGGCGTTCCGTCCTCCCAGTGGGGACGCACCGGCAGGTCCGTATCCCAAAAGCCTTTTTCTAAAATCTCTTTACAGTTTGCGATAAACAGCTCGTCCGCACGGCTCATAAACACGTACCTCCTGTGATGTGCATCAATCCCTGTTTATTATACAGAAAACAGGGCGAATAGGAAAGCGTATGGCGATGAAAAGCGGGCCATAATTTCTTTTGGGTGACACGGCTTGCCCCTGCAGCAAAAAAGAGGCGCCTGCGCCCGATGGTTCGTCGGGCGCGGCGGCCTCCTTCCCCAAGAAATTGTGATGAGTGGCAGTTCATTTGCATTTACTCGGGGTTGTATTTAGTATAACAGATGGTGGTAAGTTTTACAATACTTTCCGGAAAATTTTGTTACTATTAAACTACAAACACAAAAGGAAACCGCATAAAAGCGGCTTCTTTTTTGTGACTTTTAAACAGTACGTTTGTGCGGATATTAATTACGCACGAACCTTCTTGCACACAACCACGCCAGCCAGAGCAGCGATGATCATCACAAAGCCGATCATGGTGGAAGCGTCGCCGGTCTTCGGAGGATCCACAACCACTACGTCGGGAACGCTCAGGTAAGCTTCCCAGGGCTGGATCTCAACGGTAACTTCCTTGCTGTCCTCAGCAGAAGCACCAGCTGTAAAGTAGGTGGGACGCAGGATGTTGCCAACGTTAGCGGGATCCAATTCAAAAGTTTCTAAAACAGCATCCAGGAAACGCAGAGCCGCTTTGTCATTGGTGCTATTTACAGATACTGCTAGGATATCTGGATCCATACCAGCCAAGATACCCAAAATGTCATCGCGATCGTTACCAGGATTCAGAAGGGCACTGGCCGGGGGATATACCACTTCATAAAGTTTGCCATTGGTATGCACCTTATAGGATACGGGCTGCGCAGTATCAATATCTAAGATATACATGCCATTGGTCTTAAAGTTCTTGCCATAGGTGATAGCCAGCAAATAGTCTTCATAGCCATCCATTTGGATGAGATAAGCACCCTGATTTTCAGCCTGATCCCAACCAATGTCATTGTCGTCAATGGTAATCCAACCCTCTCTGTCGAACGCAACTCCACCC
>JAEXFV010000132.1 GCA_023451115.1 Bacillota bacterium
TCCCTTCCTACTGTTGGAAAAGGGCAGTAATGCGGATGGATGGGAATTCTTTGAGCGGTGCAACCTAACGCCCATCGTCCACTTTACAACCTGGGACGACTACGCCATTCTTTCCATGGTGGAAAGCGGCCTGGGCATCAGTATTCTGCCGGAACTGATTTTGCGGCGCATCCCCTACCGGGTTGTGGTCAAAGAGTTAGAAATCCCGGCATACCGCAAAATCGGTCTGGTGCTGCGGGATAAAAAAAACGTCTCTTTGGCTGTAAAGCGCTTTTTAGAGTACCTGGACTGCCGCTATCCTTCCGGCAAAATCCATGAGGCAACATAGAGCGGCGCGCCAAAAGGGCAAATAAAAGGCCAAAATGCAGGGAGGTTTGACGCTTCCTAGTTTGGCCTCTTTTTGTATTATATTACTTCTGCAATCAGGCGTTGCGGCCCAATTCCCTTGCAAGCCGGGGATATTCCGTATGGGCAATGGAAGCCCTATCCGGAGCGCCAAGAACCAGCAGGGGTTTTACCAGGTCCCAGTGGAGGAAATGGCACATGGTGTCCAGGTGAGACACCACTCCATCCATCCCTTTTTCCTGTTCAATCGAGCCGGCGCAAATCAAAAAAACCTTTCTGGGCCATTCCCGCAGGTTCACGCTGTGAGCAGCCATCCGGTCCAACACTGCTTTGAGCTGGGCGGTCATGCCATAATAATATAGCGGCGTAATAAACGCGATGGCGTCGTCCTGTGTCACATGGGGGTAAATCTGCGTCATGCCATCGTCAAATGTACATACGCCGTTGTGCGTCTTGCAATGCCTGCAGCCGATGCAAGGGTGGATGTCCATCAGCCCCGTGTCAAACCGGGCTACGGTATGTCCCGCTTCCTGGGCGCCGGCGCAAAATTCATCCGCCAGCAGCGCTGTGGTCCCCGCCTGATGCGGGCTCCCCGTTAAAACCAAAAGTTTCATGTTTCCCATCCTCCTACTGTTTGTCCTTTTCGCAGGCGTAAAAAGCAGAGCGCTTTACCAAACGCCTGGCTAAAACCCAGAAAATCCGGGGGATTTTCTTAGGGAAAGCCACGGGTCTGCCTTTGCCAAGGCCCGTGGCTTTGTATATGGTTTTATGAATAGCACACCTATGCCTGGCCCTGATTTTTCCGTTTTTCTTTGTGCTGAGCCTGTTTGAGCTGGATATAACCCAATACCACCAGCACAATAGCGCCCAGCGCGTCCACAATCAAATCCTTCATGGTATCGGTAAGTGCGGCCCGCCCTATGAGCTGGGTGCCATCCTCCAAGGCAAACTTCTGCATATTCAGCCCCAGCACCCCGTCAAAGGTGAACTCATAAATTTCCCAAACCGCGCCCGCAGCCAGGGCAAAGCAAAAAGCAAAGAAAGCTACAAAGAAGGGGCTCAAACGAATGGGTACGCGCTCGTTACGGTTCAGGATATCCACCAGGGTAAAGCCCAGCGCTCCTAACATGGCCCCGCTAAAGGTATGCAAAATGGTATCCCAATGGGGCACCAGGTAATAGTAGTTTCGCACCTCCCCCAGATAGATCGCGCAGTAGAGGAAGATAAAATACAGCACAAAGATATAGTTGGGGATTTCCAAGCGTAGCTTTTTTTCCAGCATGCTGGGCAGAAACATCACCACAAGCCCCAGCGCGCACTGCACCAGCATCAGGGTATAATCCCCTTTCACCTTGCGGTGCGGTTCCTCAGGCAAGGGCTGCTCCGGCGCTAAAATCATGCTGACGATGGTAAACACAATGGACAGCGCCAGGGACACGAAAAGGATCACCCCGATAATCACGCGCCAGTTCCATTTTTTGCTTTTGTTTTTTGCCATGAATTAATCCCCCTTTTTGTTTTCCTCCCGCCGTTGCCGGGCCTGTATGCGGGCTACATAGCCAAGCTTGTTCACCTGCCGCGCTCTGGCGATGGCAAGGCATTCCTCCGGCACATCCTCGGTGATCACAGACCCAGCTGCGGTATATGCCCCGTCCCCTACCGTAACAGGCGCCACCAGGCTGGTATTGCAGCCGATAAATACGTTGTCGCCAACCGTAGTGCGGTGCTTGCGGTAACCATCGTAGTTCACAAACACGGTGCCGCACCCCAGGTTAACATGGCTTCCCACATCCGCATCGCCAATGTAGGAAAGGTGGGGCAGCTTGCTCCCTTTTCCCACGGTGGAGTTTTTTACCTCCACAAAGTCGCCAACCTTACAGCCATCGGCCAGCTTTGCGCCGGGCCGCAAATTCACAAACGGGCCGATGGTGACCCCATCCCCCACCACTGCATCCTGGGCGTTAACCGCTTTCAAGGCACAGCGCTTGCCAATGTGGGTATCCACCAAGCGGCAGCCGGTGTATAATATGGTTCCTTCTTCCACCAGGGTGTTGCCCTCCAGCACCACCCCGGGATACAGGATGCAATCCTGCCCCAGCTTTACCGTTGCATCCAGATAGGTCTGTTCCGGGTCAATCATGGTGACGCCGTTTTGCATGTGGGCCGCATTGATACGGCGGCGCAGAATACGGGTGCAATCCGCCAGCTGCGTCCTGTCGTTTACACCCATGCCTTCATAGGCGGGTACGCAAATCGTCTGCACAGTAAGCCCATTTTGATACAGCAGCCCCACGCAGTCGGTGAGGTAATATTCTCCCTGGTCGTTATCGCAGGTGAGCCTGGCCAGGCAGTCGCACAGCGCCGAAATATCGAAGCAGTAGGCGGAGAGGTTTACTTCATTCACCGCCCGTTCTTCCTCCGTGGCGTCCCGGTGCTCAACAATGGCCCGGACTTTCCCGGCTGCATCCCGGACCACCCTGCCGTAACCGGCTGGATCCGGCAGCTTTGCCGTAAGCAGTGCTGCAGCACACTCCAGCCCCGCCAACTGTTCCAGGGTTTCCTTCTCCATGAGCGGCATATCCCCGGCAATCACCAAAAGTTTGCCCTGGCGGCCTGAAAAATACTCTTGCGCACACTGTAAGGCATGGCCGGTGCCCCGCTGTTGCTGCTGCAGGGCATAACGGGCCCGCTGGCCCAAATGTTCCTGCACCTGCTCCGCCCCATGGCCTACCACTACCACAGGCGGCTCCTGCAAAAGGCCGTCCAAAGCGTGCAGCGCCCACTCCACCAGGCTGCGGCCGCAGATGCGGTGCAATACTTTAGGAAGGCTGGAATGCATCCGCTTCCCTTCTCCTGCTGCCAATATTACGGCGGTCAACGGTTTTTCCATCCGTTTTCTCCTTTCCTTACAGCCCACAGGGGCAACAGCGTTTCACAGCATAAGCTTGCCTATCTTCCCTTGCTGTACGCCAGGGATACCAGTCTATGCCATTCACTGTACGTTCTATGATACAATGCCCGCCCTTTGGATGCAAGAGCCGTTGACTGCCCCTTTCCCTGATGCTATGATGGCCCTATGGATGAATTGCTTTATAAGCGCATACAGGACTTATTAGGCCAGATGCAGCGGCGGGACGCCCTGCTGTGCACTGGCTTTCTTACCCCTGCCGAGCAGGCGCAGGCCCTGGCCTGGGTACGCGAATATCCCAATGCCCGCTTCTCTGGCGGCTATGAGGAGGCTGAACGCCGAGTGCTGTTGCTGCTGCCTTCTTACCTGGAAGAGGAAGCTGCCCAGCAGGAAGCCCTGGGCGCCATGCTGGTGCAAACCCCGTTCTCCCATGGGCTTACCCATCGGGATTATCTGGGGGCGCTGCTGGGCCTGGGGATCAAGCGGGAATGCCTGGGGGACATTTTGGTGCAGGAGCAGTCCGCAGTGGTAATCGCCCTCTCCCGCATGCTGCCTTTTTTGCAGGAGCATCTATCGGAGGTTGGCCGGTTTGCCGCCCATCCCCAGGCGTTGGAGCTGTCTGACATCCCCTTGCCGGAAAAACGGGTAAAGACTGTGCGCTGTACGGTACCCCAGCTCCGGCTGGACTGTGTGGCTGCCGCGGCCTTTTCTCTCTCCCGCAGCCGCATCAGTGAGGCAATTGCCCAAGGGGCGGTGTCCTTAAATCACGCGCCTTGTCTCCAGCGGGACCGCACGGTTGCCCAAGGGGACGCCATCAGCGTGCGAGGGTTGGGCAAAGCCCATGTAACACAGATCGGAGGCCGCTCTAAAAAAGACAGGCTGTGGGTAGAGCTGGAGCGGCTTTGTTAGCCCAGGACAAAACGCGCTTTTGCAAGCGCAGGCGATGGAGAAACCCCTATGAATTTGCAGCAAGCCATGACGGTTTTGGACCAGGCGGCTCTTTTCCCCAAAAAGGCAGGGCTGGAGCATATGGAAGCATTGTTGGGCGCATTGGATCACCCGGAGCGTTCGCTGCGCTTTGTGCACATTGCAGGCACCAATGGCAAAGGCTCCACCGCTGCTTTTCTATCCCATGCACTGGCGGGCCAAGGGTACCGCACGGGGCTGTTTACTTCCCCTTATATTCACCGTTTTCATGAACGTATTCAGGTAAACGGATCGCCCATTGGGGATGGGGACCTTTGCCGCATTCTGGAGCGGGTTTGCGCCGCAGCCGGGCGCCTTTCCTCCCCGGCTACATTTTTTGAGCTGGTAACCGCGCTGGGGCTTTGTTATTTTTTAGAGCAGCGCTGCGATATTGTGGTGTTGGAGGTAGGCCTGGGAGGAAGGCTGGACTGCACCAACGCCATCCCCTGCCCCGACGTTGCCGTAATCGCCCACATCGGGCTGGATCATACGGCTATTTTGGGAGACACCCTGGAGCAAATCGCAGCGGAAAAGGCAGGTATCATCAAGCCGGGGGGGGATGTGGTACTGCTGGCTCAAACCCCGGGCGTGCAAAAAGTGGTACAGCATGCATGCACCGCAGCAAACGCCAAACTGCATATCGCTCAGGCCCCTCCTTTCCGCATGGAGGGGGAACGGGCCGTGCTGCTCCTGCCCTGGGGAGAGCTCCCGCTGGGGCTGCCGGGCTGCTTTCAGGTACAAAATGCGGCGTTGGCTCTGAAAACGTTAACGATTTTAGCAAACAAGGGGTTCCCCGTGGGTGAGGAAGCGTTGCGGGAAGGTTTTTCCAAGCTGTGTTGGCCAGGCCGTTTTGAATTGCTGCAGCGCAGCCCTTTCTTCCTGTTGGATGGCGCCCACAATCCCCAGGGCGTAACGGCGCTGCTGGAAAGCCTGCAAGCCGTATTTCCCCGGCAAACCCAACAGCAACGCTGTATTTTCCTGGCAGGGTTAATGGCGGATAAGGATCACCTTAACTGTCTGGCGCTGGCCGCTCCTTATGCAAGCGCAATGGTGGCCATTGCCTCCCCAGAGCCTCGGGCCTTGCCCCCTGAGGCGTTGGCGCGGGAAATGGGGCGGTTTTGTTCCCGGGTATACACAGCTGCTAGCCCGGAACAGGGGGTTGCCTTAGCCCTTTCTCTGGCAGAGCCGGAAGATCTGGTGTGCGCTTTCGGCTCCCTGCACCTTTGCGGCCCTATCCGGGACGCGGTGTTGCGACAATCATGATAGGCATAATAGCCGGGGATAAAATTCCAGGCTGCTATATCTATCAAAAAAGTGGCTGCGCTACATTTTTCGAGGGTACGGGCTTTGTCTGCGAAGCACGAAAATCCAACGGTTTTCATCTGCTCCGACGCGCAGGCCGTCAGAGCCGAATGAAGCCAGGGAGCTGCCGCGCCTTAACAATCCAGAGATTTTTAACAGTCTAAACGGCCTGGCGAAAAACGCCAGGCCGCTGTTTTTCGTTTCAATATTCCCACCAGCCATATCAAAGCTTGCGTTTTGGTTCACACTCCGATTAGATCGCGCTCTTTGCCCGATACGTGCCGCTGACAGAAGCCCAACTGGTTTTTGCTTTGCCGCTGTTGCACATATCCACCGTCAAATCCATGGTGATCCACCGATCCGTAGCGTCGTCATACACGGCGTTCCATGCATGATAGCCATTGACCGCGCTGGAATATCCTTTTACCATTTTGCAGGGAATACCCTGGCTGCGGAGCATGGCCGCATAGAGGGAAGCGATATCATAGCAGATACCAACTTTATTTTTCAAAATGTCTTCCGGATCCGGCGTGTATTTGGTTATCCGGCCGGATACAACCTTATTATACAAATCCCAGTCATAGGAGAAGTTCTTTACGATGTAGCTGTAACAGGCCATAGCCTTTTCTTCGGTAGTGGCCTTATCCTCCATAAGCTCTGCAGCCTTTTGGGCCACTGCATCGCTGCTGCTGAAGGAAATTTCCTTTACGCTGGCCAGATACTTGTCGCTTGCGCTGGCTACAGCAGGCAGCAGGGCGCTGATCAGTGTCAATACAAGCAACGCAACAACAAAACGGCGAGTTTTCATACATCTATCCCCTTTCGGTAGCTGGCTGCCATCCTGTGTTCAGGGAAGGCCCTATAGCTTTGCGTCACCGGCTTTCGCCGGGTTTGCCTTTGTCGCTTGGGGCAGATTGCCGTCTACCCGCTGCAACGATTTTCAAGATCCTAACGTACAAAAAAGAAACCCTTTGGTTCGGTAACTGGCTGCCATCCTGTGTTCAGGGAAGGCCCTGTAGCTTTGCGCCGCCGGCTTTCGCCGGGTTTGCCGTTTCGTCTTTGGATTCCTCCTCAGAGCTATTCTCTTGATACCTATATTATATGTATCTTTTTTCCTTTCGTCAATGCGTTTGCCAGAAAAGATTACACATTATTTGCTTTCACTGCCGAACCCGCTGCTTTTCATCCAGATGGCGCACACCGCCTGTTTCCAGCGCACACCTCTATTGGTTCAACCAATTGGCCAGAGCGCTTTCCCACTGGATTTCATCGGTATCCAGCAAATCCGTAACGCCGATATCCGCCAGACATAATGGCGGGAACAGTATGCACCACCAGTTCTTTCCTTCCCCCTTCCCCAGCACCACCCGGAGGGCCTCATACTCCCCTGCAGGATACACCGTTTCCCCATATACCCGTTGCGGAAAAGGAACTACGCCCCATAAAAGTTGGCAGCCATAGCCGCAGCCGTTTTCCTGCAGCACCCTTTCTACCGTTTTCTGCACCTCACCGCCCCGTTCCAGCAAAACCGTCTCCGCCTGTTCCAGGCTTTTTGTAGGGGCAAAGGTTGCCAGCAACGCGTCGCGCACCAGCAGTTTCACGCGCTGGTCCTCCGCTTCATCGCTGTTGGCTATCACATGCAGCCGCAGCAATGCCGGCCCTCCTTCCGGGCGCAGGGCCACATCCGCATAAACCCCGCTTGCAGTTTCACTCACATCGACTTTCTGCCCTGCATAGCACAACGCCACAAACAATATCACCACTGCTGCTCCAAAGGCAGCCCGTATCCGATACCCAATCCCCATGCTGTTGCTTCCTTCCTGCCTATAAATATCTGTAACACGAGTATAGCCAACCGTATTTTATTTCATACCTGAAAGGGCCAATGCCTCCCCTTTCTTACGGCAAATCTCCTGAAAACGCCCGTTCCCCCTTGTATTCCCGGCAAAATCGTTTTATAATGGTACGTCACCCGTACAGAGCAGGGCGCCGAAGCGCAAGCTGCGGCGTTGCGCCTTGCCGCACTTCCCCAAGGGATGATGTAGCGGCGGCATAAGGCGCATAACATTTGATTTCAAATATTTTAAAGATAGAGGAACGACGAAACCATGCAAAACGCAAACATCCGCAACATTGCCATTATCGCCCACGTGGATCATGGCAAAACCACCCTGGTAGACCAGCTGCTGCGCCAAAGCGGGGTGTTCCGGGCAAATGAGCAGGTTCAGGAACGGGTAATGGATTCCAACGACCTGGAACGGGAGCGTGGCATCACGATCCTGTCTAAAAACACGGCGGTGGAATACAGGGGCACCCGTATCAATATTGTAGACACCCCAGGCCATGCTGACTTTGGCGGCGAAGTTGAGCGCATCCTCCAACTGGTGGACGGGGTGCTGCTGTTGGTAGACGCTTTTGAGGGCTGCATGCCCCAAACCCGTTTTGTGCTGCGAAAAGCGCTGGAGCTGAAAAAAGTGCCCATCGTGGTGGTGAATAAGGTCGACCGTCCTGGGG
>JAEXFV010000093.1 GCA_023451115.1 Bacillota bacterium
AAGCAGAGGGTACGCAAATGCTGGCCACCTATCTTGTAACGTATGGCATCAGCCGGTTTTTCCTGGAATTTTGCCGGGGCGACAGCTATCGTGGGTTCATCGGAATGCTTTCCCTCTCCCAGATCATTTCTCTGGTATCCATCCTCTGGGGCGGTATGCTCTTTCTGCGTCCAATTATCAGGAGAGAGTAAGGAAACAGCGTTGCATGTATCATACCCCCCAGCGGCCTGGCAAACGCTCTTTGGGAAAGCG
Source organism: Bacillota bacterium (assembly GCA_023451115.1). Taxonomy (GTDB): domain Bacteria; phylum Bacillota; class Clostridia; order Christensenellales; family CAG-138; genus JAEXFV01. The sequence goes on from JAEXFV010000093.1 coordinate 253, forward strand.
GTTGACACAAAGAGGCGAAGTGCATATACTAAATATATCAAAAATAATTGATTTGAGGGATAACCGTTGGAGTGTGTCCATAAAAAGCATGCCAGAATATTCAAAGCCTTGTGTGATCCAAAGCGGCTGGCCATTTTGGAGCTGCTGCGCTGTGGGGAAACATGCGCTTGTGTGCTGATGGACCGGCTGGGGATGGGGCAGTCCGCTGTTTCGTATCACATGAAAATTTTGTGTGAATCCGGGATTGTAGTCAGCCGCCAGGAGGGGAAATGGACCCACTACCGCCTGAGCGACACAGGAGGCAAAGCGGCGGCCCAATTGCTGCTAAGCCTGACAACGCCTCATTTAGGACAATAAAAGCGGGAGCGCGTAACGCTGTGGCCGCCCTGAAAAGGGGGCTTTTTTCTGGGGAAATAAATCAAAATATTTTGATTTGATTAAGAGAGAAGGTGGTTGCAAATGTTACAATCCATAGGTTCCTTTCTCCAACGCCAGGTCCTGGGTATGGAGTGGCTCAACCAGCTCATAGGGGGGCTGTTAAGGGCGCTGGGACTGGACCCCGCCACCCGGTGGGGCGGGAGCATTCAGTTTTTTCTATACGACGTGATAAAAATAACCGTGCTGCTGTGTTTGCTGATTTTTGTGATTTCGTATATACAAAGCTATTTCCCTCCTGAGCGCAGCAAAAAAATCCTTGGCCGGTTTCATGGGGTGGGCGCAAACTTGGTTTCCGCCCTGTTGGGGACGGTGACGCCTTTTTGCTCCTGCTCCTCTATCCCCCTCTTTATGGGTTTTACCAGCGCAGGGCTGCCCATTGGCGTAACCTTTTCCTTCCTGATTTCATCCCCTATGGTGGACCTGGGGAGCTTGATGCTGCTGATGAGCGTTTTTGGCGCCAAAGTGGCCATCCTCTATGTTGCGGTTGGTTTGGTAATTGCCGTAGTTGGCGGTACGGTGATTGAAAAACTGCATATGGAATCTTACGTCGAATCGTTTGTCCGCAATGCGGCCGGTGTGGACATGGAACTCCCCACGTTGACAAAACGGGAGCGGTTGCAATATGCAAAAGATCAAATGGCGGCTACCTTTCGAAAGGTATTCCCGTATATTTTAGTGGGCGTAGGGATTGGCGCGGTGATTCACAACTGGCTTCCCAAAGCCTGGATTGAAACGGTGCTGGGCAGCAACAATCCCTTTGGCGTGATCATAGCCACTTTGGTGGGCGTGCCCATGTATGCGGATATTTTCGGAACAATCCCCGTTGCGGAAGCGCTGCTTTACAAGGGAGCGCAGCTTGGCACCATCCTGTCGTTTATGATGGCGGTCACCACATTGAGCCTGCCCTCCATGATCCTGCTTCGTAAGGCAGTGAAACCCAGGCTCTTGGCTTTGTTTATCGGCATCTGCACGGTAGGGATTATCCTTGTGGGTTATTTGTTCAATTTATTTCAATTTTCACTGATATAAATGAAACTGGTAGGAGGTTTTTTACGATGGGACTGTTTCATAAAAAGAAAGAGGAAGCAAAACCCTGTTGCTGCTGCAAAAACAGCAACGCCCAGGCGGTGGAGCCGGAAAAGGCGGCAAACGGTGGGATGGACATTAAGGTACTGGGCTCTGGCTGCGCCAAATGCAACGAGCTGGAGGCGGCGGTTTGCGCCGCCCTTACGGAGCTGGGGATGGACCCTACTGTCGATCATGTAACGGATTTTACGAAGATTGCCGCTTACGGCGTCATGTCAACGCCGGCCCTGGTAGTGGACGGGACGGTGGTGTCCTATGGTAAAGTGCTGAAAAAAGAGGAAGCAAAGCGTCTCATCCAGCAAATCCGGGGGTAAGGTATGGGCACAAAACCCAAAGTTGCGTTTGTGTGCGTACACAACGCCTGCCGCAGCCAGATTGCAGAGGCCCTTGGCAGGCATCTGGCCGGGGATGTGTTCGAAAGCTATTCAGCCGGAACCCAGGTGAGTCCCCAAATCAATCAGGATGCGGTGCGGCTGATGAAGCGGATTTACGGAATTGATATGGAAAAACAACAGTACAGCAAGCTGCTTTCCCATATCCCGCCTGTGGATATTGTGATTACCATGGGATGCAATGTGAGCTGCCCTGCCCTCCCCTGTAAGCGCCGGGAGGACTGGGGCTTGGAAGACCCTACCGGGAAAGGGGACGAAGCGTTTGCAGAAGCCATCGGGATCATAGAAAAGCGGATCTTGCAGCTGAAACAATCTCTTTCCACGCCCCCCTGGGTTTAGGGGCGTTGATATGACGCAATGGGAAAGCTTGCGCCTTGGCCACCTTATGGGCGGGGGAATTGGCGCCAAATTCGGCCGCAAAGGGTTCCAGCCGCAACCGCACGGCCAGGAGGGACGCAATTTCGTCCCTCTTTTTCTTGCCATTGCGGGAGAATACATGTAAAATTTGAAGGAGCTAGTGACGGAATAAAACAGGGAGGAAACAAAACGATGGCACAGAACAAGCGCCCGAAAACCATGGAGCGCATCACGACGCCAGCGCTGGCAGAGGCGTTTATTGCAGAACAGATTGCAGCGTTGCGGGAACAGATTGGGGACAAAAAGGTTTTACTGGCGCTGTCCGGCGGAGTGGATTCCTCCGTCGTAGCGGCGTTGTTGATTAAAGCAGTGGGCAAGCAGCTTACCTGCGTGCATGTAAACCATGGATTGCTGCGCAAAGGGGAACCTGAGCAGGTGGTGAAGGTGTTCCGGGATGAGCTGGACGCAAACCTGGTTTACGTAGACGCGATCGACCGCTTCCTGGACAAGCTGGCGGGCGTGGCTGACCCGGAAACCAAGCGCAAGATCATTGGCGCGGAGTTCATCCGGGTGTTTGAGGAGGAGGCCCGCAAGCTGGAGGGAATTCAATTCCTGGCACAGGGCACGATTTATCCGGACATCTTGGAGAGCGGCCCGGTAAAAGCGCACCACAACGTAGGTGGCCTGCCGGAGGATTTGCAGTTTGCCTTGGTGGAACCGCTGAAATTCCTTTTTAAGGATGAAGTGCGTGTGGTTGGCAAGGCCCTTGGCCTGCCGGATGTTATGGTGTTCCGCCAGCCCTTCCCCGGCCCTGGCCTGGGTGTGCGCTGCCTGGGCGCCATTACCAGAGATCGGCTGGAAGCCCTGCGGGAATCCGATGCGATCCTCCGGGAGGAGTTTGCCAAAAACGGCTTGGAGGGAAAGGTTTGGCAGTATTTCACCGTCGTTCCCGATTTTAAATCCACCGGCGTGCGGGATGACAGGCGCACCTTTGACTGGCCGGTGATCATCCGTGCGGTGAATACCGTGGATGCTATGACGGCCACCGTAGAGGACATCCCCTTTGCACTTTTGCAGCATATCACGGCGCGTATCACCGGGGAGGTTGCAGGCGTGAACCGGGTGCTGTACGACCTTACGCCAAAGCCTACCGGAACGATTGAGTGGGAATAATTTGAAAAAACCGAAAAACCCAGTGTTTACAAGGCTTTTCGGACTTTGCCCACTCTCTCTGATAAGGTTTTGATAAGAATGCCATCCAATGCGATTATTCTGCGTTGCGAGTGGCTTGTGAGTAAAGAATAATTTCAATTACCTCACAAAAATCCCATATTAGCATTTAAGCCCGTACTGATCGGATGTCAGTACGGGCTTTTTGTCGTTCATTTTACTTGATGTCCTCTTTGAATGCCTCTACAAGCATATCGCTGAGTGCTTTGGACGGTACTTTCGCCCAAATCTGAGTGGTGTCCTCTGCCGGGAATGTATAACGCCAACGGTCATACTGGTCCTTACTGATTTCACCGTTTTTCAGCTTTTCGGCTTGGTCAGCCCATGCAGAAAGCATTTTGAAAATGGACTCATCCATTGTGCGCTTGCTGCCATCAAAGACGATATGTACTTCGTCTCCTTGTTTTTCAGCTCTGACACCATAAATGTCCTCGACAGCAAAAAGCGTATGGATAAAGCCAAGATTGCTGTCAATGTCGGGGATGTGCAAAGCCAAAGGAGAAACCTCCAGAACATTGGCAAGAGCGTTCACCAAATCTTCCTTGGGCGTTCTGGAGCCGGACTCATACTGAGCCATACGAATATCAGCGGTCTTTTGGGGAAATCCCACAGCTTGACCGAGCCACTTCTGCGTCATACCACGCAGATTGCGAATAAAACGGATTCTTTCACCGATTGCCATAGTTTTCGCTCCCTTTCGGATTGTTGCCATTAGTATAACATAAATGTTTATCGTCTGTCAAGATAGCTTAAACAAATATATTTAATATTTTCTCCAAAGCCTCTTGACATAACGGAATTTGTTTAGTATAATGATGCCGTAAACTTAAACTAATATGTTTAAGTTAGAGGACAAGTCTCTAACAAGCATATCGTTGAAGGTTTATCCGCCCGGGCAAATCGGATGGCGGCCAGAAAGTATTCCGACACTAAATAAGGAATATTATACCCAAAAATCAAAAAGGAGGAATTGAATGGAAAAGAAGTTCATCAGAGTGGACGAAGTTGCAAAGGAGTTAGAGATTTCGGAATCCCACGCATACAAGATTATGCGTAAACTCAACAGAGAGTTGGAGGCGAAAGGGTATATCACCGTTGCAGGACGAGTAAACCGTCAGTATTTCAATGAAAGATTTTACAGAAAAGAAAGGAGTGAAGAAAATGCCGGCTTATAAGAACAAGGACAACGGTTCGTGGTATGTGGTAACGCAGTACACGGATTGGACAGGCGAGCGCAAGCCGAAATGCAAACGAGGGTTTGCAACCCGCCGTGAAGCGTTGGAATGGGAACAGAAATTCCAGCAGCAGAGCGCAGGAGACTTGGATATGAGTTTTGAAGCCTTTGTTGAGATTTATACTACCGATCTCAAAGCAAGGCTGAAAGAAAGCACATGGCAGACCAAGGAGCATATCATCCAGACCAAGATCGTCCCGTACTTCGGCAAGCGCAAGATCAACGAGATCACCACCAAGGATGTGATTGCGTGGCAGAACGAGCTGCTTGCCTACCGTGACGAAAAGCACAAGCCCTATTCCCAAAGTTATCTCAAAACGCTGCACAATCAGCTCTCCGTCATTATCAACCACGCAGTACGATTTTACGATCTGCGCTCCAACCCGGCAGCAAAAGCCGGAAACATGGGCAGCGAGGAACGTAAGGAAATGCTGTTCTGGACGAAAGAGGAATATCAGAAATTTGCGGAAGAAATGATGGAC